>CAZVAQ010000222.1:2431-4492 GCA_964625145.1 uncultured Candidatus Sumerlaeota bacterium
ATAGCCGTTCTCGCGGCATTCCTCCAGCGTCTTGTCGATGAAGGCCCGCACGCCGGAATAGGCCTTGAAGTAGTCGGCGATGAACTGCTCGGCCGTCTTGCGCGAAATGCCCAGGTCGCGTGCCAGGCGAAACGCCGTCATGCCATAGATGATGCCAAAGTTGATGGCCTTTGCCGCCGAGCGCATCTCCTTCGTCACATCGGCGAGATCGACACCGTAAACCTTGCTCGCAGTCAGCGCGTGGATGTCGTCGCCATGGCGAAACGCCGCGATGAGAGCCTCGTCGTCGGCCATGTGCGCCAGGATGCGCAGTTCGATCTGCGAATAGTCCGCGCCAATCAGCCGCCATCCCTTCTCGCGGGGGACAAAACCGCGGCGGATCTTGCGCCCATCCTCCGTCCGCACGGGTATGTTTTGCAGGTTCGGATCGCTGCTGGACAAACGCCCCGTGGCGGCCACGGTCTGGTTGAAGCTCGAATGCAGGCGCCCGGTCTTGCGATTCACCAGCATCGGCAGCGCTTCGATGTACGTCCCGCGCAGCTTCTCCAGTTGCCGGTATTCCAGCAAGCAAGCCGGCAGCGGGTGCAGCTTTGCCAGCTCCTCCAGCACCGTCACGTCGGTGCTGAAACCAGTCGTCGTCTTCTTCTGGCTGGGCAGGCCGAGATCCTCGAAGAGCACCTGCGCCAGTTGCTTCGTCGAGTTGATGTTGAACTCGCGCCCGGCATGGCCGTAAATCTGGCTGGTGAGCGAGGCCAACCGCGCCATCGTCTCCGAACGCAGGCGCCGGAAGTAATCCACGTCGATGCGCACGCCCTCCCATTCCATCCGCGCCAGCACCGTCGTCAACGGCACCTCCACCTCGTCGAACAACTTGCGCAGCCTCGTTCCCTCGCCCAGTTGCGGAAGCAGATGGTCGCGCAGTTGCCGCGTCACGTCCGCGTCCTGGCACGCGTACTCGCTCACTTTCTCCACATCGACACCTGCCATGGTGACCAGGTCGTCGCCGGAGCCGATCAGTTCCTTGATCGGCGTCATCTCGATGCCGAGACACTCGCGCCCGAGGCCCTTCAGCGAGTTCGTCGCTCGATCGGGATTGATCAGATAGGCGGCAATCATGGTGTCGACGGCACATTCTTCCGCGTCGAAGCCCGCCGCGCGCAGCACCTTGTAGTCAAATCGCCAATTGTGCGCGATCCACTTCACGGCTCCTTTGCGGAACAACGGCGCCATGATCTCCACCACTTCCTGTTGCTCGAGACAATCATCGCGGTCGTCGCCACGGATGGGCACATACACCGCCTGGTTCTGCGCCCAGGAAAGCGACAGCCCCACCAGCCGGTCCGTGTGGGGA
Source organism: uncultured Candidatus Sumerlaeota bacterium (assembly GCA_964625145.1). Taxonomy (GTDB): domain Bacteria; phylum Sumerlaeota; class Sumerlaeia; order SLMS01; family JAHLLQ01; genus CAYTRP01. Next base: position 3,783 of record CAZVAQ010000222.1, read on the forward strand.
TCCAGCCCCGTCGTCTCCGTGTCGATCGCCGCCTCCCCCGCCTTCAGGATCGCCGCGACAGCCCTTTCCAATTCCGCGCGCGTGCGCACGGTGGCGTAATCGACGGTGCGGTCCTCCAGCGATTGCCCGCCGATCTCCTCCACCAGGGAGCGAAACTCCAGACGCTTCAGCATGTCGCGCAGTTTGGTGTCCGGCAGGTACTCCCACCGGAAAGCCTGCCACGAGGCCTCCAGCGGCACATCGCGCCGCACCGTTGCCAACTGCATCGAACGCCGCGCCAGATCGGCATTCTCGGCCAGCGCCGCCCAGAACTTCGGCTTCTCCCGACCCACCGCTGCGGCCAACAGCGACTCCATGTCCCCAAATTCGTTCAGCAAATCCATCGCGCGCTTCTTGCCTATGCCGGGAACGCCGGGAATGTTGTCCGCCGTGTCGCCCAGCAACCCCAGATAGGCGGGCACCTGCTGCGCCGTCACACCCAGCTTCTCCTTCACGCCCGCCTCGTCCAGCAGCTCGATCTTGCCAAGATGATCGCGCAACACCGTCACGCCCGGTTCGACGCATTGGAGCAGGTCCTTGTCCACCGAGACAATGCACGCCTCGCCGCCGTTCTGCACTGCCCACCGCGCCAGCGTGGCGATGATGTCGTCGGCCTCGAATCCCGGCACCATGATGACCGGCAGGCGCATCAGATCCAGCAGCTCGCGCAG
>CAZVAQ010000223.1:0-4476 GCA_964625145.1 uncultured Candidatus Sumerlaeota bacterium
CCGCCGAATTCCTGGTCGACGACGTTGGCCTTGCGGATGAGGTTCAGCAGCGTCGTCTTGCCGTGGTCGACGTGGCCCATGACCGTGACGACCGGCGGACGCGGCTTCAGCTTCTCGGGCGGGTCTTCGATGTTCAGGTACTTGGCGATGTCGTACTCGTCGCCCTCGCGCTCGATGGAGACCTCGACCTCGTACTCGGCCGCCAGCAACTCGGCCATGTCCGGGTCCAGGATCTGGTTCATCGTCAGCATCTCGCCCATCAGGAACAGGCGCTTGATGACGTCGGAGGGATCCACGCCGATCTTCTCGGCGAACTGACCGACGGTGAAGTCACCCGCCAGGCGCACCACTTTCGGACGCTGCGGCTGGGAGGGACCCCGCTGGCCGCCAGCACCCTTGCGGCGCCCCTTCTCCGGGCGGGCGGAGGGGCGGCGAGTGGCGCTGACCACTTCGCCCTCGAAAATCTGGGTTGGGCGGAAGCTTGGGCGGCGCGCGGCGTCGCCAACAGTCTTCTTGCGTGGAGCCTTTGCCGGCTCCTCGGGGCGGCGGCGCTCCTTGCCGCGGTCTTCGGAGCGGCGGCGTGCCTTGTGGTCATCCTGCACGCTGGGCTGCAGGCCTTGGTTGACGAAGTCGGCCAAGCCGGCGGCGCTGGGTGCCGCGGCTCCGCGAGCCGGGCGCTCGCTGGGGCGGCCGGGGCGGCTGTCGTCGCGACGCGGCGGCGCACTATCGCGTGACTGGCGGCTGTCGCGCCGTTCGGCGGGTGCCTCGGATCGGCGATCCGCGGCCGGCGCCGGTTGGCGGCGTGGCGTGCCTGCGGAGAACGGTCCGGGGGCGCTTTGAATTGTCGGTGGCGCGGCGGCCGACTGCGGCTGGGCCGACGGTGCCGCGGCGGCGGCGACGGGCGCAGCCTCTTGGGCTGACGCAGCGGGCGGGGCGGCAACTGGGGGCGGGGCAGCCGGAGCAACTTGCGGGGCGGGGGCAGTCGGCGCTTGGGCTGCAGGGGCGGCAGCAGGAGGCGGAACAGCGATCGGAGGCGGGGCCGCAGCTCGGGGAGTGGACGTGGGGGCGGGGGTAATCGGGGGCGGACCGGCAGGCGGCGCTATGGGGGGCAGCTTGGCCAACTCGCGCGTGCGGCGCTCCAGCGCCTCATCGGCGCGGCGGCGTGCCTCCTCGGCGGCCCGGCGTTGCTGGGCCTCGATGGCGGCGCGCTTGGCCGATTCCTCCGCGCGGCGCTTTTCCTCCTCCTCGCGAAGGCGGGCCTTCTCGGCCTCCTCGGTTTCCTTCTTCTCCTCGCGGCGCCGTGCATCCACGGCGGCCATCAGGTGCCGCACCGCGTCGTCATCGATGCCGCTGGAAGCGGTCAGCTTCTTGGCAATCTTGAATCCCTGTGCGGTCAGGGCTTCCCGCTGGGCTTCCACCTCGGAGATGACTTCTTTGGTACCCAAACCGAGAAGAGTGGCGACTTCGCTAATCCGCATACAAACTCCCGCAAAAAGTTGAACTGCTGTGACACACCGGTGGTCGGCTGATGGAGGTGGAGGGTGGTGATTATCCCGAAGGGGGCGGGTCCGTGGGGACTGATTGGCAGGGCATACCCATTTGGTGACAGTCGGGCGGCGATGGGCTGGGTTCCTGAAATCGGGAAAGGAGGGTTGCACGGCATGAGGGGCCGGTCAAGGGCCAGTCGCCGTGGGGACGGGGAGAAAACCCGAGCCGCCGCCACCCGTCAAGGCAAACGGTGCCCCACATCGCCCCGCCTTCACAAATGGTCATGACTTGGGCGCTCGGCGCCTGCGCGCTTGCACTTGCGGCACACCGGCGCCGTGCGGTCGATTCGATCCCATGAGACGCATTGGAACCATCGCCGACAAAGCCCGCGCCCGGCAATTTGCCGACCATTTGTTCGGTCTCGGTATCGAAAACGAAGTGGAGCCCGACGGCGAGGCCTTTGCCGTCTGGGTTCACGACGAGGATCAGCTCGCACAGGCGGCCGAGGAGCTGGCCGCCTTCGAGGCCAATCCCGCCGACCCCCGCTTTGCCGACACCGCCCGACAGGGCCGCGACGCATGGCGCGATGCCGAACAGCAAGCCCGCGACGCTCGCGCACGCACCATCGACATGCGCACCGCCATGGCCGCCCAGCGGGCCGAGACCATGCCTGTCTTCACCATGGCCCTCATCGGCTTCAGCGCGTTCGTCTTCTACCTGCAGCAGTTCGTGACCCCGGAGACCCACGCGACCGAGGCCGCGCTCATGATCTCGGCGCGTACCGACGCCTGGTTCCCGGAGGTCAAGCAGGGCGAACTCTGGCGACTGTTCACCCCCATGTTCCTGCATTTCGGCTTCATCCACATCCTCTTCAACATGATGTGGACGTGGGATCTGGGCGGCGTGCTGGAACGCGTACACGGAATCGTCACCTTTGCGTCCATGGTCATCGTGTTCAGCCTGGGTGGAAACCTGCTGCAGTACCTGCTGGTCGGGCCCGGCTTTGGCGGCATGTCCGGCGTTGTCTTCGGCCTGCTCGGCTTCATGTGGATGAAGACCGTGTGGGATCCGCGCGTGCCCTACCAACTGCCGATGACCACCGTGTGGCTCATGGGCATTTGGTTCGTGGTCTGCTGGACCGGTGCCTTTGGGCCCATCGCGAACTGGGCGCACACGGGTGGATTGCTGGGCGGCATGGTGTGGGGCGCACTGAGCTCGCCGCGCTTCCGGCGCCGCCTCGGCATGGGATAGGAAGTCAAAGCGTGGGCGCAAACAGCCGGCAGAAGTTTTCCGCGATGCGGACAATCCGGCCGCGCGCGCGGAACGCGGCCCCGACCTCCCTCGCCTGGTCAAACGCATCCTCGAACAGCCGCTCGATGGCGCGGATCTCGTGCTGCGAGTAGAAGACCAGGTTCATCTCAAAGTTCAGCCCCAGGCTGCGCACATCCAGGTTCGCCGAGCCCGCCGTGGCGATGCGGCTGTCCATCAGCATCATCTTGGCGTGCATCATCCCGGGCGAGTATTGGTACAGCCGCACGCCCGCGTCCATCAACTCCTCCCAATAGTAGCGCGCCGCCAGATGCGGCAGCCACTGGTCCGGCCGGTCGTTCTGCACCAGGATGCGCACATCCACCCCGGCATAGGCCGCGGCCTGCAGGGCGACGAAGTTCGCCTCGTCCGGCACCAGGTACGGCGTGGCGATCCATAGACGATGCCGCGCGCGCGAGATCACGAAGTGCAGCAGCGCCCGGATGCGGTTCACCTTCTGGTCCGGACCCCCGGAAACCGTCTGCACCCATCCCCGGTTGAGGTTCGTGGGGATGGCCGGCTCGATGAGCTCCGGGGTTTGGGGCAGTTGCTCAAACGTGGTCTCGGAACTCTCCGCCGCAAAAAACCAATCGGCGGCGTACTCATCGCGCAACTGGGGGACTGCCGGCCCGGCCACTTTCATGTGGATGTCATACCATTGGCCCAGCCGTGGCGTGCCGTGGATGTACTCGTTGCCAACATTCAATCCGCCCGTGAACGCCACGGCGCGGTCCACGATGACCAGCTTGCGGTGGTTGCGGAAGTTGATCTGGAAGCGCCGCGCCAGCAGGCCGAACGGGAGGAACGGATGCGCCTCGATCCCCGCCCGTGTCATCCAACGCAGGAACCGCTCGGGGAGCTGCACCGACCCCACCGCGTCGTAGAGGAAATACACACGCACCCCCGCGCGGGCCTTCTCGCGCAGGATGGAGGCGAGCTTGCGGCCCAGCTCATCGTCGCGATAGATGTAGTACTGTACGCAGATTTCCGACTTAGCCTCGCGCAGGGCCTTCTCGATGGCGGCAAACGCCTCGGCGCCCTTCTCGTAGAACTCCACATGGTTGCCGCGCGTGGCGGGCGATTCCCCCAGCCGGGCCTGCAGGCGCTGCAGCCTGCCCTGTGCGGTGACGCGCAACCGCTGGTCCGCCCGGCGCAGCGACGCGCGAAAGATCGGCGGGCCCTCGACCACACGATCGGTGTGCCGGCGGATCGATGGATCGCCAATCATCCAAAACAGCGCGCACCCCAAATACGGAACCAACAGGCAGAAATAGAGCCAGACCAGCGCGCGCACCGGATCGCGCTTCACGCGCAAGATCCGCGGCAACGTCACGGACAGCACGACCACATGGAGAACGGCGCCGAGGGAAAGGCCACTGAGCAATTCAAGCATGGGGAAGAACTCTCCGCAGGGACGCGCTAACATTGTGATGGCTTGATCGTTACGGCCGCGCGGCAACGCGAATTCAGGGCACCGCGCACGTTTGTGGACAAAAAAGCGACCGCCGGACGAAAAAAACGAAGCCGATTGACAGAAAGAACTTGTCGGTGTTGTCGCACGCTCTGAACAACACGGCACAGACAAGCGCGGCGAAGGCCGGTTTTTGCGGCAATTTCACGTTTTTTCTGCCCTTCACCACCCCTCGCTCCGCTGCTTCTGACACCCACGCTCCCGCTGAC
>CAZVAQ010000224.1:0-4456 GCA_964625145.1 uncultured Candidatus Sumerlaeota bacterium
AGGATGAGGGGTGAGGGGTGGATGGGGGGGGGCGTGCCTGCGCGGGGGTTGGGGAAGGGTACGATGAACTAATCCACAATCTTGAACTGCTGAAACCGGCGCAGGTGTTGGTAATGCGAGCGGCCGATGTTCTCGGGCTTTTGGTCGAGGATGGATTCGGCGGCGCGGAAGCCCATGTGGATTGAATGGTCCATGTTGTTGTGGAGGAACAATCCTTGGCGGCCCGTCGAGACAAGGCCGGGGAATGTGGCGAGCCACTTCAGGACCGTGGTGATGCGCTGGAGGTATTGCAGGTCGTAGAGCGGATAGACGTTTGGGATGCGATGGACGAGCGTGCCGAGGACGTCGCGGGGCTGGATGAGTTTCGTCTTCACGAGGCCGTTGATCGTCTGGCGGACGAGTTCGTCGTCGCTGGCGTTCCAGATCGCATCGCCGGGAAGACAGGTGACTTCCATGACAAGCAGCGTCGTCTTGTCGTCGCCCATGGATGCGTGGAAATTCTTCGGCTCGCATCCGCGGTTGAAGAGTGTGTCTTCGCCGGGGAAGTAGAGCCATTGCGAATCGGTGACGCGGCGCTTGTTGATGTGGATGCAGACGAGGAAGTTGGCAAGGCAGCGCAGGCCGCCGGCCGCCTGCTGCGCGCGTTCGTCGGGGGCGACGTGTTGCAGCATCGCGGCGAGGTCGTGCACGGGTAGCGTGGAGATGACGGCGTCGGCGGTGGTTGTGCGATGTCCGCCGCGGGGGCCGTTGTATTGCACGCGCCAATGGCCGGTGCGCACGCGCTTGAGGCCGGTGACGGTGGATTCGGTGTTGATCTGCGCGCCGAGGGTCACGGCGCGTTCGCGCATTTTCTCGACGAGGGTCGCGACGCCACCGGGGAGATAGTAGAAGCGGCGCAGGGCGGTTTCCTGTCCCTCCTTCTCAAGGCCGACGACGCGCTTGAGCATGCGATCAAGGCCGCCGGCGCTGACGCGCACGCGCGCGATGTCGGCATGGATGCGCCTGGGGTCGGTCTTCCATACCTTGCGCGTGTAGCCCATGACGATCAGGCGGTAGAGCTGATCGCCAAAGGCGCCGGTCATGACTGTCTCGAAGGATTGCTTCTCGCGCGGCGGGGGCGTGCGGAGCTTTGCGGCGGCGAATCCGGTCATGCAGCGCGCCATGGTGGCGGGCCCGAGGACGCGCGCGATTTCCAAGGGCTTGGGCGGGTACTCGATCCATTGGCCCTGCAGCCACATGCGGGACTTGCGTTCGACGCGTTGCAGTTCCTTGCCGGCGATGTCTTCGAGGAAGTCCTGCACATCCGGCAAGACCGTGTGAATGCGGTGCGGGCCGAGGTCGGTGACCTGATCGCCGATGGTGAGCGAACGCGCCAACCCACCGACGCGATCGCCGGATTCCAGGAGCGTGACCTCCAGTCCATGGTCACGGGTGAGAAGACGGATGGCGGTGGCGAGGCCGCACACGCCTGCGCCGAGGATGGTGACGCGGCGGATCATGACTTCTCCGCGGGTTGGAGGAAGTCGATGCCGTGGCGTTGTTGTGCGCTGGCGATGAGCGATGCGGTGGCCTCGTTGGCGCGGCGCACGGTGGCCGCTTCGCTGACACTGCAAACGGCGCCGTGATCGACGACGATGCGGCCGTTGGCGATGACGGTGTCGACGGGGCGGGAGAGCCCGCAGAAGACAAGCGCGGCGAGGGGATCGAGGCTGCCGCCGGCGGCGAAGTCGTAACGCTCGAGGTCGATGATCGCGATGTCGGCGGCGCATCCTTCCGCGATGCGGCCGATGCGGTCGTTGTGCAGGATGGCGGCTCCGCCGCGCGTCGCCATGCGCAGGACATCGCGCGCGGTCACGGCGTCGGGGCCGTGCTTGCCGCGATGCATCAGGAATGAAACGCGGGCTTCGGCCATGAGGCTGCCGCAGTCGTTGCTGGAGGAGCCGTCGACGCCGATGCCGACGCGCACTCCTGCTTCGAGCATGCGCGGCACGTTGGCGGTGCCGCTGCCGAGGCGCGCGTTGGCCGATGGACAGTGGGCCACGCCGGTGCCGGTTTCGGCGCAGCGGCGGATTTCTTCGTCGTTCAGCATGACGCAGTGGGCGAACCACACGTCGGGGCCTTCCCACCCGAGGTGGGCGACGTAGTCGAGCGGGCGCTTGCCAAAGCGCTCTTGGCAGTAGCGATCCTCGTCGGCCGTTTCGGCCAGGTGCGTGTGCAGCAACACGCCATGATGACGTGCGATGCGGACGGTTTCGCGGAAGAGCTCCTCGCGCGCATTGAACGGCGCGCACGGCGCCAGCGCCACGCGGGTCATGGACAAGGGGGATGGATCGTGGAACTTGGAGATGACGCGCTCGTAGTCCTCCATCACGCGGTCGATGGATTCGACGAGCGTCATGGGGGGCAGGCCGCCGTCGTCGACGCCGAGCGTCATGGAGCCGCGCGTGGTGTACAGCCGCATGCCGAGCTGGGCGGCGACTTCGAATTGCGCGTCGAGGAGCTCGACGGATTGCGCGACGGGGTAGAGGTAGTGGTGGTCGCTGGTGGTGGTGCAGCCGGAGAGGAGGAGCTCGCTCATGGCGAGGGTGGCGGCGGCGCGCTCGGCGTTGGGCTCGAGGGCTTCCCAGACCTTGTAGTTCTCGACGAGCCAGGTGAAGAGCCCATGGTCCTGCACTCGCGGCATCACGCGGGTCAGGACCTGCCACATGTGGTGGTGGACGTTGACGAGACCGGGAATGACGAGGTGGTGCGAGGCGTCGATGAAGGGCGTGTCTTCAGGAAGCGAGAGGGCAGCGCGCAGGTTCGGGCCAATGGCGCGGACGACGGGGCCATCGATGAGCACGTCAACGTGACGGAGCTCGCGCTCTTGGTCGTCGAAGGTGGCAAGATGGCGGCAGTTTTCGAGGAGAAGCATGGCGGGGGAAGGATGAAGGATGAAGGATGAAGAGTGAAGGAAGGTCAGGAGGAGGCCGGGGTGGAATTCTTGTCACAAGGTTGGCCCGGCCCGCAGCGGGACGCAATGTTGGAGTTCCGGGTTCCGGGTGAACGGAGCTTGGCATCCCGTTCGGTCAGGCCATGGGTGACAGATGTGGGTCAGGACATAGGTAACACTTCCTAGGGTCTTGGGTTACGCCGAAGGGTCAAGTGTTGGGTCCTGCTGCGGAGTCTGCTTGACGGTGTTGGCCCCTCCATTGGTGGGTGCGAGGAGAGAGTCTTGTCCTCTCGCCAATGCCGCATTCAGGGGTGAAACCGGGGGATGACCTTGTCGTTGATGTCTTCGCCGCCATCGGAGCCGCGCCAGGGGGCCTCCTCGCTGAGGTCGCGGGCGGTGAAGGGATTGCGCGTCGCGTCGCTGGGGACGGCGGGGAAGACGCTGATCGACATGGGGACGCAGCTCCTGCTGCTGCGGATTCTCGCGCCGGAATATTTCGGTGTGTTCGCCATGGCGCAGGCGTTGTCCGGCTTTGTGGCGACGCTGGGGGACATGGCGGGGCAGAAGTTCATCGTGCAGCGGCAACAGATCAGCGACCGGCTGGTCTCGACGGTGTTCTGGTTCGAGCTGGCGCTGGGGATCCTCGTGGCCGCGCTGTGGGCGGTGGCGTGCGTGCCGGTGCTGGGGGCGATGGGCCGGCCGGAGCAGGTGCCGTTTGCGTGGGGATTGTGCGTGTGGATCGTGGCGGAGCGGCTGTTGCTGCCGCGGGCGTTGCTGGAGCGTAAGCTGGAGTTCACGGCGGTGAACGTCGCGTTGGTGGTCGGCGTGGTTGCGGGCTCGGCGGCGATGATCACCGGCGCGTTGTTGGGCGCGGGGGCGTGGGTGTTTGTGATGGGGCTTGTGGTGCGCACGGTCGTGGCGGCGGGGATGGTGTGGCGCGTGGCGCGGTTCGTGCCGCTGTGGATCGTGGATGTGCGGACGATTCGAGAGCTGTTGCCATTCGGTGCGCCGCTGCTGGTGGCGACGGCGCTGGCGTTCGCGGCGACGAACGTGGATTACCTGGTCATCGGTTCGGTGGCGGGCTATTCGCTGTTGGGGTTGTATTACGCGGCGTATCGCTATCCGCATTACATGAATCAGTTCAACGTGGTGCTATCCAGCGTGGTGTTCCCTTCGTTCAGCCGCGCGAGGGATGCGGCGCATGTGGGGCGGGGTCTGCGACTGTTGACGCGCTACGCGGCGCTGTTCGCGTTCATCCCGGTGTGGATGATGTGGATGGAGGGGGAATGGTTGCTGCTGGTGCTGCTGGGGGAGAAGTGGCTGGGGGCGTTGTTCGCGTTCCAGGTGTTCACGACGCTGGCGGCGATGCGGTTGGTGTTCACGCATTGGGGGCACGTGATGGTGTCGCGGGGGACGACGTGGCCGGTGATGTTGTCGAGCGCGGTGAGCTTGCCGTTGGTGGCAACGGCGGCGTGGCTTGGTGTGCGCATGGAGGGTATCGAGGGGGCGGCGGTGGGCGTGGCG
>CAZVAQ010000225.1:0-4431 GCA_964625145.1 uncultured Candidatus Sumerlaeota bacterium
GGAGCGCAGACAAATGACGCCGTGTACCCGGCATCGCCCGATCGGGACGATGCCGAGCTAATCAACTGTGGTCCCTTCGGGACCAATTCCGGGCCATGGCCGGTCGTGGATTGGAAGAGAGGTCTACCATTCACAATATGCCGCAAAATGCCATAGCCCTTCTCCTTCACTCTTCTCTCTTCACCCTTCACATTTCCGTTGGCGGTCAGGCCCTCCAGTCCGCAGGTTTTTGCCGACTTTGCTGGCCACGGATCGAGGGCTTCTGCATGGCTGACGTCGTGGACATCGCCTCCTCCCCACGCGAGAAGCGCGTGGTATTGCCCGTCTTCGAGGGGCCGCTGGACCTGCTCCTCCACCTCGTGAAGATCAACGAGATGGACGTGACGGAGATCGAGATTTCCTCCATCACGAGGCAATACATGGAGTACCTGCTGGCGATGGAGGCGCTGGATCTGGACATCGCCGGGGATTTCCTGGTGATGGCGGCGACGCTGCTGACGATCAAGGCGCGCGCCATCCTGCCGCGCTCGGCCAGCGAGGAGGAGGCGCCCTCGGGGCCCGAGGAGGAGATCGACGAGATCCTCTCCACGAAGGACCTGATCCGCCGTCTGGTCGAATATCGCAAGTTCAAGGACTACGCTGCGACATTGCGGTCCCTGGAATCCGCCAACAATGGCGTTTTCTACCGCGCCGATGCGGTGACGCACATTCCCGGTTTCGAGAAGGAAATTCCGCGCCAGGACATCCGCGCGCTGTTCGATGCCTTCGTGTCGATCCTGAAGAAGGTCCGCATCGAGGCGCGCCACACGGTCATGCGCGAGCGCTTTACGGTGGACGAGAAAATGCTCGAGGTGCGCGAGTTGATCCGTCGCGACCGCCAAGTCAACGTCACCCGCGTCTTTGCCAACTGCGTGTCGAAGGAGGAGGTCATCTGCTTCTTCCTCGCGCTGCTGGAATTGGCGCGCATGCGTGAGATTACGGTGGCCCAGGCGGGGACTTACGAGGACATCCTGATCGCACCTTGGGATGAGAATGTTGTCTATGTCGGCTGAGACCGCCCCCGCAAACCCCACCCCCGAAGCCTCTGCCGAGGAATGGCAGATTCCGCGCCCCACGCCGGAGGAGCTGCCCGCCGTGCTGGAGGCGCTGCTTTTCGCCGCGACGGCTCCGTTGGGGATGAAGCGTCTGGAACTGCTGACCGGGGGGACCTCCGCCGAGGAGATCACCGCGGGGCTTGCCGATCTGCGCACCAGATACGAGTCGCGCCTCTCGGGCCTGGCGATCATGGAGGTCGCGGGCGGCTACCAGCTCGCCACCCGCCCGGAGGTTGCCGACTGGGTGCTGGGCCTTCACAAGCATCGCCGGAAGAATCCGCTGACGCCCGCCCTGATGGAGACGCTGGCCATCGTTGCCTACAAGCAGCCCATCGTGCGCTCGGAGGTGGAAGCGATTCGCGGCGTGGATTGCGGCGGCGTCATGCGCACGTTGCTGGAATCGGGGCTGATCGATGTTGTCGGCCAGCGTGAGGTGCCGGGGCGGCCGTCGCTTTACGGCACGACGGAGCTTTTCCTGAAGACTTTCGGCCTGCGCGAGCTTTCCGATCTGCCCTCGCTGTCAGAATTCAAGCAGATCATGGAGAGCAGCACCGCGCCCGAGCCCGAGCCTGCCGCCGAAGAATCCGAAGCAGATGCAGGGGATTCTCCCGAGGCGGAGTCTGATTCCGCCGACAGTGCAGGGCCGGAGGAATCTTCCGAAGCTGACATCAAGAATGATGAATAGGCTTGGCATTTTGTAAGGCCGGTGTCGTTCCCCATTCACTCTTCCTCCTTCCTCCTTTTGCCTTCCACCCTGCGTCTGGCCCGCTATCTGGCCCGGTGCGGGGTGGCCTCCCGCCGCGCGGCGGCGGAGATCATCTCGGCCGGCCGGGTAGCGGTTAATGGCGAGGTGGCGACGGACCTCGGGCGGCAGATTCTTCCCGGCCGGGACATTGTGACTGTCGAAGGCCGCGCCATTGAATGGACGCCCGCCAATCTGACGCTTCTGCATCACAAGCCGCGCGGTGTACTGGTCAGCCGCTCCGACCCTCATCACAAGGGTCAGACGGTGTTCGACCTGCTCCCCGCGCAATTTGCCCCGGAGAGCGACCGCCTGGTGTACGCCGGGCGTTTGGACCGCGAGAGCGAGGGCCTGCTTCTGCTGTCGACCGATGGCGAGTTGGTCAACCTGCTCGTCCATCCGCGGCATCATGTGGAGAAGGAATATCTGGTCACGCTGGACGGCCCGCTGACCGCCGCGCAGGTCGCGTCGCTGGCCGGTGGTGTGGAGCTGGACGACGGCCCGACGCAGCCGTGCACGGTCGAGCGGCTGCGGAACAACCGGGTGAGGATGGTGCTGCGCGAGGGGCGCAACCGCCAGATCCGCCGGATGATGGCGGTGGTGGGGAGGCGGGTGCAGCGATTGGTGCGAACCCGGCTGGCGGGGCTGCTGCTCGGGGATTTGAAGCTTGGAGAGTTCCGGCCAGTCTCGGAGGAGGAGCTGGCAGAGCTGCGCCAAGCTGCCGGCCAGCCCTCGGATTCCGGGATGGACCCCCATTGACAATCATGGGCGGTGTGCAGAGTCTCCTGCCCGGGGGACACGGCCGCGTTTTTTTCGCCGGACCGTGATCACAATTTCAGCAACAGGATCGGCGGCTCACCGCGCCCATGTTTGACACCAGCGAACAAGAAAATGTGGTCGTCCTGCTCGCACTGGGGAATGCCAACGAGGCGGTGTCGCTGGAGCAGCACCTGTCCAAGGAATTCCCGGACACGATGGAGATCTACCGGGCGCCGTCGGGTTTCGACGCGATGAGCCTGGCCATGAATCGCCCGCGCATCGTGTTGCTCGACCAACGGCTTCCGGACGTCATGGGCCTGGACATGATCGACCCGATCCGCGACCAGATCGGGAAGGAAAACTACCTGATCTTCATCGGCGGCTCGGGCAAGGGGGGCATGCGCCCCGGCATGCGGGACGAGGCGCTCAAGCGCGGTGCGTCTGCCATTTGCGACCGGCCAATCGATTTCGAATGGCTGACGCAGATGGTCCGCCAGCTCCTGTTCCCAGAGGTTCCCGAGCATCCCCACCTGCACGGCCTGGAACTGCTGGACCTCATCCAGATGTTCCACCAGAAGCGCTGCGACCGCACCATGCGCATCTTTGCGAAGGACGGCCGCGTGGGCTCGATCTACATGAACCGCGGCGAGATCACGCATGTTGAAGCCGGTGCGATGCATGGCTTTGACGCGATCCTGGACCTGATGCAATGGACCGAGGGGCGCATCGTCGTCTTTGATGCGATCCTCTCCGCCGAGCGCACGAACAAGGTGCCGACGATGCACCTGATCATGGAAGCCGCGCGCATGATGGACGAGGGATTTCCCGAGCCGGCGGGCAACGCGATCGATGCGATGTCCGATGGCGACAGCGAGGTGCTGCCGCCATCCACCGCGGAGATGCGCCCCACATCCGCCGCGCAAGCGGGCGGTGGCGAGCGTTTCAAGATGCCCGCGCTGGAATTTGACACGCAGGATGAGACCTGAGCCGCCGCGCAAGCAGCGGCGGGATCCGGCTTTTTCACACCCAAAACATCCAGCGGCACTCGCCTGATTCACACGAAACAGCACGGCGCGACATGCCGCGCCGTGTTCATGTGTTGCTGAGCGTGTTGCTGAAGTCATACCGACGGGCGCTGGCTTGGGCTTCGAAAAAGAAGTCCTGGAAGCCGGCAACGAGATCGTCCTCGTGGCGCGCAAAGTCATTGAGCGCGGGGAGCAACAGCCCGGCATCGCCCCAACGCTCGCCGATGCGTTCGAGCAGGAAGCGTTGCCCTGCAGCGGTTGTGCCCTTCAACAGCGCGCCGTCATTGATGATCCTGTCGGCGAGGTTCCCAAACCGCGGCACGTGCAGCGGTTGCAGCGTCTCGACGATGGTGCGGATGCGCTCGGCAAAGACATCGAGCGGCTCGCGGGTCCATCGGCTCCATGAGCGTGCCAGCAGCTTGTCCATGAGTATGTCGAACACGGGAGCGCGATGAAGAGGGCGGATGGAAACGAGAAAGTTCCGCCCTTCGAGGCAGTACGGATGTTCGTCGGTGAACTTGTCCACGGCGCGGTGTTGCAGGACTCCGGCCCTGACGGCTGGCAGCAATGACCCCAGACAGGCACGGCCCTTCACCGAGTCTGCCATGATGTTGCCCAGGATTACTTGGGAATTGGGATGCGAGAGAAATGCGTGAGCGAGGTAGTTCATGGGAAGGCTAAAGGATAGAGGATGAAGGCTGAAGAAGCACATGCCGTCTTGGTGTCGTCAGGATGACGGAACCGTCAAAGCGCTCTTAATCCTTTATCCTTCATCCTTAATCCTTCGCTTCACAGCGCGTCTTCCCCGCGT
>CAZVAQ010000226.1:0-4413 GCA_964625145.1 uncultured Candidatus Sumerlaeota bacterium
ATAACTAGACAGTGTCCGGTCCACCCTAAATTTCGACAACAACAAGGCCACCCATGCTTTCTCGTACCTTGCACTTCATCGCCTTCTGGTGCTGTTTACTCTTGGGAAGTATCTTCCTCTTTGTCCAAGTGAGACCCGAATTTGGTGTTCAGAACTCCATGGTGAACCTCGTCATAGTTTTAGCTTTCTATGCGCTTGCTGGTTGGAGTGCATGGAATTGGCTGAGACTGGCGCGAAAGCAGTGAGGACCTGGCGTCACAGAGACAGCGCCGGCGCGGAAACTGATTCAGCCGCGGGCGAATTCGACCAGGGCAACTGAGAGTACACTCCCTATGTGGCCACTCGCAATATTCTTAATTCTGGCAATGGTCGTCCTGTTCGTCATTGCTGTGACCATATGGAGTTCTGTGGGCAACGCTTATGCAGATCGGTTGGAGAAGATGGTTTCGAGGGACCATCGTTTGCGCCGACTTAGGTCAAGCCTGAGCATTCAGCGGATCACAGGCGCCTTTGGTGCTCGTGGCCCTATTCCGATTCTTCCCAACACCGCATTCGAGGTGGTAGAGGTTCTGACGGGCGAAACGCCGCTCGCCAAGACGAGGCACCTGAAGTTTGTCTGGTCACGGCATCTATATGGCGCCATGAGTCAAGCGCCGACGCCAATTCGAATGGCATTCGAACTGAAATGCAAGGCAACCCGATCGCTTCTCCAGATTGAAGCCGGTCTATTGCTGCTCATGATTGCGACCTGGATTATGGCGGCCTTCTTTATCCTGCAGGCCAACGGATAGGATGGCCGTTCGAAGTTCGTGGCGGGACGATGGCAGGGTGCCTCCACCTGCGGCCCCTCCTGCGCTATGGCTTTGGCACGCGGCCATGATGGCCACGCTCCCTTCCCGCTCCCAGCCCCCCCGTCGCCCGGGACTTTCCCCTTTACGCCCCCCTGTCGCTGGCCGACATAGGCCCTTATTCGTACCGATGACAGGGCGGCGCGGCGGTCGACGCCGGGCGGGCCCGAGAAAGAGAACACTCTCCCTCATGAAGGCACTCATCACCGGAATCACCGGCCAGGATGGCAGCTATCTGGCCGAGTTGCTTCTGGCCAAGGGCTATGAAGTCCATGGCATCGTGCGGCGGTCCAGCACGTTCAATACCTCGCGGATCGAGCATCTCTACGACGACCCTCACAATCCCGGCGTGAAGCTGAAGCTCCACTATGGCGACCTGACCGATTCGGCGCGGTTGGCGCAGATCGTGGAGGAAACCCGGCCGGACGAGATCTACAACCTGGGCGCGCAGTCCCACGTGCGCGTGTCATTCGACGAACCGGAATACACGGCCGACGTCGTCGGCATGGGGACGCTGCGGTTGCTGGAGGCCGTGCGCCGCATCGTGCCGAAGTCGAAATTCTACCAGGCATCCAGCAGCGAGATGTACGGCAAGGTCCACGCCGTGCCGCAGGACGAGGACACGCCCTTTCACCCCCGCAGCCCGTACGCGGTGGCCAAGGTTTCGGCATTCTGGCAGACGGTGAATTACCGCGAGGCGTACAACCTGTTCGGATCGAACGGCATCCTGTTCAATCACGAGTCCCCGCGCCGCGGCGAGACGTTCGTCACGCGCAAGATCACGCGCGCGGTGGGCCGCATCAAGGCGGGCCTGCAGGGCGACCTCTATCTGGGCAACATCGACGCCAAGCGCGATTGGGGCTATGCCGGCGACTATGTCGAGGCCATGTGGATGATGCTGCAGCACGACAAGGCGGATGACTTTGTCGTCGCCACCGGCGAGACGCACACGGTGCGCGAGTTTTTGGAGATCGCCTTTGGCCGCGTTGGGTTGGATTATAATGACTACGTGAAGATCGACCCGCGCTATTTCCGGCCGAGCGAGGTGGATCTGCTCCTCGGCGATCCGGCCCGCATCAAGCGTGTGCTGGGTTGGGAGCCGAAGACCACGTTCCGCCAGTTGGTGGAGATGATGACCGATGCGGACGTGAAGTTGGCCGAATGGGAACGCGAACACAAACGCGACACCGCCCCCTCCGACGCGCGGTTGTTCGCGACGAATGGGTGACGGGGGTGGAGTGAGGATTGCGGCAGCTTGTCGCTACTCGTCCGAGGTCAAACGGGGTAGAATTAATGGGGACTTCAGGAGCAACGTATAGATCGTTTTTGGGTCTTGGTTGGAGCTTGAGGAGCAGGCCCTGGCTGATCACCGGTGGGATTTATCTGGAGTTTGAGGGGCGAAGCCCCGATCTATACCAGCCCCGGGCGAAGCCCGGGGTCAGAGACCGAAGAAGGGTTTGAGGGCTGAAGGCCCGATCTATTCCCCATGCCCCAATCGCACGCCTTCCTCCTGACTCATGTGATCTTCAGCACCCGTGACCGAGCTCCCTTTATCTCTCCCGAGTTTGCCTCTGATTTGTACGCGTATCTGGCCACCATCGTCCGGAACACCGGATGTGAGTGCTACCGCGTTGGGGGCGTCGCGGATCACGTGCATCTCGCTGTTCGTCTGTCTCGAACTGCATGCATCGCGAAGGTGGTTGAGGAGACCAAGGCCTCATCCTCAAGGTGGATGAAGACACAGGACGCGAGATTGGCAGGCTTTTCGTGGCAGAACGGGTACGGCGCCTTTTCTGTGGGCCCCCGGGAATTGGACGCATTGTGCAGCTACATCGATTCCCAAGTAGTGCATCATAGGAGCCGAACATTCAAGGAGGAGTATCTGTCATTCCTGGATAGGTATGGGATAGATTACGATGAGCGCTATGTGTGGGATTGATAGGTCGGGCCTTCAGCCCTCGAGTCTTTTGCCTCCGTCACCCCGGGCTTCGCCCGGGGCTGGTATAGGTCGCGCCGTTGGCGCTTGGTGCATGGTGGCATCGGCGCGTTCATTTGGCACTTGGATTGTGGGCTTTCCAGGCCGGCGGCCATTGCACTGAAGTTGTGGGTTTCTTGAGCTGAATTGAGACGCCATGGTTGACTGCACTCGTTGATTCGGTCCCCATCAGGGGCACTATTCTGGAAGGTTCACCACGAGCATGCCCCTCCACGCCCTTCTCGATGCGTCCAGCGACCAATTGCAGGCGGACCTGGACGCGCCGGTCGACCTGACGCGGACGTTGGTGGGGAAGCCGCTCTGGCGGTGGGCGTTTGATGCGATACGGGACTCGGGCGCGTTTGAACGCATCCATGTCCGCAGCCACGTCGCCGCGATCCTGGAACAGGCGAGGGCGCTGGGCGCGATTCCCAATCATGCGGATCATGATGAGCGACCGCAGGAGCGGCCGTTGGTTCGCGTGGATGTTGGCGGTGTATTGCTGACTCCACAGGACATCCACCAGTTCCTGAAAACGGCTTCCCCGGGCGGCACGCTTGTGGACGCGGAAACCGCTTCTGGCGCCCTCTTGCCGCTGCTCTCGGCGGTAGTCGCAGATGACGAACTTGACGTGATGGACATCAAGGTCCCCGATCGCATCGAGGCGGCGCGGTTGCTGTTCAATGATTGGGACATCCTGGAAACAATGGTGCGGCGGCATGGCTATCGTCGAGGCGAACGCAAGCAGATACGGCTGCTGGTTTCCGATGTGGATGGCGTGATGACCGATGCGGGGTTCTATTATGACCGGGGTGGACAGTCGCTGAAGAAGTTTTCCACGCGCGATGGCATGGGGATTGTCCTGATACGCGATCGCATCGAGCTGGGGATCATCACGGGCGAGGCGTCGGGCTTTGCGGAGACGCGCTTTGGCAACCTGAAGTTACCGCGCATCAAGACCGGCACATTGGACAAGCTTCCCGTGCTGGATGCGTGGCGCCAGGAGATGGGCCTGGATTGGGAGGAGGTCGCCTACATCGGCGATGACCTGCCGGATATTCCGTGCATGCAGGCGGCGGGGATTGCGGCGTGTCCTTCCGATGCGGAACCGGAGGTGAAGGCCGCCGCGGACTTCGTCTCCACCCGGCGTGGGGGGCATGGCGCCGTGCGCGATTTCATCAATCATCTGCTCGCACACAATCTGGTGCCGGAGAAGAAGCCCACAACGTGATCGCCCATCGGCCGACCATCGCGGAGATCGATCTCGGCGCGTTTCGCGCAAACCTCGACCGCGTGCGTGCACTTGTCGGAACACGCGTGAAGATCATCGCCGTGGTGAAGGCCGATCCGTTGGGCGAGACCTTCACCGACAGGTTGTCGCTGCCGGCCAGCCCGATCTCGGCCCGGCCGGAAAAGCCGGTCTGGAACAGCAGGCTGGCGGTATCGCCGGGCAGGGCCTTGTTCAGCTTCGCCTGAACGCCCTCGCCGGCATGGTTGAAAAGGACGGCGGGCGAGGAGACCGCCAGCCGGTTGGCCTCGTCCGGGGCCGCGCCCACGCCCAGCCGGGCGAAGCGCCGCTCCTGGTCCGAG
>CAZVAQ010000227.1:0-4400 GCA_964625145.1 uncultured Candidatus Sumerlaeota bacterium
CGCCCGTCTTCGTCCACCGGTCCCGCCGGACATCCCGACTCGCGGCCGAACATCATGATGATAGTGGGCCCTGATACCATCACGCGGAGCGAAGTCTTCACGAAGGGGTCGGAACTTAAGAGCGAGTTGCGATTCGAACGGGTGCAATGATCGGCCCTGACCGGCCCCGTCTGGTGGCCATCCGCGGGCCGGTCAGAGTGCGCGCGATAGAATCAGATATTCCATTTGCCCATCAGATAGGCCTCGATGGAACGGCGCTGGCTGTCGGTCGGAACAAAGTGATAAACAATGATCTCGCCGATGTCCCCGTCAAAGTGAAGTTCGGACGAGAGCAAGTGCGGTTCTTGCGCGTCCAGAAACCCAACGACGAGATACAAGTCGTCCCCCGTGTCCCCGCTGATGGGCGCGTCCGCCGTCGGGCCATCCGCGACAAAGGCGCCGCTTCGCCAAGTACGTTGGCCATCGGAAAGGTCCCGCTGGCGTGTGCCGGTCAGGACGTTCCACACGTTGGCGACGACACCCGTCGCTACCCCCGTGGCGCTCTCATCGTCCGCGCCGGAAACAAAGCGTCCATTCTCCTTGTAGGGCAGCCCGAAAAACTTTGAGCTGGCGAGAAGTTCCTCGCTGGTTTGGACCATCGAACCGACGGCGCCATTGTACCCCGCCACCGACGACGACTTCGCCACGACGAAGATCGCCGCCGCATCCCCATCATAGACCGCGCCCGCCGCCTCCATCAGGTCATCGGTCCCGTCGAACCGGACGGTGTCCAACCCATTCTGCACGTTCACCTTGCGAATGGGGCGGCTTCCCGAAGTGGGCTGCGTGGCGTGGTTGTTGTACGGTCCCTTGTCCTCCCACCGTGCCACCGTGCCATCCGGGGCCACGGGGCTGCCGCCGCTTACGGCATCATACAACGTGTCCGGGTCGCTCGCATCCAACCAACACAAAGGGCTCGAAATGGACGCAGGATTGAAGGCAAACGGCTTTATGTCGCCGCTAACCACCCAATCGGTCGTGGTGCCAACGTTCCAGACCATCAACTGGACGCGCGCGGCGTCGCTGGCCATCTCCGGCGCACCGCCCACCGGCGACGCGACCGTTGCGCCGGTGTCCGCCATGAATGTGACGCGTCCGCTGGCGGACCGCCGCACCGCCTCGCACTCGAAGCCCACCGGCAATCCCGCCGGCACGGAAACCCACACCGTGCCTGTTGACGTGAAGACCAACACCCTTCCCCAGTCTTCCTCCAAGATCGTGTACGATGTGCCGGTCACCACCTTCACCCGCCCCTCGACCCGCACCACGCCCTTGACCTCCACATCATTCCCGCAGCGCCAATCGCCCGAGCCATTCTCGCCGTAGATGGCCCAATGAATGTCGCCGACCGCGCAGGACTCGCCGAAATAGATCATGTACGACTCGGCGCACGGGCCATCGTCCCATGGATCGAGTCCGCCGAAGTCCACTCCGACGAGCTTGCCAGTGATCTCTCCCGTCCCGCCAAATCGCAATCTTGTATACAAGAACGCGGCGTCCTGATGATTTGCACCGTTTGAGTAGTTTCCCACTACGGCGCGGATCGCGTATCCCGATGTGGTGGATGTGTTCTCGCCGATGTTGGCCGTGCGGAAATCGCCGCCAATGCCGGTCCCCATTGTGCCGTTGTCGTTGTCCGCTCCCCCGACGACACCGAGGGCGAAGCCGTAATGGCTGCCGTTGTTGGTTTGTACAATGCAATGGGCGGCCTGGATGCTATTGTTGGTCCCGTTGTTGATGGTCACTGTGACGCCGGGCCTGTTCTCGACGACGGCCATGATGCCATAGCGAAGGACATTTCCCGTCCCGGGAGTGTCTGTCAGATAGAGCCGGGAGGATATGCCGCGTGCTGCGACCTGTTCGTCTCCGGCATCCACGCTCCCCTGAATGAAATAGATGCTGCTGGTGTCAATCGTAAAGGGCACGCTGCTTCCGGCGGGCCACATCAGGCGTGCCCCACGCGCCATGCCAACATGATCGTTGAAGATTTGTGGTGTGGACGCATCCCGGGTTCGAGTGCTGCTGCCGACCACCTCGTCATCGTCCCATGTCAGGACGTCGTAGTCTGTACCCGAAAACTCAATCTTCGAATCCAGCGCCGCCTGCAAGTCGGTCTGGTTGCTCAGCGTCCCGCCAATGTCACCCCAGTCAACAGTCATGGCATCACCTCGCACGGATTTTGATGAAGACACTTCCAATGACTCACAAACTGCACACTGAAAACGCCTGTCAAGCCTTTTACTAGAGAATTTTGACTTGACCCCGGACTCCCGCGGTGCTGTTTGGAGGATAGGATTAAGAGGTACCCGGCATTTGAACGCAGCGATGACCCTCGCCAAATCACGCCAAGCAAAGGATTTCGCCATGAGCCCATCAATCAAGAAGGCCGTGAGTAGCCTGCCAATCGTGGCCGTGGCGGCCACGCTCCTTGCCGGGCCGGGCATCGCGGGTGCCCAGTACGTGGAGCACTGGCGGCAGGAGACGCACTTGGGGGGCGGGGAGTACTTTGAGCATAGCCGGCTGACAGGGATGACCTACAACCCGGTCACTGACAACGTGCTGGTGGCGAACAGGTCTCTTCACACATTGGCCAATCGGACGGATGTTCTGGTGGTAAGCGCCGAGGACGGCAGTGACAGGGTCGGCATGGATACCCCCGACATCACTTGGGGGCTCGGTGGAGGAGAATTGGGGCTGCTAAAGATTGCCGCTGTTGATCGGGGACATGGCGATTATTCAATCTATCTGTGTACCGCGACTCAAGACGCCAAGTCCGATCCTAGCGCCACGGGACCTGGAAGGCACCCTTTCTATCTGTACCGTTGGGAAGGGAGTGATGGCGCGGAAGAGAGCACACTTGGGCCACCGACACTGATTTATTACAATCAGACGGAAGACGCCACCCAGGACCGAATCGGCTCCGGTACTCCGATCGGCCCGCCTCTTCCATCTGTACCAGCCCTTTCGTTTCCGGTCGGATATGCCCTGCACGGAGTCTACGATTCAGTCAAGGAAGAGACGAGTCTTTTCGTGAGTTCTTCGCCAGATGTGGTGGTGATGACGATAAGCGAGTCCATGGGCGCAGTGACGGCGGTGGACCGTCTCGGACTGACCGGCCCCAATGGCGGCGGCGGAAGCACATTTACAGGAATATCGGTTGATAGCCTCGGCAACATTTATACGGCAAATAGAGTTTACTCGGCGACGGGCCAATTTGTTGCACAACTTGATCCTGATATTGTTCCACTAACTTCTAGCCAGAATAGGATCATGGAGTTTGAAGGCCGACGATATCTTGGCTATCTGTGGCGGGAGGTCCCCAACGACGCCAAGAGCTATGTCCTACGTGTCGTGGACCTGACCTCCGGTCCGGACAATGCCTCATTGCTTTCGATGACGCCATCGGCAACAAAGCCATCACTGAATTCCAGTGGGTTCGGCGACATCGCTTTAGATACCAGACGCGGCCGGTTCATCGGCCTCATCACCAACAACATGCTCGTCTCGTTCTCGCAGGAGGAGGAGCCGAGGGTGGAGGTGGCGGACTTCTCGGCGACGGTCAACGACTCCACCGGCGCCGTGACGGTCGAGTGGCAAACGACTTTGGAAATCAAGAACGCCGGATTCAATGTGTACCGCCTGGAAGGGAATGACACGACCGCCGGCTCGCGGGTGAACGCGGCGCTGGTCCCGTCGATCGCCGGCGGCGGCGGGGCGTATAGTTTGGAAGACACCGTGACCTTGGCCCCGGGCGCCATACGCAGCTATTGGCTGGAGAACGTGGACCTCAACGGCAACGCCACGGCCCACGCCCCGGTCACCGTCACGCGCGAGGCGGCGAATAGCGCGGTGGGTGAGTGGGCGTTGTATTGATTCCGGAAGTTTGCGGGCGGCGGTGCTGTTTCGCCTCTTTGAGGCCGAAGTGCATTTGCGCGCGGCATCATCATTGCCAGACCGTTTGCCTGGTTGCGATCCCCCGTTCTCCTACAAGCTCCGCTCGCCCAGCAACTGGACCGGCTCCTGCCGCGCGGCGAGGAGGGCGCTGATTGCGAGCGGCAGCACCACGAGCACTGCACACAGCATGGCGATGCCGCCGTAGGCGACAAGACCGAGCGCGAGCGGATCGCCGGGGAGGAAGGCGAGCGTGTCGAGCACTTCGCCGAGTTGGTTCCGGCTCCATGCAGCGATGATGGCGCACAGGGTTGCCGCAATGCCGGCGCTGATGGCGCCGAGCAGGATTCCTTCACCCGAGACAAGCATCACCAGCGTTGCGGGCTTCATCCCCATCGCCCGTTGAATTCCCCACGCGGCGCGGCGCTCGCGCGTGCTCATCGCGACGGTGGAGCCGATACCAACACCCG
>CAZVAQ010000228.1:0-4359 GCA_964625145.1 uncultured Candidatus Sumerlaeota bacterium
GGATGGCCCGAAAAGTTTACTTGTTCAAGTGTCCAGTTTTTGGGGAGTAGCTCTGAACCCATCCCGCCAGATTTGTACGGCGCAGGTCTGGGAACTGCTGTGCAATTTTAAGTTGGGCCGCTACCAGAAGACGATAGAGATTTGCCAGGATATCAATTCTGGCCGCTGGGCGGAGGATGATCCATATCCTGCCTTCAACGCATTCGCATACGCATATGTGTATGAAGCGTTTGCACATCACAAGCTTGGAAGTTCCCAAAAGGCGAAGGAACTCTTGGCAACCTGCGAGCAAGAGTATCCCAGATGGTATTGGACCATCGGAAGGCGCGAGGCCACTGAAAATGGCTTCGTTCTGGAGGAGCTGTCCAACTGAACGAGGCCTTCTGGCCTTCTTGTAGAGTCCATGCTCATTTTCCGATGCCCCGCCCGGGCGATCCTTCGGCCAGGGTCGGGTCGCCGTTTTTCCCCCCGCCCCCCGAATTGCCCTTGCGGCTTGAAGCCTGATATGGCTTGATTTGCCCACAATTCAGGTGATCCCAGCGATACCTCCCCCGGAGCCTTCCATGATCAAGGCCGACATCGTCAAACGCGTTGCCGAGGAACTCTCCAACGAAACCAACGCGATCAAGGACAAGGAGGCCTTGGAGATCGTCGATCGCATCATCGACTCCTTCAAGGACATCATCGTCGACCATCAGCGCTTGGAAATCCGCGACTTCGGCGTCTTCCAGGTCAAGGAACGCAAGGCGCGCGTTGGGCGTAACCCCAAGAACCGCGTCGAATACCCCATCCCCTCGCACCGCGTGGTCACGTTCAAGCCGGGCAAGGAGATCAAGAATCTCAAGGTCGCCACACCCGACGACGACGAGAACGACGACAACTTGGAATAATCAAGACGGTCGGCCCATGTCCATTTTGCGTCATGTCATGGGCATGGCGGCCCTTGGATCTGATCGTGCCTCGCCAGAACCCACAGTGTTTGAGGGCTGAAGGCCCGATTTATGAGGCCGGAAGTCACGTGCCGAACTGACGGGGTGTGCTTGTGTCTTGGCGGTACGGACCCAAACCTTCAGACTTGGCTGCGCCTCACTTGTCCACCCGGTCCACATGGCCGCACCCGACTTCGCCGCAAAACACCTCAGCCCCGCAGCACCCCGATCACACCCTGCTCGCGGCCGATGCGCTCCAATGTCTCCAGCGCAAAGGTCAATTGGTCCTGCGTGTGCGTGGCCATCACGCTCAAGCGGATCAGGCACTGCCCCGGCGGAGTCGCCGGCGGCACCACCGGGTTTACAAAGATCCCGGAATCGTGCAACGCGCGCCAGAACCGGAAGCACGACATCAAATCACCCACCAGCACCGGGATGATCGGCGATTCGGAAACGCCCGTGTCAAAGCCCAGTGACTTAAGTCCATTGAGCAGGTAGTGCGTGTTCTCCCACAGACGGTCACGCCGTTCGGGCTCCGCACGGATGATTTCGATCGCCTTGCGTGCCGCCGCCACACAGGCCGGGGCCATCGACGCCGAGAAGATCAACGCGCGCGCGTGGTGTTTCAGGTAGCTGATGATCTCCTTGCTCCCCGCCACATAGCCGCCGATGGACGCCAGCGACTTCGAGAACGTCCCCACGACCAGGTCCACGTCGTCCACCAAGCCAAAGTGCGACGCGGTTCCCGATCCCTCCTCGCCGATCACACCCACCGCATGTGCATCATCCACCAACACCCCGGCCCGGTAGCGCTTCGCCAGTTGGATGATCTCCGGCAACTGCGCGATGTCGCCTTCCATCGAATAAATGCCGTCGACGATGATTAGCTTCCCCGTCGCGTCGTGCATCCGCAGCGCGCGCTCCAGGCTCGACAAGTCATTGTGCCGGAACTTGTGGATCTTTCCGAAACCAAGCCTGCAACCATCGACGATCGAAGCGTGGTCGCTGCGGTCGATGAAGACATGGTCGTCCTTTCCGATCATGGCGGAAATGACACCCAGGTTCGCCTGGAAACCGGTGGTGAACGCCAGTGCCGCCTCAGTACCCATGTAGTCGGCGATTTCTTCTTCCAGCTCGATATGGATGTCCAATGTCCCATTCAGGAACCGCGAGCCCGCGCAACCGCTGCCATAGACCGAAACGGCCTTGTTGATGGCTTCCTTGATCCGCGGATCATTTGTCAGGCCCATGTACGAATTGGACCCAAGCATCAGCATCTTCTTGCCGTCGATGATTACCTCGGTGTCCTGGGCCGACTCGATCGTGCGAAAGTAGGGATACAGCCCCACCTGCATCAATTCCTCGGACTTTGTGAAGCGATAGGCTCGGTCGAAGATTGGGGCATGGTGACCCGCCCCTGCAGTTCCGGGAATTTCAACAATACGACCGGCTCCGTCCGGTGTGAGATCATCTGCCAGAATCGATTTCTCAATCGAGGGGGAACTCATGGAAGATTCACGCTCCGGACTCAAGTTGGTGACGACTGGCAGTGCGGGGTTGATCAGGCAAGGAACTGGGATCTCGCGTCAGCATTGATACCCTATCAAGACTCTGGAGAGAACGGGCCCGGCAGGCGTTTCCAAGGGAGGTTGATTGTGTTTCTCAATGACGCGGTCTTGGGCCGTGGGTGATGAACGCAGCCCGAGGCGTCCACCCGCAAGCGGATTTCCGGCTTCATTCGGCAGAGGTGGGAACGGACGCCAGCCTTTTTTCACACTTTCACCAGAAATGAACGAAAGTTCGGCGAATGACTCCCACCTCCAGCCCCCTCTTCCCCGAATGGTTCCAAAAGCGCATCCCCTTCGTCCGCCAGGCGCCGGATAACCCCGCCTATTGCGCCTTTCGCGAGAGACGAGACCGCCAAGGGTGGTTCGGCTCCGGCCTCCTGGCAGCCACCGGGCGCCGCCGACCTTCCTCCGTGGGGTGCCTGCTGGCCCTTGGGCTCGTCTTCCTGCTCCTGATCCCCGTGACGCTCTTGAGCCCCTTTGGCTCCACCTTCCAGACGATCCTGTTCTGCGTCTTGGCTCTGGCATTCCTCTTCGCTGCCGCGGTCTGGATGAGCAACACCGCCAGTCGGCGGGTTCCCCTGCGCGCCGTTGTGGCCTTCAACCCCCAGGCCCCCAACTCGTCCGTGGCCCTGGATCTGTGGCTGTGCGGCATCACCGGCCGGCAAATCGCCGAGGCCATCCTGCTGGAGGGCCTGGAGAAGACCGCACCGATCAACTTCTTTGCGCAGTTGCTCGCCTTGGCCGTCTTCCTGATGGTGCTCCTGGCTCCGGCCCCCCTGTGGGCAATGATCACCTATGGCATCGTCATCGCGCTGGTCTGTTCGGCGAACTACCGACTGGCTCTAGGGGCATTCCCCCTCGGATCTGCAAACAAGATCGTCCTCGGCCTCAACACCCGATGGCGCCGGAGCGAGAGCTTCTTGACCCGCCTGCAGCGCGATCTTCCCCGCCTGATCCTCGAGTCTGTCATCACGGTCGCCTCGGTCATCGGCGTCCTGATAGCCATTTCCATCATCTTTCGCATTGTCGGACTCTTCGTCACCAACCTCCCCGAAGGCACTCCGGTCTGGGTGTGGTTGCAGTGCCTGGGCGTTGTCTTTGCCGTCCTCAGCCTCTTCGTTGCCGCCGCAATAGTCAGAATCTTCAAGCCGCCCACCGCCGCCCTTCTTGAAAAACTGCTCGCCCAATCCGACGAAGCATTTGAGGTATACATTCGCAACGAGCTCCTCAAGGACCCCGATGCCTTGAATAGCATCAAGATCCCGGAGACTGCAGAGCGCCCGCCCGATGGTTGAGACAAAGCCCTCCTTTTCCCCGGCTGATCGGACCCTCCTGCCAGTTCTCGCCAGCGAGGACAGCAACCCGGTCATTGAAGCGTTCCGCCAGCGGAGGAAGCACCACAGTCGCCGGTGGCGGTTCGCTATCCCGTCCTTTCAGGGATCATCCCTGTTGGTCCGCATCGTCATCGTCTTCCTGGCAATTTTCGGGTCGTTCTTCGTGTTTGGAATGCTGGTTCGCATGACGTTACCGTTTCTCACTTTACCCGGCGCCATCATTGTTTCGCTTCCCGTGACGGGGCTCATCGTTGCCTTCCTGGCAATGGTCTGCTCCTGGGCCGTCAAGGTGTCGAACCGCATGCGCGCGCTGCGCCGCGTCATTCCGCGCCGCGCCGGCGACATGTTCTCCGGCCGCAAGCGTATCGATGATCTGGTCGTCGAGTTGTGGCTGGCCGGTATTTGTGGTGGAAAGATTGCCGAAGCAATGCTGCTGGAGGGAGTGGAAGGCTTCAAGTTCACAGGCCGGTTGGCATCGTGTCTTGTCATTCCCTTTCTGGTCCTGTTCATCGCCTTCCGAAGCGATCT
>CAZVAQ010000229.1:0-4227 GCA_964625145.1 uncultured Candidatus Sumerlaeota bacterium
CCTGAGGCTTGACCCCGGGACCCAGACCGAGGATCTTAACATCTTCGGGGGGGATCATCTGGAAGATCTTGTCGATGGTCTCGATGGGCTGGATCTTGGTGCTTGTTCCCTTCGAGCCGGGGATCTCGTAGGAGATGCGCGCGTCGCGGATCTTCGTCTTTGCCCGGACAATACGCTGCGCCACCGTGGGCGTCGGCACCAGATACGCCCGCGCGATTTCCTCCGTGGTCAGCCCGCAAATTTCGCGCAGCGTCAACGCGACCTGAGCCTCCGGCGAAAGCGCCGGATGGCAGCACGTGAAGATCAGCCGCAGACGATCGTCCTCCACGGCGTTCTCGTCCTCGATGACCGGCGGCGGGACATAATCATCCAATCGCTCCGCCAGCTTCTCCATAGAGGAGTCAAACCGTGCCCGGCGGCGCATGGCATCAATGCCCTTGAAGCGGCCCGCAGACACCAGCCACGCGCGCGGATTGGCGGGGATGCCGTCGCGCTGCCATTGCACCAAAGCGGCGGCATAGGCCTCGTGCATCGCCTCCTCCGCCAGCTCGAAATCTCCGAGCAGGCGAATCAGCGTCGCCAGCACCCGGCGCGACTCGTCGCGATACGCATCCTCAACGGCCCAACGGATCGAATCCGCCGGACCGACTCCTGGCAATTCTGAGGCAGTATTCTCCGGCAACGAACCACTCGCCCAACATATCTTGTCTCGGAATCAATAAGGACAGCGATGGAATGCCAATCACCTGCTCGGCAAAGGCGTCCTCAGTGCAGATCCAGATCCTCGTCCAGATCGGCCAGATCCTCCGCTGTGAGTTCCGGCCCGGTGGCGGCGTGAATGGGCGCAACGCCCACCACATCCATGTCATCCAGGATCGCATCCAATGCTTCAGATGGATCCCCCAAATCCGCATACTCCCGCGCGTCGCGACCGTCCTCGTCGTTGACGCGCGCACCCTCCAGGAGCACCGACATCGCCGGCATGTTGATCGAGGACTTCGACGTAAGGCAGCCGTTATGAACCCGGATATCAGGTGCGCGGATCGCCAACAACCGGGTGAAGGCGTTCATCCCCTGCTGGTCGTCGATCGTCTCGCAATGGACCACATTGCCGTCGCGCAGATAAATGGACCCGATGATCCCCTCGCCGCTGATGCGAATGGATTTCGGGACCCGCTTGTCGCCGTAGAGCTGAATCAGGTCGCTCAGCTCCAGCCCCAGAATGTCCGTGCCGTGGACCGTCAGGATCGAAAGCAGGTTCCGCAGTTCCGCATGAGAGGAGGTCAGGTCATCCTCCGGATGGGGCAGCACCTTCACGGCCCCCTGGGCCAGCAGGGCCGGCGCATAGGAGTTGATGCTGTCCGACAGCATCACCGCAACCTCCCACCAAGTCGTGCGGTTCTGAATGTAGGAGGAAACCCTCGCCAGATCCGTGGTTGGGTCCATCCCCAGAACCAATAGACCCGACCGGCTCGCCTGCCAGGGGTGATACATCAGGTTCTCGTCGATCCGGATGTCACTGGGGAGTCCCTCATCCCCCAGCAGCGAGATCACCGTCGCCGCCGTCGTGGGAACGAGACCGGAAAAGACCAATGCCTGCAGACTGCGGTGCGCCATGTTTACATCCGCTCTCGAAGGTCCGCCTGATTCTTTCCCGCGCCGACCGGGATGGTCATTGCTCCCGGTGGGTCACGCTCGACGTCAAGACCTAGTTCCAGAGCCGCCCCCGGCATGGGGCAATCCGGCTCAGCAATCCACCGTCACCTCGCACCCACGGACGGTGTTCGCATGGAATTTCAGCCAAAGAACCGAACGCGATTGGTCGATCCAGTACCCTGACGCCCCCTTGCGAAGCTCCTCCAAGGACCCTACAGGCAGCAGCAGGTCCTCCGTGGCATGTAGCTCCTGCACCTCCTCAACCCCGTGGATCATGGCATAGATCGTCCTGACCGGCCGAAACCCGGCGAAGTCACCCGACGTGCGCAGCGACAGCCGGATGCTCCGGTCCACCCGCCCGTAATAGGTCTCCGTGCACTGGATAGTCGTCCTGGCCATGCGATCGGCCAGGTAATCGTTGCTGGTTCCATCATCCTCGATCAAATAGAATAGCGACTTGGCGTCCGGGTAGATGTCCAGCACCAGCGGGTCGTTGCTGCCACGGGCGATGGAATCCGCTTCCTCCCGCATCGGGATGATGGATCCCGACCGCACAAAAAGTGGCAACCGGTCCAGGGGCGCGAGAACCGGGATCGATTGCCCCAGCGGCGAAGCATACTCCGCCCCGGTCCAGTAATCAATCCATGTACCGCGAGGAAGAAAGACCATGCGCTCCGTCGCACCCGGCTCGACAACCGGCGCCACGATGAACTCGTCACCGAATTGATACTGGTCCAGGTGCATCCCATTGCCCCGGACCATCTTGCGTCCGGTGAGCCTGGAAAGAACTGCATAGGAGTAGATGTACGGAAACAGTTGCAGCTTCAGCCGCGCATAGCGGCGCAGGTTCTCCTGCGCCGCCGTTCCATACTCCTGCGCAAAGTTTGATTTCCTGGTGTACGGCGCGCCAAAGATCACCGAGATGGGATTGAAGCAGGAAAACTGACACCAACGCATAAACAGTTCGTCCGAAGGCGTGCCATGAGCAAAGCCTCCAGTGTCATGCCCGGCAAACGGCCACCCATAAAGAGGATGCGCCGGATTGCTTACGGATTCGACCATCTGCTTCAACCCTCCCTTGCCGGGCGACGATCCCTGCTCGATGCCAGTCTCGTCCCAACCCACAACCGCATCAGCAGACCTGACGACGGGATAGCGCTTCATGGCCGGCTGATCTGCAGGCCCAGCCAGCGCCAGCACAAACCCGCGCCCCTTCGTGTGAATGCCCATGGTCTGCGTCGCCTCGAATCCTGCCTTCACATACCCCGGATGCGCAGAACCATCCATCTTCAGAAAGTCCAGCCCCATGGCAAACAGCGGCCGCAGCCGCTCCATGAAGTGATGCGCCGCGGCCGGATTATCAAAGGCGATCCATCCGCACTCGCTGGACCCTTGGCCCAGGTCCTTCTCATCCACGAAAGCGCGCCGTCCGAAATATCCACGCCGGGCAAATTCCTGGAAGACTTCTTCGTTCTCTCTCCTCAGGATGCGGTCCCATATCCACACTCCCGCCCGCACGCCCTCTGCATCCAGGGCGGCAAAGAACCCTTCAGGATCCGGAAACCAATTCTCATCCGGCCGGAAGTTGAGATACCCGGCCGTCCCCTTCCCCGTGCGATTCCAAAAGGAGGTATCCACCCAATAGGCATCGACCGGGATGCCCTCGCCGCGCAGCCAACGCACACGCTCGACCGTCTCCACCGCGCTGGTGTACCCACCAAGCAGGAGTCCGAACGCCCAGCTCGGGGGCAGGATGACGTCGTGGTCGATTTCCTCCCACGCGCTGTTGAGGCCCACGAGAAGACTTCCCCGAAAGAATGGTCACGTTCACACCAACAACACCTTCAAGGCCGGTGTCGAGCGGCTTGTTTCAAGGAACGACAGCCCCCACAACAAAACGGCGCCCCTATCCAGCCGGAAGGGGCGCCAGGCAACACACAAACCCATCGGGGGGGGGCTTACTGCCAGTTGTTGAAATACGGCAACCGCTCCGCCGTCGCCACAATCTCCTTCTTCGCCTCCAGCAACTCCAACGTCGAATCCCAGCGCCCCTCCAGAAACTGCTGGCGAACGCCCTCCGGAAGCTCCCCCTTCACCGTCACGGCGCCGCAGCGGATCTCCGAGCTGCGCACGTCCACTTCGACCTTCCGGCTGGGGTCCTCCTCCACCGCGGCCATCAACCGGGCGATATCCCCCTCCGAAACCGTGAGGCACGGAATCCCCAGCGCCACGCAATTGCCAAAGAAGATCTCGGCAAACGACTCGCCGACGATCGCCTTGATTCCCTTCCCCCAGCGCATGATCGCCTGCGGCGCGTGCTCGCGGCTCGAACCGCACCCAAAGTTCTTGTTCACCAACAACACCTCCGCCCCCGCATAGCGCGGATCGTCGAAGGGATGTGTCTTCCCCTGCTGCTTCAAGCCCAGCCGGTCATCCTCGAACGCATGCTCGCCAAGTCCGTCAAAGACGACGCACTTGAGGAACCGCGCAGGAATGATCCGGTCCGTATCAATGTCATTACCACGAACTGGAATGGCCAAGCCGGTGATGAGAACGCGTTTGGGGTCCATG
>CAZVAQ010000230.1:0-3983 GCA_964625145.1 uncultured Candidatus Sumerlaeota bacterium
AAGTAGATAATCACCCCGCTGAGGAACGCGTTCACCATGTTCCACTGCATCCCCGCCGAGCGCGCCAGGTTGTTGAAGTGCGGCCCGTCACCAAGACCGGTGTAGATGTGATAGCAGATCGCCATGATGCCCGCGGTCGAAAGAAGGATCGCCCCGTCGGCGACCCAACGGTTGTTCAGGATGCTGTTCTTCGTCTTGATGTAGAGCAGTCCGAACAACATGCCGAAGACAAAGTCCGTAAAGCGGCCGAAGATCGTATACAGCCGCATGTCACTCTTCTCGGCCAGGAACCCGCCGTATTCGATCACCTTCTCGTCGTGCAGTTCCGAGCCCAGCTTGAAGAGAAGCCAACTCACCGCGAAGAGGAACACGCCCGCCACGGCCAGCTTCCACCACTTGAAGGACTTCTCCGGCCACAACCACCGCATCGGCACGATCAACAGCGGCAGCAGCAGGTAGAAGCACTCCTCCACCGTGAGCGACCAGGCCGTCCCGATGCCTTCGAACTTCAGGTAACTGAAGAAACCCTGGGTGAGCGTCGCGAAGATCGGGAAATCCTTCAGCGACAGGTCATTCATCACATAGTAACCCAACATGATGGCCAGCAGCGTCCAGTACAGCGGCATGATGCGCGCAAAACGCTTCAGCCAGTACACACCAAACGACGTTCCCTTGAACACCGACTCATAATACCGCACCAACAACAGGAAGCCCGAAAGCACGAAGAAGAGCGTCACACCATAGCGACCCTCCAGCATCAGCACCCCAAGGGGCGATTCCGCCATCCCATCCCACCAATGGTGGCCCAGGTGGCGCGAACCATCGGCAATGATGTAATGGTGAAAAAAAACCGCGAGTGCCGCCACAAAGCGTAGCGAAGTCAGCGCATCAACTCTTTGCAAAATACCCGTTTCCGTTCCGTCAAATGTCCCCAAACCCGGGGTCGTGCGGCCGGATTCCCCGCGATAGGGCGCTGCCATGTCAACCACGGGATGCCCCCCCGCCCACGACCAATCCGACAGCCGACACCCCCATTATCCGCCAATCCCTACCAACTTTCGCTTTAACTTCGCATGGCTGTTTAGACACACCGTAAACCACCCAACGAGGAACGAGGCACTGCTCTTCCTCGGAACCCGGAACTCGGAACTGTACTACTCGCTCGGGCAAGGATGCCCAAGCTCCCTTCAACTGACGAGGAACGAGGAACCAGGAACGAGGAACTAGTATTGTCCTCCGGCAACCATCTTGCTCCCACTGGATTCACCGCAGGATATCAACGACCCGGAGAAGTGACCATGACTGAACTGAAGCGACGTGACCTGATCACCGCCGGGGGCGCAGCCTTGGCCGCCGGGGCTTTCCTCGGGACCGTGGGCGCTGCCGATGCCAACGCCGCCGCCGGTGCGCAGGATTGGCGCGCCCTGATCCCCGGGGCAGTGGATGCCAACGGCAAATGGGCACTCCCGCCACTGGGCTATGACTATGGCGCCCTCGAACCCCACATCGACGCCCAGACCATGCAAATTCACCACAGCCGCCATCATCAGGGCTACGTCAACGGCCTGAATGCCAACGAGGAACAACTGGCCAAGGCCCGCGCCGCCGGCGACTTTGCCCTCATCGAACACCTCAGCAACAAGCTCTCCTTCAACGGCGGCGGGCATTTCCTGCACTGCGTCTTCTGGGATTGCATGGGCCCCGGTGGCGGCGGCGACCCGGCGGGCCCGTTGGCCGAGGCCATCACGCGGGACTTTGGATCCATCGCCGCCATGCGAGCGCAGTTCGCCGCCGCGGCAAAGGCCGTCGAAGGTTCCGGCTGGGGGATCATGGCGTGGCAGGTGGCCAGCGGCCGACTGACCATCGTGCAGGGGCAGAACCAGAACCTGCGCAGCCAATGGGGGCTTGTGCCATTGCTCGCCATCGACGTGTGGGAACACGCCTATTACCTGAAGTACCAGAACCGCCGCGCGGACTATGTCGATGCGTGGTGGAACGTCGTCGATTGGAACAAGGTCGCCAAGCGGTTTGCCATCGCGACTGGTTGACGGCATTCACGCGCGCCAATCACTCCACCCCCCGGCTCATCCCGATTGAAACCGGAATGAGCCGAGGCATCCTGTTGGGCCCATGACTTTCCTGCCCGCCAACGATCCAAACTACTTCGACCATGCCGCCACGTCGCCCATGTGCGATGCGGCCGTCGAGGAATTGAGCCAATGGCGCGGCGTGGCGCTCAATCCATCCAGCATCCACCAGACCGGCCAGGGCGCGCGGCGGCTGCTGGAGGAAGCACGCGAGCAACTGGCGGCTCTCCTCGGCTTGCCGCCTTCACAGGTCGTATTCACCGGCTCGGCCACGGAGTCAGCCAACCTGGCCCTGCGGGGAACTCTCTCGCCGCAAAGTAATGCTCCGCGGCGACGGCGCGTCGTGCTGTCCGCCGTCATCGAACATTCCTGCATCGTCGAAACATTGGACACATTGGTGCATCGCGGCGAAATTGAAGTGCGTCCCATGCCCGTCACCGAATCGGGCCACGCGCTCCCCCACTGGGAAGAGGACGGGCCGCTGGACATGGTGTGCCTGATGCACGTCAACAACGAGACGGGTGTGCTGCAGGACACCGTAGCCGCCCGCGCGACGGCAACAACGGCCGCGTGTCCGCTGCTGTGCGATGCGTCGCAAAGTTTTGGCAAGGTTCCCTGCGCCAATCTTGGTGCGGACCTGCTCATCGCCGCGTCGCACAAGATCGGCGGACCACCGGGCATTGCGCTTCTTGCCGGGCCGGGCATTCGCGCCCTCTCTCCACAGGTCACCGGCGGTGGGCAGGAAGACGGACTTCGCGGCGGCACGCCCGCCGTGGCCTTGGCCCGCGCTTTCGCCGCCGCAGCACAGGCTGCTCATGACGCCATGGAACGCGAGACCGCCCGCCTGCAGGGGCTGGAGCAGCTCCTTTTCGAGCGTCTCACCGCCGAGGGAGTCCGCTGGCAATTGAACGGCGGGGGGGCGCGCCTGCCGGGGTTCCTCAACCTCTCCGTCGAGGGGCTGGAGGCCGTGGAGACCGTGATCGCCCTGGACGCGGCCGGTTTTTGCCTCTCGCCGGGATCGGCCTGCTCCACCGGCGTCGTCGCCGTCAGCCCGGTCCTGACCGCCATGTTCCCGGGTGATGAGGCCCGCGCCAAGGGGGGCATCCGTCTCTCCATGGGCCCTGCCAACACCGCGCAGAGTGTGATCGGGCTTGCCGCGGAACTCGGGCGCATCGCAAGAAGGCGTGAATCCAGCCGGGGAACGCTACCCGCAAGGTGACGCCATCATGCCGTACGGACTTGATGTCGAGTGGGGCACCACCCAGTACATGATCATGTCCACAGTCGGCGGTTCGCTGCTGCTGCTGCTGTGCACATTCCTGTTCAAGAAATTCATCCGCATCGAGGGGATCGAGTCGTGGCTGATCCTGGCGGTGCTGGGGCCTGCCGCCGCGTTGCTCGCCATGCCCATCATCTCCATCACCAACGTCCCGCTGGGATATTCGGTGCCCATTGCGTCGTTGGCGTTTCTTCTGACCATTCCCGTCATTCACTTCCTGGTGCCCAACGTCGCGCCGGATTTCCAGACCGAGAGCTTCGGCATGAGCCTGGTCCTGTCGCTGATGATCGGACTGGCAACGTTCGCCTCGCTGCACATGAACTACGAACTCGAGGGCCTTGTTCCCACTGAGATCGAAGGCGTCAGCGAACGCGAGACGCAGAACTTCCTGCAGTAGCCCCACCAAAACGAAGCGGGATCACGATCGACTGGGTGTGGACGGGCTCTACAATCCCGTCCACCTCGTCCACCGCCCACCCCGAAAAAAGAAGCGCGGGCAAACAATGCCCGCGCTCCGTTCGTTGTGTTGCCTGTGAAGCAGAACCTACTCAGCGAGTCCCGAACTAGAAACTTACCCGGCACTCGGAACCCGGAACTCGGAACTTCACTTGATCGCC
>CAZVAQ010000231.1:0-3979 GCA_964625145.1 uncultured Candidatus Sumerlaeota bacterium
CCCCACCCCCCTTGACCTCCACCGCCCTCCCTCCAACCATCCGCCGAACAACTCCGTCCCTGAAAGGCCCGCCCACCATGACCCAACGATTTCGCGAGTGGACTTCCCTCCCCGATGGACTGTCTTGCGGGCCGCTGAACCTGATCAGCGATGTGCCCGGCCTGAGCGTCGGGCATCATACGGTCATCGAGGACGAGCCTCGTTTCCTGCGCACGGGCGTGTCGGTGCTGAAGATCGACGACGTGCACGAGCGCCCCGTCGCCGCGGCGACTCATGTCTTCAATGGCTTTGGCAAGTCAATGGGTCTGCTGCAGATCGATGAGTTGGGGATCATGGAGAGCCATGTGTACCTGACCAACACGCTCTCGGTCGGCGCGGTGCAGCAGGGCGCCGTGCGGTTGGCGTTGGAGGGACGGCCGGAGACACGCACTTTCAACGCCGTGGTGATGGAGTGCAGCGACGGGCGGCTCAGCGACATCCGCGCCCTGGCGGTGACGCCGGAAATGGCGGGCTTGGCGCTGGCGGACGCTCGGCAGGAATTCGCCCTCGGCAGCGTAGGCGCCGGCACCGGCATGATCTGCTTCGGCTTCAAGGGCGGGATCGGTTCGGCGTCGCGCGTGGTGGAGATCGACGGGCGCTCCTACACCGTGGGAGCGTTGGTCCTCTCGAACTTCGGCGCCGGCCAGGACCTGCGCCTGCCCGGTTGCAACCATGCCTTCACCCATGGCCGCAGCGAGAGCGGCGACGGGTCGCTGATCATGATCGCCGCGACGGACGCGCCGCTGATGCCGCACCAACTCAAGCGCGTGGCACGTCACCTGAGCGGGGCCATCGGCCTTCTCGGTTCGCCGGGATCCCACGGCAGCGGCGATTTCGCGGTCGCCTTCTCGACTGGCTTGCGTCTCGGATCGGGAAACACGTGGCGGAATGAGACGATCTTGGCCAACGACGGTGCAGCGATGAGCGCCCTTTTCCGCGCGGCGACCTGGGCGGCCACCGAGGCCATCATCGATTCCATGTTCACTTCCCCGGGAATGAAGGGATTATTGACGGAAGTGGCCTCGCTGCGGGTAAAGCTGCCCGCACCCTGAAAGCGGACTTGAGAAAGCGCCAATGATGGAATGGCGGTTGCACAGACAAGTCCGATGGTGAGCCCCACCCCGAGACCAACTGGAGCATCCGCAGCATGCCCTACCCCATCCCCGACAATGAACCGGACCGCCTGGAGGCCCTGCGCCGCTACCAGTTGCTGGACACCGATCCGGAACAGGCGTTTGACGATATAACCGCCTTGGCATCCCAAATCTGCGGTGTGCCGATCGCCCTGATGACCCTGGTCGACGAGAGGCGCCAGTGGTTCAAGTCGCGCAAAGGATTCAGCGCCACGGAGACGCCGCGCGAGATTTCCTTCTGCACGCACACGATCATGGACACAAAGCCCTTGGTGGTGAAGGACGCGCAACAGGATGAGCGCTTCCGGGACAACCCGATCGTGACCGACGAACCCGGCGTGCGGTTCTATGCCGGTGCGCCGCTCATTACCTCCGACGGTCACGCGCTGGGGACGATCTGCGTCGCGGACACGCAGCCTCGGGAACTAAGTCACTCGCAAGTCAGCGCACTGGAAACCCTGGCGCGCCAGGCGGTCTCGCAAATGGAACTACGCCGCATGACGAGGGAACTGGCGCGGATCGTTGCAAGCATGGAGACGCTGCACGGCCTGCTACCCATCTGCGCCTGGTGCAAGAAAGTCCGCGACGACGAAGGCTACTGGCAAAGCGTCGAGCATTACATCAGCGCCAGCACCGGCGCAAAGATGACCCACTGCATGTGCCCCAGTTGCTACGCAAAGCACGCGAACGACGAGTAGGCCATTCTGCAAGATACTGTAGAAAACACAATCACCACGGAGGCACGGAGAACACGGAGGAAAGCAAGACAGTGATGCTGAGCCGCTTCATCCTTCATAATTCATAATTCATCCTTCATAATTCATAATTCATAATTCACCCTTCATAATTCATAATTCATCCTCGCCTCCCCCCTCTTCACCATCTGCGAGAACTGCCGCATGTCCTTGTCGCCCCTGCCGGAGAGGTTCACGATGATGATCTGCTCCGGTGACATCGTCGGCGCCAGCTTCAACGCGTGCGCAATCGCGTGGGCGCTTTCAAACGCCGGGATGATACCCTCCACGCGCGAGAGGGTGACAAACGCGTCGAGCGCTTCCTGGTCCGTTGCGCTGACGTATTCGCCGCGGCCGATGTCCTTGTAATAACTATGCTCGGGGCCCACACCCGGATAATCCAAACCCGCCGCGACGGAATGCACGGGAAGCGGCTCGCCCGCGTCGTCGGCCAGCAGGTAGCACTTGAACCCGTGGATCACGCCGGGCTTGCCGACACTGATCGTGGCCGCGTGCTCACCGGTCTCGATCCCCTTGCCCGCGGGTTCCACACCGATGATGCGCACGTCCTTGTCGTCAAAGAAAGGCGCGAACAGACCGATGGCATTGCTGCCGCCACCAACACAGGCGACGATTGCATCAGGCAGCCGCCCCTCGGCCTCCAGAATCTGTGCGCGGGCTTCACGGCCGATGACCTCCTGGAAATGCTTCACCATCGCCGGATAAGGATGCGGCCCGACGGCGGAACCCAGCATGTAGTACGTGTGGTCGTAGTGCGCGATCAGATCCTCCAGCGCCTCGTCCACCGCGTCCTTCAGCGTGCGCGTACCGCGGGTGACGGGCACGACGCGCGCCCCGAGCAATTCCATGCGGAAGACATTCAGCGCCTGGCGCTCGGTGTCCACCTCGCCCATGTAGATGATGCACTCCATGTCGAACAGCGCGCATGCGGTGGCCGTCGCGACACCATGCTGCCCCGCGCCGGTCTCCGCGATGACGCGATGCTTGCCGATGCGCTTGGCGAGCAGCACCTGGCCCAGCGTGTTGTTGATCTTGTGCGCGCCGGTGTGGTTGAGGTCCTCGCGCTTGAGGTAGATCTTCGCGCCGCCGAGTTGCCGCGTCAGCTTCTCACACAAGTACAACGGATTGGGCCGGCCGACGAATTGCCGCAGGTAGTAGTCGTACTCGCGGTTGAACTCCGCGTCGTTGCGGTATCGCTCGAACGCCGCGGCGATCTCATCCAGCACCGGCTCCAACTGCGGCGGCACGAATCGCCCGCCGAACTGGCCAAACCAGCCGTTGGAATCGGGAAGAAGGGGTCTGGTGGACATGATGAACGATGCAGGTATTCAGATGGAGTTGAGTGGAGGAACTGCGCAAGGCTGGCTTCGGGTGGAGTGTCACCTCTCCGTCACGCCGATGACCGCATCCGTCGAGGCTGCGATCTTGGGGGCTTCGCCGGCGCGCAGACGCAGGGCCAGCGCGGTGGCCTGGCGGCTGTAGTCGATCGACTCGCCGAGGATGCGCGTTGCCTCCTGGTCCGCGTGGAAGCCCTTTGAGTTCTCGCTGCTGATGAAGTCCAGGCGCCACATGGCCTTGCGTTGCAGCTCGAACACTTCGGCGAGGTCTTCGTTGCTGACGCCGACGGCCTTCGCTTCCAGGATCGCATCGAGCATCTCGGTCATGGCAACGGCGGCGCGATCCATCATGGCAACGGTGCGCCCTTGGATCGTGCGCACGCGCTCCTCCAGCTCCTTCTCCGGGACGTTGTGGCAAACCTGGCACGCGTTGTTGATGTTCTCCATGGGGCTGCGCACGTTGTGATTGCTCAGCTTCATCGCGCCGGTGCGTTCATAGGGCATGTGGCAATCGGCGCAGCTCACGCCTGCGCGCGCGTGGATCCCCTGGCTCCACAACTCGAACTCCGGATGCTGCGCCTTCAACAACGGCGCACCGGTTTCCGCGTGGATGTAATCATGGAAATCGCTGCCGTCGGGGAACTTCTTCTCCGCCCAGAATTGCTCGATCTGCTCGATCTTGAGCCCATGTCCCCAGGGGACCGTGAGGGTGTCC
>CAZVAQ010000232.1:0-3850 GCA_964625145.1 uncultured Candidatus Sumerlaeota bacterium
CAAGCGAGTCGCACCAGGGCGAGAACCGTGTCAAGTTATGACGTGAGGGTCAGTAGGTGAAGTTTGGAGGCGACAAACTCAGTCCCCCATGCTGAACAGGGGGGTGAAGGCGACATGAAGCTCACGTTCTACCTATTCGAGAGAAGCGTGAAGTCGTTTGACGACGCCATGGACGAGGCGAAGTTCAAGGGCGACTCTCCATATCAGGCAGTCCCTATCCGAGGAGCATTGGATTTCGAAGCCAGAGCTTTCTTCCAGAAGAATCGAGAGACACTTCCAAAGTGGCTCGGTTTCTTCAGCTCGCACCTTGACCTTCCGCAGGACGCTCGGAATTCCAACAATTCGCTGCTGCTCCTTCTCAAGTTGGAAGAGCGCATTTTTGCCGTGACCGCAGGGTACGCCTTTTCAGCTATTGACCGACAGAGGATTGAGCCGGATTTTGGTCTACGAGTCACACTGAACTCCATCGATACAAAAAAGCTGAAGGGCATCGATTCGAGACGGATTGATACCCGTGCTGCCCTGAAACGACTACTGGTTAGCAACGAGGGCGGGATTGAAGATTTCGACTTGGACATTGATGAAGACCTGATCAGCATGGTATCGGGTACTCCACAGGACAGCGCCCTTGCCCGCCGATTGGTTGGGGGTGACTCACTAAGTCTGACTGGCGAGTACTCTCTGCCTGACCTCGACAAGAAGTGCGAGGCGCTTCTTGGAGCCTTCGAGAGCGATGCCTATCGGGAACACTTCAAGTTCATCGATCACCTGCGCCTGGTGAAGGATGCTGACCTCAAGGCGGAACTGAACTCACTCCTTGATGAAGCGCTGACAGACCGGAGGACAGAAAAGCTGCTCCTGGCTTATCCAGAGTTGGATTTCTGGACTTCTTCCGAGTCCTACAAGGTCACCTCAGGTCGCAAGTCGGAAAACGTCCTTGACATCTCCTTGGGTTTGGTCTATGATGCTCTCAATAAGGTGGGAATCTGCGATGTCTATGCGGATAGAGTCAAGATCGTCGGACTCAACGAAGAAGGCGAGCCAGTAACGCCTCGACGAACCCTCTTCGACTACTGCGTATTCGAGACCGAGTTTGACGGGGAGCGATTTCTTCTGTCGCTGGGCAAATGGTTCCGCCTAGCGAAGGATTATGTCGAGGAGGTGGACAATTCCGTTCGTCAGCTTGAAATGCTGACCGATGATGAACTTCTTCCCCCCATACGAGCGGGACAGAAGGAGGCGGACTATAACCTATCGGCTGTCACCGCTGATCGCATCTGTCTCGACAAGGTTTTGTTTCAGGATTTGCCCGGACGCAGCAGGATTGAGGTCTGTGACCTGTTGACCAGCGATGGCAAGTTCATCGTCCTAAAGAGGTACAATGGCTCATCAACGTTGAGCCACATGTTCTCACAGGGCTTTGTTTCCGCGGTGCTTTTCCACGATTCTCAAGAGTATCGCCAGTGCGTGGCAAACCTCTGCCCGAAGGACTGGAATCCCGTCTTCAATATCGAGAAGCCAGACAAGTCCAAGCTAACCTTCGTCTATGCCATTGCTGGCATCCCAGCGGGTGATTTCGTGGACACACTGCCTTTTTTCAGTAAGGTAAACCTGCGGCATTTTGCCCAGGCAATCAAGCGGATGAGTTATCAACTCAAGCTCTGCCGAATCCCGCTGAAGGAGGGGTGAGGTGAGGGTGGAAAGGAGGATGGATTGAACTGTGACGAGCAGTGAGCTTTGATTGTGACTAACATAATCCACGGAGGATTGCTTCAATGAAAGTACGCATTAAGAAGTTCAACGTCGACATGGAAGTGAAGACGAAGGGAATTGAGCTGGATGTTTACGACTCTACTGGAAAACATCTTGGTGACCTTGTTGTATCAAAGGCGCAAGTAGTCTGGTGTCCCGGCAGGACTACGCCTGCAAAAGGGAAGAAATTGAAGTGGGAGAAGTTCATCGCAATGATGGAGAAACTGTGACCCCCTTCCTCTCCGATACTGCCATCGAGTCCTCGCTCCTCACGCTCTTCGAGTCGAAGGGATACGCGACGGCGTAGGGTCCAGACTTCGCCCTGGATGGCGACAATTCGGAGAGGAAGGAATACGGCTCGGTTGTGTTGCTGGGGCGGCTGCGGGCGGCGTTGGAAAGCATCAACCCGCTCGTGCCCCCCGAAGCCGGGGTGAAGGAGGTAGGGTGATGGTTGACGCCAAGCACGACGTCCCCGATCCCGACGAGGCCTTGTCGGCATGGCCATCACACTGGCCCGGAAGACACGTCATTAACCTGGACAACGTCGGTGATCCGGGATGGTGGCTGGGAGCACAATGGGCTGCGCTTGGCCAGGAGGCAATGCTCGCCGAGGAGAATGAAGAGGAGAACGCCGCATTTTTGGCCGCGGACTACCTGGTGGAGATCCGGGAACAAGGATACCCCCTCCCTTCCGACTTTGGTGACGAATCAGGACCCAAGGACGGTTGGACAGAGAGCGACGAAGCCCTGGTCATTTCCGAGTTTAGGACCTTCCTGGCTTGCTGGCGGGAGCGGGTGGAGGCGAGAGTGAATGCGGCAAAGAAGATGACGAAAGGGGTTGGGGGTGAAGATCACAAGGAGGCCCTTGAATGCTAACCAACACCGAATTTGAATCCATCCTGACCGACACCTCCAAGCGCATCGAGGGGGATATCAAATGGAGCGAGGACGAGGATCATTCTCCCTCGGTTGAGTTCCGTGTCGAGGTCCGCAATGACCAGGGCTGGCCGCTGTTCATCCGGGGGAGTTGGAATCCCCTCGCCGTGACGGCCACCTTTGCGTTGATCTTGAAGACTCATGGGCGTATCTACGCCTTGGACATGGGCAAGGATCACCACAACCCCCAATGCACCCAGACAGGCCGCAAGCACAAGCACCGGTGGACCGAGCAGTTTCGCGACAAGGAGGCGTATGTTCCCAATGACATCACCGCCCCGCCCCATGACCCCGTCGCGCTTTGGAAGCAGTTTTGCATCGAAGCTGGGATCGTGCATGACGGGACGCTGGCCCCGCCCCCACCCCATCAGGGAGACCTGCTGACATGATGCCCCCCAGCGCTTCCAGCGCCTCTCCTCTCGATGCCATGGGCTCGGCCCTGGCCTCCCTCTTTGTCGCCGAGCCCCATGATGAATATCAACGCATCCGCACGCCCTTCCTCTATCCCGATGGCGACAACATCGACATTTTCACCCGCGAACAGGGCGAGGGCCTGACCACGGTCACCGACCTTGGGGAGACGTTGCGTTGGCTCCGCATGCAGACGCTCGCCCCGCGCCGCTCACCGAAGCAGCGGGCGCTGCTGGAGGATGCCGCGCTTACCCATGGTGTCGAGCTGTACAAGGGTATGTTGATGGCGCGTTGCCATCCGGGGGATGACCTGACGGCGACTATTCTGCGGGTTGCCCATGCGGCAATCCGGGTCTCGGACCTGTGGTTCACATTCCGGGCGCGATCAGTTCAATTTGTCACGGACGAGGTGGCCGACTTTCTCCAGGAGCGGGATATCCCGTTTGATCGAGGTGAGAAGCTGACGGGCCGGTCCGGGCGAATCTGGTCACCGGATTTCCACATCCGCGCCCCCCAGCGCAGCTCCCTGGTCTATGTCCTGAGCACGGGCAATCGCTCTGCCGCCAGGAGCGTCGCCCATCAGGTGGTGTCGGCATGGTTTGATCTGAGCCAGCTCACCGCAGGTCCAGAGGCACTGCGCTTTGTGTCACTCTTCGACGACACGTCGGATGTATGGGCCGAGGAAGACTATCGTCTCGTTGAGCAATTGTCCACCGTCACCCGATGGTCCAGCCCCGAAGAATTCGAGCAG
>CAZVAQ010000233.1:0-3759 GCA_964625145.1 uncultured Candidatus Sumerlaeota bacterium
TGCGCCATCATTACCGCCACTTCAATGCCGCCACCGTGATCGACGCGACGCAGGCTTATCGCGAGCTGCTCGACGAGGGGGGGATCATGATGGTGACGCTGGCCGGGGCGATGAGCACGGCGGAGCTGGGGGTGTCGCTGGCCGAGATGATCCGCCGCGGCAAGGTCCACGCCATCACCTGCACCGGGGCGAACCTGGAGGAGGACCTCTTCAACCTGGTCGCCCACGATCATTATGTGCGCGTGCCGCATTACCGCGAGCTGTCGGCGGCGGACGAAGTCGCGCTGTTGGAGCGGCACCTGAACCGCGTCACCGACACGTGCATCCCGGAGGAGGAGGCCTTCCGTCGGCTGGAGAAGGCACTGATGGATACGTGGACGGACGCCGACAAGAAGGGCGAACGGTACTTTCCGTACGAGTACCTCTACCGCATCATCCGCAGCGGGGTGCTGAAGAAGAGCTACCAGATCGACCCGAAGGATTCGTGGCTGGTGGCGGCCTGCGAGAAGAACCTGCCCATCTGGACGCCGGGCTGGGAGGACTCCACCACGGGGAATATCTTCGCGGCGCATTGCCTGAAGGGGGACGTCAGCGGCCCCCACATCGTGCGCTCCGGCATCGAGCAGATGATGGTGCTGGCGGATTGGTACACGCGCGAGAGCGCCGACAAGCGCATCGGCTTCTTCCAGATTGGCGGCGGCATCGCCGGGGATTTCCCCATCTGCGTCGTCCCGATGCTGGAGCAGGACATGGAGCGTCCGACGCCGCTGTGGGGCTATTTCTGTCAGATCAGCGACTCGACCACGAGCTACGGGTCCTACAGTGGCGCGGTCCCCAACGAAAAGATTACCTGGGGCAAGCTCAGCGCCAAGACCCCCCGCTTCGTCATCGAAAGCGACGCAACCATCGTCGCGCCGCTGATCTTTGCGGGGGTCATGGCGGAGAAGTTCTGAGGGGCAGCAAGGACACCAGGGACGGATGAATCGTGGAGGAGTCCTTGACTGCCGCCGTGTGGCATGAATGATCCCGCTACACGCGGCGGGTCCTTTGGAATCGCCAACCAGCCCGGCCTTCCTCCTTCATCCTTCATCCTTCATCCTTCATCCTTCCCTCATGCCCCTCCTCGATCCTCTTCCTCCCACGATTCCCGACGCCGAGGGCCACTATGGCCAGTTCGGCGGGCGCTATGTGCCGGAAACGCTGATGCCGACTTTGTTGCGGCTGGAGGAGGAATACCGGCAGGTCGCGGCCGACCGGGATTTCCAAGCCGAGCTGCACCGTCTGCTGACCGAGTACGCCGGGCGGCCGACGCCGTTGACGCGCGTGCGGCGGTTTGAGGAGGCCATCGGCGCCAAGTTCAAGCTCTACCTCAAGCGCGAGGACCTGCTCCACACAGGGGCGCACAAGCTGAACAACACGCTGGGCCAGGGGTTGCTGGCGCGGCGGTTGGGCAAGAGGCGCATCATCGCCGAAACCGGCGCGGGGCAGCATGGCGTGGCCACGGCCACGGCCTGCGCGCTGCTCGGGTTGCAGTGCGTCGTCTATATGGGCGCCGAGGACATCGACCGCCAGCGGCTGAATGTCTTTCGCATGCGCCTGATGGGTGCCGAGGTGCGGCCGGTGACCAGCGGCACGAGCACGCTGAAGGATGCCACGAACGAGGCCATGCGCGAT
This sequence comes from uncultured Candidatus Sumerlaeota bacterium, assembly GCA_964625145.1. Lineage (GTDB taxonomy): Bacteria > Sumerlaeota > Sumerlaeia > SLMS01 > JAHLLQ01 > CAYTRP01. The sequence continues at coordinate 1,675 of CAZVAQ010000233.1, forward strand.
TGGATGGCCAACTGTGACGACACGCATTATATTATAGGTTCGTGCGTCGGGCCCCATCCGTTCCCGATGATGGTCCGCGATTTCCAGGCGGTCATCGGCAAGGAAACCCGCGAGCAGCTCATGGAGCGCGAGGGGCGCCTGCCGGATCATCTGGTGGCGTGCGTCGGCGGCGGCTCCAACAGCATGGGCCTGTTTGCGCCGTTCTACCAGGATGCCATGGTGCAATTCTGGGGCGCGGAAGCCGAAGGCCATGGCATCGCCAGCGGCCAGCACGCGGCGGCCATTAATGGTGGCCACGTGGGGGTGTTTCACGGATCGCGCAGCTATGTGTTGCAGACTTCCGACGGCCAGATCCAGCCGGCCCACTCGATCAGCGCGGGGCTGGATTATCCCGGAGTGGGACCCGAGCATAGCTTTTTCGCGGAGACGGGGCGCGCGCGCTACCTGCCGATCACGGACGAAGCCGCGCTGAAGGCGCTGAAGCTGATCTCCATTAGTGAAGGGTTGATCCCGGCCCTGGAGACGGCCCACGCGATTGCCCTGGTGGCCGACAACGCCGACATGTTCGAGCCGGACAGCATTGTGGTGGTTTGCTTTAGCGGCCGCGGCGACAAGGACATGTTCAGCCTGCAGGCGTATCTGGAGGAGAAGGGGAAGGAGCTGTAGGAAGAGTGAAGGGCGAAGAGTGAAGAGTGAAACGGGCGTGGAACGTGCTTAAGGGTCGGATAGAAGCTTGTGCGTCGGCGGTTGATCCGGCCGATTAACCTAGGCACCAGTTTGAGGTGCCCCGCCGCACGTCCAAGGGCCCGCCGGTTCGCCGGCGGGCCCTTCCTTTTGCCGGATCGTATAGGGATATAGAGGCCCTCTATTATCCGCCTTTCAATTAGCCGAGGCTTAACCTTTCAATCAGCCGAACCTTTGAGTTTCAATCTGCCGGACTTGGGCGTTTCAATCAGCCGAACAACAACCTTTCAATTAGCCGCGCTTTTGGGTTGCAATCAGCCGAGCATCAGGGTTTCAATCAGCCGAACCCAAAGGTTGCAATTGGCCGATGAATCCCAATCTCCTCGCACGATCAATTGAGCCGCGCCTGCTTGAGGCGATGGCGGATTCCCCCGTGATCCTGATCCACGGGCCGCGCCAATGCGGGAAGACGACGCTGGCACAGATGGTGGGCCGAAGCGCGGGGTACGAGTACCTCAACTTCGATGACGACGTGCTGCGTCGCGCGGCGGATGCCGATCCGGTGGGGTTTGTCGGCGATCTGCCACCCCGCGTGATCCTTGACGCGGTCCAACGGGTGCCGGGGCTGTTCCGGGCCATCAAGACCGACGTGGATCGGAACCGTGTGCCGGGGCGCTATATCCTGACAGGGTCGACGAACGTGCTGCTGCTGCCGACCCTGGCCGATTCGCTGGCCGGGCGCATGGAGCTGCTGCGGTTGTTCCCCCTGACGCAGTGCGAAATCGAGCAGCAGGAGGCGGGGTTTCTGGATGTGCTGTTTGCTGGCGGGTTCCGCACGCAGACCACCGACCGGTTGGGCGACGAGCTCTACGACCGCATCGTCTCGGGCGGTTATCCGTCTGCCCTGGCCCGTTCCCCCGGGCGCCGCCGGGTGGCATGGTACCGCGACTACGTGGAGACGCTGATCCAGCGCGACGTGCGCGAGCTGGCGCGGATCGAGTCACTGGACGCGATACCGCGCCTGCTGGGGCTGGTGGCCTCGCAGAGTGCCCACCTGCTCAACGTCAGCGATCTGGCGGCGCCGTTCCAGCTCAGCCGGCCGACCATCCGCGACTACCTCACGCTGCTGGAGCGGCTGTTCCTGTTGGAGACGCTCTCGCCATGGCACACGAACCGGATGAGCCGGTTGGTCAAGACGCCGAACCTGCACATCGGCGACACAGGGCTGGCGTGTGCGCTGCTCGGTGTGGATGGGAGGGACCTGAAGCAGGACCGCGCGCTGCTGGGGCAGCTTCTGGAGACGTTTGTCTATCAGGAACTGCGCCGCCAGGCGAGCTGGCACACGGGTTCCTTCCGCTTCCATCACTTCCGCGACAGGGACGGTGCGGAGGTGGACATCGT
>CAZVAQ010000234.1:0-3752 GCA_964625145.1 uncultured Candidatus Sumerlaeota bacterium
GAGTATCGCGTGATTCAATCCTCTACCTGAAGGACATTCGTGAGGCATGTCGACGCGTCGAATCGTATGTCGCGGGCATGTCACGAGAAAACTTTCTGGCTGATCGCGCACATATGATGCGGTCGTCCGCAACCTGCAAATCATCGGGGACGCCGCCAAGCGTGTTCCAGATTCCATTCGCGAAATGATGCCCGAGATTCCATTCCGCCAGATTGCAGAGATGCGCAACATCCTGGTCCACGCATACTTCGGCATCGACGACGATACTCTGTGGGATGTCGTGGCAAATCATGTTGGACAGCTCAAGATTGCCGTGGAGGGATTCCTAGCCTCTGAGCAGGCCTGAAAGTGAGGCCCGCTTTGGAAGGATGTCATCGAGGCACCAGCTTGGTTTGCGGTGGCCAAGGTCAAATCGTTCCGTGAGCCGACAACAGTCTTGTAGAACCTTCCCCCTTCCGTCACCTCGAAAGTCGAAGCGACTTGGAGGATCATTGACCACCACCATCACTTCACGGCCCTGACAGCGCCCGCGATCTCGTGACGTGGCTTCTTCTTCGTGGGGAGCTTTGCCTTGATGGGGGTGGCCATCGCGAAGTTGAGAACATATCCCGCCGCGCCAACGAGCATCGCGCCACCAACACCCAGCAGGATCGTCGCGCGCAGTCCCATCGGCATCGGGACAAACCGCAGCGAAATCCCCAGGCACACGAAGAACGCGATGACGATCCATGACGCCTTTGAGAACATCCGGTACATCGGGCTGGGTTGCGGGATGGAGCGCAGGCGCTTGAGGTTCTTCAGTGCCAGCGGCGCGAGGATCGACTGGCCCTTTCCCCAGGCGATGAGCACGGAGAAGAACGCCACCAAGGCCAAGATGAGCGGCGACGCAATCTGACTGCCGACGAGCAGTCCGCGCGAGACGAGGAACACGCCGACCAAGCTCCAAAACGCGCATGCAAACGCCGCCAACGCCGGGCCATTGAACTTCAGGAAGCCCGGCGTGCCGCGCCCAGCGGGCATTTCCGGCCGTTCCAACTCCGGGTTTCCGCGGCCGATGGTCTTCCAGTCTTCCGGCGGCTGTTCCAATCGCTCCAACGCCATGCGCGCCATCACGCCGAGCACCCGCCGGTCCTCGTTGGGACATGGCAGGTACAACATCTCATCCCATTCGACGACGGCCAGTTGCTGGCGGCCTTCGAGCATCGACTCGCCGTTGTCGCCGATGAAGCCAAAGGGGAAGTAGACGACTTTGCGCAGGCCGAGGTCGTGCGCTTCCTGCGCCGCCTGCTCCGCCGATGGACATGTCCACATCCCGCCCAGTGTGTGATTCAACCAACCGATGCGCATCCATGCGAACTTGTCGCGCAGACGCTTGCGAACGAGCCGGAACAGATTGCCGGTTTCCTGCGCGCCGGAATTCATCCCCGCCGGCAACGTCACCACCGTGCCATGCGCGCCCAGGATCAACGCGGACTCCTTCAGCTTCTCCTCGTCCCAACCATTCTCGCGGCAGTAGGACATGATGAAGTCCGCCATGGCGTCGGCGAATCGCTCGTCGAAACCAAAGCCAACGACATACCGGGGCGCGGGGAGCGGCGTGCGCCCATGCGCGCGCCGGTAGTACGTCTCGAAGTCCGTGCGGCTGATGCCGGTGGTGAAGTCACTCTCGGCCACATAGAGCGGAAAGACGAGGATGTCATCGGGTGGGTTGGATTCGAGTGTGGGAAGGATCTCCGGCAGCAGAGGAGGGCGAAATTCGCGCAGCACGCGCACGTCAAAATCGGTGCCGGGTTCCATCTCCTCGAGCAATTCCTTCAGGACGCGCGCCTGCGCTTCGCTGATCTTCTCCAGGGGCGAGTTCCAGTTCTTCTCGCGAAAGTTGGCCGCGCGGATGCGCGCGCGACGCGCCGCAATCAGCGGCGTGACGAACTTTGGAATCGGCGCCACGCGACGCGTCAGGCGATCGAGAATCGAGTGCGAGTATTCGTACTGCGGGCCGAACTCGTTTTCCTCCGGCTCGCCATAGGTCAGGCACAGCACGAGCACGCGGCGCTTCTTGCCATCATGCGAACGCTTGTCGGTGGCAGTCGCCGTCACGAGTCACGCTCCCGACGCGTGGAAGCGACAAGCCGCGAGGCGATCTCGTCGGCCATGGTCCAGCCATTCTGGATGCGATCGCCGATGGAGACACCGCCCGTCCAGTTGGAGCTGATGTGAATCTCCGGAGGCAGATCCGCGCGAATCGCGTCGATGACATCCCGATGGCCGGGCTTGAACAGCGGCAGCGCTGGTTGCCAGCGCCGAATCCGGAGCATTGCCAGGTTGCCGCCCATGAAGCCCATCGTCTTGCGCAGGTCATCGATGATCTGCGCCTTGAGCTGCTGGTCGGTCCATTCCATTACTTCCGGGTCGATGCCGCCGCCGTAGAAGCATGTCATCAGCGCATGTCCCTGTGGAGCGCGACCGGGGAAGATGCCACTGCTCCAGATCATCCCCAGCATGCGCACGCCTTCGTTGCGGCGCGTCAGGAAACCAAAACCATCGAGCGCCTGTTTCATTTCGTCACTGCGCACACCCACATGCGCGACGGTAAGGGGCGTGTGCGGAATCGAGCGCAACAACTGCGCCGCGCCCCCAGCGAAAGACTCCACCAACTGCGCGGTCGCCTTTGCCGGCGTTGCCAGGACGACTTCGCGACCCGTCACATGGGTGCCGTCCTGGAAGTCAAACCGCCATGTCCCATCTTCGGCGCGGGAGAGAGCCGGCCTTGTGGAGTAACGAATCGTGGCACCCAGTTTCTCCGCCGCCGCCGCCATGGCGCGCGGCAACTCGATCAATCCGTCGGGGAAAGTGGTCAGCGCCTTGGGCGGAGCGTTGGGGTCCTTCTTCCGGTCCTTGCCCATGGCCTTCATGGCTGAGAACAGGCGGTTGTTTTCAAAGAGCGCATCACCGAGCCGGGGAAACGTCGCGCGCAGGCTGATCGCGTCCGCGTCCGCCGCGTAGATCCCCGCGATGAGCGGTTTCAGCAACGTTTCCACCGCCTCGTCGCCGATCAGTTGCCGAAAGAATTGCCCGAGCGCCATGTCGGAGGCAGGGATCCGGTATCGCCGAAACAGACCGCGAACAATTCGCAGGCGCGCCGACATCGACAGCAATGACGTGTTGAAGAAACCACCCGGCCCGGTGGGCACCTTGTGCAACCGCGTGCCGCGCCAAATGTAACGATCGGTCGTCCGGATCGGTTTGCGCATCACGCGCGTGCCGAGGCCGATCGAGTCCAACAGTTTTTGCTCCTCCGCGCCGAATGAGGAATAACTGTTCGGCCCCTGCTCCATCAACCAGCCGCCCTCATGCACGCTGGTGATGACGCCGCCGGGATGATCCGCGTCACAAGCCACCACGACGCGCACGCCCTGTTCGGCCAGGCGCAGGGCAATGCCAAGCGCCGAGACGCCGCCGCCGGCGATGAGGACGTCATGGCAGTTTGCGGAATGTCCTGGACTCTCCGTCACTTATCGCTCCGACGACGCGCATTGACCGAAAGTGGTCCCGGCAGGGACCACAGTTCAATAGCCCCCCATCGTCCCGAAGGGCGATGGGGGGTAAGCAGCGACGATTGAATCGCGCCCCGCAGGGACGCCAGATGAGTTGTGGAGAACCCGCATGGGCGAAGCGTTTTGTGGCATCCCATCCGGGATGCAATCATCTCTCCACTCGCAACCCGGCATCGCCCTTCGGGACGATGCCGGGCT
>CAZVAQ010000235.1:0-3673 GCA_964625145.1 uncultured Candidatus Sumerlaeota bacterium
TGATGTCGGCAAGGCCCATCCGGCCTTTCAGGGCACGATCCGCAGGGATGATCGACCACCTCGCCAAGATCTTGCCAAGGCTCCGGATGCTGCCTGGCTGAAACCGCCCGGCACGTACCGCCCTGCGGACGACAGTGATAGTCGCCCAACCTTTCGGCATGAGTTGGCCAGCGCCTCGGCGCTGTTCTCGGTGCTGGAGCGGCACAGGCCGGGCCACCCTGCCTTGCTCGGTCCATGGACAGAGGTGCTCCTCGCCATGGGCCGTCAGCCTGCAATCGCGCCTGAATACAACGAAGCATGGATTTCAAACGGGCGATCAACGAAACCGTCTTAGAAGTAGTCGTGTCTTCATGGATTATAAGGCTGAGTTGGGGTTACAGCTGGCCGACGACCACCTGTCGCTGAAACAGAAAGACGAAGCCAAGGAAGAGTTGGCTACACTGAACTTACTTGTATCGGATGCCTCCTCTCCACCCACCAAATCTCAAGCGGCCGATCTGAAGAACAAGGCTGGGTACAAGCGACTGCTCGCACGCGCAAACCAGCAATTCAAGCGGCTGAAGGATTCATTGCTACCTGAATGCTACCGGCATTGGCGTGGCCAAGCGGGCGAATGGCTGGCCAGCGCTGTTGTCATCGATGGTAACAATGAGGCCACGTGGCCATCCCTCCTTGGCACAGGAGGCAATGAGGGCAACCTGGATTACACCAACAGCGCCATGCGGAGGCTCGTGGAACTTTTCGATGCCGACGATCCCCGTGGCAAGGCGAGCAATCAAGCACACGCACAGTTGAAACACTCATTGTGGTCAGAACCATCGAGCGCGCTGGCCACCAATCCTGTCGGCCAGTTTCTGCCAGGCAGTGCCGGCGGCGCGAATAGCACAACTGCTGCTGATGGCTCTCCATTGGTGAATCCTTGGGACTTCATTCTAATGCTCGAAGGGGCCATCCTGTTCAGTTCTCGGGCGACTCGCCGAATGGACCCACAGAGTTTGAGGCGCGCCAGCGCCCCATTTGTAATGCATGCTCATGCCGCCGGATTCCTCTCGTCAGGAAGCGAGAAAGATCAGCGGGGTGAGCAGTGGATGCCGCTCTGGAATCAGCCCAGCACGTTGCACGATCTATCAGCGATGCTCGGCGAAGGGCGACTCGGTGTCGGCAGGCAGGTCGCGCACCGTCCGTTGGATGCCGCCAGAGCGGTGGCCCGCTTGGGGGTGGCCCGGGGCGTCAATGCATTCACCCGGTATGGATACCTAGAGCGTAATGGTCAGTCGAACTTGGCCGTGTCGCTCGGGCGGATTGTTGTGCAACCACGCCCCCATGCCCGCTTGGCCGACGACATTGTGTCATGGCTGGATCGGTTGCGTCGTCTGGCGCGCGACAAGCAAGCGCCAGCACGGCTCGTTCATGCCGAGCGCCGGCTTGCCGACGCGGTGTTCGCGGCGCTGACCCATGACGACACCCCCGAACGCTGCCAACTGGTGCTGCGGGCGATGACGGCGATCGAGGGCATCCAAGCAGGGGGAACCGCCATCACGGCCGGTCCGATTCCGCGGCTGAATCCGGCATGGATCAAGGCGGCCGACGACGGAAGTGCCGAATTTCGTCTGGCCGTGGCATTGGGGAGCGCGGCAGAGCGCGATCAGAAGTGGAGTGGCCGAGTATGCCCATACCGAGTACGCCACCACTGGCTGCCGCTGGTGAAGCAGAACGGTGATCAAGACGCACGGCGATTCAAGATCAAGGAGAAGCGACTTAAACACGAGCCGCGGGTCGTGATGCACGGCCGCGATCCACTGGGTGATCTGACTGCCCTCGTGCAGCGCCGGTTCATCGAAGGGACCATGACCAATGGCCAGCAGCGCCACCTCCCGCTGGTCGCCGCCCGAGGTTGCTCGGCGTCGCTGCCGGACCTCGCCGATCTGTCAGGGGGTCATGTTGACCTGGTGCGCGTGTCTGAGTTGGCGAGGGCACTCATGGCCGTCGACTGGTCGAGCCTCAGCGCGGATCATCTGCCGAAGCAGCCACACGAAAAAGCCATGCCGGCCGAGGCGTGGCTGGCGTTGCGGCTATCGTGTCTGCCGTGGCCCTTGGACCGCTACCACGACATTCCCGCCGAACCGGTGATGATACGGAGACTGATTGCGGGCGACGGCTCCGGTGCGGTCGCGATCGCACTTCGCCGACTGCGCGCCGCTGGTCTGCGGCCGCCACTCGAAGCCGGATTCGCCGATTTTCACACCGCGCGCTTGTGGGCGGCCGCGCTTGCGTTCCCGATCAGCCTCCATTCGGCTCGCCGTGCCGCCAAAAGACTTGATCCTACCTTTACGGGAGATCCCTATGATTGACCTGACGCCCCTCGATAATCAGAGCCGACTGCTGTTCACGGTTCCATTGCGGCCGATTCAGGGCGACCGCTTTCAGCCCACGGGCTTTCCGAATCTCGGGGCCGCGACGTACCAGACCCGCGATGGCCAGAAGCTGCTCGTTGAAAGCGCCCAGAGCATGGCCAATCGGCTTGAAACCACTTGCTGGGACTTCGCCGAAAACGAGCCCATTGAGGTGCTCGATGGAATCAGCCACGTGACGGTCGTGCGAGGAAAAGAGAAAGCATTTCTCACCGATTCGATGCTCGAAGCCCATCGGCTGAATAGCCCATATTTGCTGGAAGGCAAGGACAAGACCTTTTTCAACGCGATCAAGAACGACCTGGGGGGCTTGGAAGAAGGACCGATCGACCGAGCAATACTCGCCCAGACACTGTTGAAGTACGACATCGGCAGCCTGATCCACGGCGTCTTCCTCGCCAAGAAAGATCTGGCTGGTGGGCGGCTTCGCGTCGCGCGGGCCTTGTCCGCCTTTATTGAAGCGACACAAGTCGAAGTCGCGGCATCCGGCGGCGTTAAAAATGATCACGTTAACCCCTCGGGCGATACGAGGTCAGGCTTCGGCAACGTTCCTTTCGCCCGCGACGAGTTCACCGCCGAATCCATCGCATGCCACATCAACCTCGATCTCGCTCAGATACGGGGTTATGGCCTTGGGAGAGACGCTGAACATCTGCTGCTTCTTCTGGCTCTTCACCGCTTGCGTCGCCTGCTTGACGGCGACCTGCGGCTGCGCACCGCCTGTGACTTGGAACCGGAAGACCGTGACAACATCATCGCCACCCGCCCCTCAGGCTTCACTCTCCCAAGTTCTATGGATTTGGAAGCCGCACTGCCCGAAGCCATTGACAGGTGCAAGGCGCAGATGACGCACACCACTGTAGCATTTGACGATGAACTGAAGAAGGCCAAGGGGAACAACGGTGCGGAGGCGGAGGCGGAGGCTGAGCCCGAGGCTGACGACACTGCTACCGGCGAGGAATGACCATGCCTGCTATGCGAGTCCGATTCCCCGGTGGCCGGTATCACGCCACACCATGGGGGCACCACGTCAACGAGGGGTTGATTGAATGGCCGCCATGTCCATGGCGACTTCTTCGGGCGTTGATCGCGACAGGTTACGCCAAGCTCGGGTGGGATGGAACGGTGCCCGATGCCGGTCGACGCTTGATCGAAGCTCTGGCTGGTACGCTTCCGAGGTATTGCCTTCCGCCGGCGAGCGGGGCGCATAGCCGGCACTACATGCCCTTGGGGATAATCGAGAAAGGACGAGAAAAAACCAC
>CAZVAQ010000236.1:0-3667 GCA_964625145.1 uncultured Candidatus Sumerlaeota bacterium
ATGACTCGGGATCGCCAGGCCATGGTTGAGCGGCGTGAAGTTGCCGACGGAGATGCGCGCGCCTTCGAGGGGATGCTCGGGTTGGCTCATGGCGCGAAGGACACGGCCGGTGACGGGCTGCGTGGATCCCACGGTGATGTCGAAGACCTGCTCCTCTCCCCCACTGCCGACATTGAGATGGCGCGTGGTGCTGCGACCTGTGCGCTGGCCGGATGCGTCGAGCTCGAAGAGCTGGATGACGAGAGGTCCTTCGGCCTGCTGCCAGGACGGCGAGATGCCGTTCGGGTTGTTCACGACAATGTACGACTTTTGCCCGTAGGGATCCTCCAGCACGCGGTAGCCGGGGATGATGGTCACGTACTCGTAATGCGAGACCGGCATGCCGGTTGAAGTGTCGGTGACGCGCAGGGAGACCGTGTTCAACGACTGAAGCATGGCGTTGATGGGGCTCTCGAGGCCTTTGCCTTCCTCGGCGCCCACGGAAAGCCGGTTGTAGCCGTCGAGCTCGAACCGGGCGAGGAACACATCACCTTCCGGGACGTTGTCCAGCCTCCAGTAACCATCGGCTTCTGTCTTTGTGGCGGGCGAGTTGGAGGAGCGATAGCGATCGGACTCCGTATCCTGGCGCACGCTGAGGCGGACACTGACTCCCTTGAGTGGCTCCGCATCGGCGTTGGTGACGACGCCTTCGAATGTCCTGCCCTTGGAGGTCTGGATGTTGAAGTTATGAATGGCCTGGCCGGGTGCGATTTCGACCATCAGGTTCGTGGGGGGGACCTCATCGATCTGGAGCTCGGAGGCCACTTCGATGGAGTAGCGGCCCGGGATCAACTCGCGAAGGAGGAAGCGTCCATCGGCGCGTGTGAATGCCATGGCCATGGAGCGCGAGCCGTACTTGTATATGTCGGCGATCCAATCGAGTCCGATGCCGACGTTGGCGATGCCGCGACCAGTGGAATCGGCAAGGGTCCCGGAGAGGAGGCCGTAGGGCTGGAGCGATATCTCCGCACCAGAAGACGCCATTTCGATGCTGAACGGGACGATGGCGCCGCCGCGGGCCGAGCGTGCGATGAGGACATCGTTGATGCCATGTTGCATGGTGAGCTGGAAGCGCCCGCGCTCATCGCAATCGACGCCAACCAGGTTGTTGGTGGTGTGAACCCATGCACCTGCTGCGGGGTTGCCGTCGACGTCCTGCACGACTCCTTCGAGCAGAATTCCGTGCGCGAGATGGATGGTGTGGGGGATTTCTGGATCGAGGCGATGACCGTACTGTCCGAACAGATTCGAGAAGCCACGATAGGTATACGGTGCTGCGACATAACCGGGGGGCAGGAGAAGCTCGGGAACCTGGCCGAGGTTGATCCAATCGGCGGGGACGGTGAGCAGGGCGCGGCCTTCTGCATCGGTCACGACGGTGCCGGCGGGCGTGATGACTCCTGGCCGCCGACCGGGGATTTCCATGATGAATTCTGCCGTGGCCAACTTGACGCCGGGAACGGGCGCGCCGGTTTCGAGTTCGGTGGCGACGAACTCGATTGTGACTGTCTCCGGTGGAGTGAGGGACAGATCGATGGAGTCGCTGTGGCCTGCGACAATGGTGGCTTCGCGGCTGTCGCGGATGGATTGATCCGCCGTGGAAACGGACATTGAATAGTCACCGGGGAGCAGACCGCGCACTTCATAGCGACCGTTCGCGTCGGTCTTGGTTGATTTTGGCGAAGCGAGAGCACGCGTGAAGTCGGAGATGCCGCCCATCTCGGGTTGCGAGAATGCGACGTTTGCATCGGCAAGAGGTTGGTCGATCAGGGTGATGGTGCCGCGCACGGTCTCGCCGCGGCTGGGGATGGTGATGGTGAGCCCGCCTGCGCCAACGAGGACGCCTTTCTCGTAGTGGGCCGGCCAGTCATCATGCGTGACGGGCAAGTCGAGCGTGCGATTGGCGGGGAGGCCTTCGAGGAGAAACTCGCCGTTGGCATCCGTAAGCGTGACCGCTGCGGGAATGGTCAGGTATCCGGTTTCGAGGAGTGGCTGAAAGTCGAATGGGCTGAGCATGGGAAAGCCCACGAGAAACTTCTGCAGTGGCTCGCCGGAGGGGCCGACGACGCGTCCGGAGAGGCTTCCGGCGGCGGGCATGGGGACTTCGATCTGCGGCTGGCCGAGCGGCTTCCAGATGTCGGGCCAGAACCAGACGGCCTGGTTGGCGTGGCCTTCTGCCTGGGCGAAGAGGAAGAGGCCCATCTGAGAGGATTCGGACTCGGAGATGGAGATGGTGAAGCTACCGTCCTCTGCAGTGGTGACGTTGTTGCGCGTCTGGATTTGCGCGATGTCGAACTTGGGGAGATCGTCCGCCTCCATCGACATGGAGTAGGACATGATGCCGATGGTGGCGCCGGCGATGCCTTCGTGCGTGGACGCGGAAACGATGCGACCCATGGCGGAGATGGTGGGCCCCGCCATTGGTTCAGGCTCGGGCTCGGCCTCGAAATCGGCATCGGCTATTTCGGTGCTGGTGGCCGCGTAGATGTCGGGCGTGGTGGCGCCGGTGGAAGTGGACGGAGTGGACGATGTGGACTCTGTGGGCGCGGTGGACGGATCGGATGGAGTGGAAGTGGTGGGCAGGGTGGATGGGGTGCTTTGGGCGGAGAGTGTGGATGTATCGGTGGTTGCCAGAGGCGTGGTGGGGTCTTGCGGCGACCCAGCGAAGGTCCATACGATGAATGCCGCGCCGGCAACACATGCGGCGGCGGTGGCGAGGACAGGCACGGAGAGGAGGCTGGCCGTTGCGGGTGCCGATTCTGCCGCGACGATGGCACCGGCCTGTGCCACGGTTGCCTCGGCGTTGGCGATGATGGCGGCGGCGGAGGTTGCCGCTCCGGTCGCCGGAGCGTCGGCGGTGTAGATGGCCAGCGCGGCGCCGGCGGGGAGGGTGATGCCGGCCTTGCGGAGCTTGCGCGCCAGGAGGTCCTTGCCGCGGCGGATGTGCGTCTGCACGGTGCGCGCAGGTATTCCAAGGATGCTACCCGCTTCGGCGTGGGTGGCGCCTTCGATTTCGCAGGCGAGGAGCGCCTCGCGGTACGGATCGGGGAGCGTGGCGAGAATGCGGCGGACGGCTTCGGCGACGATGCGATGATCGGCGGATTCGGCGGGGTTGGGATTGGGAGAGGGGTGAGTCGCCGCGGCATCGAGGGGGCCTTCGCGCTGGGCGGCACGAATGCGGCGGCGGTTGAGGGTGCGGCATTCATTGAGGGTCCAGCGAATGAGGGCCTCGCGGGCCGAGAGGCCGGCGGGGATGCGGCAGGTGGCGCGGTCCTGCCAGAGTCGGGCGAACAGGGACTGCATGGCGTCCTCCATCCAATCGGAATCGCCCAGCGCACGCCAGGCGATGCGCGCGGCGAGGTCGCGGGTTGCGGCGTGGAAGGCCTCGAAAGTGTCGGCGTCGGGTTTGGACTCGAACGCGCGCCAGGCCTTCTCGATGGCAGTATTGCTGTCTTGCATGGGTGACATCACCTCTGGAGGGAGATGGGGTCCTACTGCCATCAAATGGCCGCATGGGGCGGCGGAGGATTCAAAATATGAGGAGTCAGGAATCGGGAGTCAGGGAGTCGGAGATCAGGACATTTCCGTAAACCTTAATCCCCTCTGATCACCGCCACGGCTTTGCGCG
>CAZVAQ010000237.1:0-3647 GCA_964625145.1 uncultured Candidatus Sumerlaeota bacterium
TTCGGGAGCGTAAGGTCGCGAGTTCGAGTCTCGCCACCCCGACCATCCAAATCTTGGGAATCCAGATGACCGCCCTCGGCTTTGCCTGGGGCGGTCATCTTTTTGGCTTGTTCGGTCTCCCGGCGGGCAGCCAGTCACTCGAAGTTCCGCTGGAAGATGTTAACGATTTGGGAATTGGGTCATTCAAACATGCAGAAACCGGGCAGTTTCCGGAGCGACTTGTGGGAATAATGCTGGCCCCTGCGCGGGTTTTGAGAGACTCTTTGTCCGGTTGTGATATTGATACCATGCCGCTAGGAAGTTCTCGCCATGGCCCGCCCACGCCGCAGTTCCGACGCCGAAGGCGGTGCGCGTTATGTGGCCGCCAAGGCAGGCGTGTCGCTGATGACGGTCTCGCGTGTCTTCAGCAATTCCAACCGGGTGTCAGAGGCAACGCGCCGGCGCGTCTTGGAGGCTGCCCGGGAAGTTGGCTATGAGCCCAACTCTCAAGCGCGCGCGTTGCGCCAAGGTCATTCGAGGGCGGTCGCCTTCATCGTGGCGTCGCCCGGTGGGTTGCGCGGCGAGTTCCATAGCGACACGCTCTATGCCTTCGAGGCGATCATCTCGGCCCATGGCATGTCTCTTAGCCTGACGATTCCCGATGAGGGCGAAAAGGTGTCGGATCTGGTGCGGCGGTTGGTGGCGAGCAACGCCGTGCGCGGCGCCGTGATCCGCTTCGACGTGTTGCCGCCCGATGAACTGAGCGCGTTGGCGCAGATCGACGCGCCGATCATGGTGGCGAGTCATCCTTCTGCCGGCGAGGATTGGGTGCGGCGGTTGGGCTTTGTGGGTTTTGACAACGCCGCCGGCACACGCGCGGCCACGCGTCATTTGGTTTCGCTCGGGCATCGGGAGATCGCGTATTTGGGCGGTACGCCGGGTTGGCTGGATTCCATGCAGCGCGAGACAGGATTTCGCAGCGCAATGGAGGAGTGCGGCCTGCCGGTGCGCGAGGAATGCGTGCGCGGTTGCGATTTTGGCGATGGTTTCTCGCGGGGGTCGGAAGCGATGGACGGCATCCTGGCGCGGTCGTCACCGGTGCCCACCGCAGTCGTGTGCGCCAGCGATGTCATTGCAGCGGGCGCCATGGCCAGCGCCAGGCGTTGGGGGCGCAAGGTGCCGGACGATCTATCAATCGTCGGCTTTGACGACAATGATTGGTGCATCTTCTTCAAGCCGCACCTGACGACCGTGCGTCACAAGGGCATTGAGCTGGGCGACGCATTGGGCCGCGCGTTCATGGCACGGTTGGACAGTCCGCACGAGCCCATGGCGCCGATCATCCTGGAGACGCCACTGATCGTGCGCGAATCAACCGCCCGCCCAAAGGTCACGGCGACAGCGGCGGGGTGAATGCTGCGGATGTTCAGGGTAGCGGCGTATCATTGACCAAGTGATCGACGAGCAGTTCCGCATCCTGCAAATCAACCGTACCATCCTGATTCACATCGCCATTGCCGGGAAGTGGCCCGGGGGTGACACCATGGACCATATTGTGAATGGCGGTGACATCGGCGACGGTCAGCACGCCGTTGCCATCGGCATCGCCCCTCATTGTGTCCGATGGAAAGGCCAGGCGCAGGTTGTCAATCGTGAGGCGCGGTGAGAGAGCGGGCGTTTGCGATGCAGGTCCCGCTTCCGCAAAGATCGTGATGGCGCGAAGAACGGACATGTCGACGGGTGTGCCATTGCTGCCGTCGGTGAAGGCCGTGATTGGCAGCGTGATCGTCTGGAAGGAACTGTTGAGCATGTCGAGCGGGACGCGGTCGTTGAGGTGCTCCTGTCCCGGGTCGCCGGCACTGTCCTCCAGGCGCACGTGCCATGACAGGTTGTTGCCGGGATTCACGCGCGCATCGAATTGCAGGTGCGTCGCCGTTGAGAAATCCCGGCCGGCGTTGATGTTCGGATCCGTTCGCACATAGAAGGCGACGAAAGAATAGGCACTCCCCATGTTTACGAGATCGGCGCTGATGTTGAGAGCGTGTCCACCATTGCGGGGAACGTGGGAAAGTGTCACGGGCGCAACGAAGCCGGGATCTCCATAGCCCCAATCGCAACCGATGACGCCGCCCGTGGGACCTATGTTGGATTGGTCGTCGAAGTCGACTTCAAAGGATGGCGCGGGCGGAGGCGCAACAGAACGTTGGTACACGCGCACCCAGTCAACCTCCATCTCCTGCGGGAAATAGTCCGCATTGTCCGGCGGGTTGGGTAGAAAGTTCCCACCCACCGCGACATTCAGCAACAGATGAAATCGGCGATCGAACGGCGCGGGGAATGGGGCAGCGGTGCTGTGCCATTGGGTCTGCGTCTGGTAAAGCTCGCCGTCAAAGTACCAGCGGATGACGCCTTCCTCCCACTCGACTGCGTACACATGGAAATCTTCCGACAGGTCGGTGGGCGTTTGGATGGTGGTGCCGGTGTGTGTGTTTTGCGGATACGGGCCGCCGTAGTGAATCGTGCCGTAGAGCGTCTTCGGCTGGTCGCCGCGATATTCCATGATGTCAATCTCGCCGCTGGCTGCCCAGCCACCATACTCCCAATCCGTCGGCAGCATCCAAAACGCGGGCCACAATCCCTGGCCGGAGGGGAGCTTGATGCGCGCCTCGAAGCGGCCGTACGTGAAGCCGCGCTTGTTGGCCGTGTTCAACCGCGCGGAGGTGTAGTGCCGCGTGCCGTCGGGTCCGGTGATGGTTTCCTTGTTGGCGCGGATGACGAGCTTGCCGTCGCGGATGAACGAATTGACGGCGCGTGCCGTGTAGTACTGCAGCTCGTTGTTGCCGCCGCCCGCTCCGTTGACCTCGTGAGTCCAGTTGGATGGGTCGATGCCGGGGCCGTCGAACTCGTCGCTCCAGACGAGTTCCCACGATTGGGCGCAGGCAAGCAGCGGCATCGCCAACAGCATCAGCAGCAGCGGCACATCGCGAAACGGGACAAGGCTCATGGTATCCACTCGTTTCCTCAAATGAATGCGGGGCGACAAGCGGGGAATGCCTTGTCGCCCGCGCATGTTGGGGGCCTGCTCCCCCGCCTTCTCGCGATGGGGACGGCGCCTCTAGAAGCCATTCCTCTCGATGGTGTGCGCGTACCATTCGGCCGAGGCCTTCGGCGTGCGCTGCTGTGTCGAGAAGTTGACATGGACGATCCCGAAGCGCTTGGAGTAGCCCTCGCCCCACTCGAAGTTGTCGAGAATGGACCAGACGAAGTAGCCGCGCAAGGGGATGCCTTCCACCGTGGCGCGATGCAGGCCCTTCAAAGTCTCGCGGATGTAGTTCAAACGCGCGAAGTCCTCCACGCGGCCGGCGTCGTTGACCTGGTCCGGATAGCAGCAGCCGTTCTCTGTAATGTGGATGTCGAGTGGACCGTACAACTCGTTGGTAAACCGGACAGACCAATAGGCCGCATCCGGCGTGATGGGCCAGTTGAAGTCGGTCCTCGGATAGAAGGATTCCAGCGAGCGGGGTCCGAGTCCATCGCGGACGATCTCCGTCGCGAAGTAGACGTTCAGGCCCAAGAAGTCGATCGGTTGGCAGATCGTCTCCATGTCGCCGTCCTCGATGCGTGGCGCATCGGCGCCCATGGCCTCAAGCTCGGCCTCGGGATACGAT
>CAZVAQ010000238.1:0-3643 GCA_964625145.1 uncultured Candidatus Sumerlaeota bacterium
GAGCATCTGATTTGTAATCAGAGGGTCGCGGGTTCAAGTCCTGCTGCCGGCACCACTAATCCACTGAAATTTCTAGATTTTATTTTTAGGCCACTGGGGCGACTTGGTATTGGGGCGACATTGGGGCGACCTACCAAAAGTCTGCCCGTGTCGCATGTGCCCGGCGACACTGCCCTGTGGATGGGAAGCGAACCCGCGAGTTCGCGGTGAAGTCCATTATGGGAACGACATTCACCTCCCGCAGGAGAGTTATGTGTCGGCGAGTTTGGGGCCGTCAGCAGACTGTCCGCTTGTGAAAATGGATGGCGGATAGCTGCCGTTCGGCATCCGACCAAATTGCGGTCATTGGCGACCGAAGCGATCCATGTCAGCTTTTGGCCCGAAGCGAACCTAAAAGTTGCGCGTCCAGCGCGGTTGCATAGGGGCGATTGGAAAGGCATCCTATTCGCTCGGCCCGTTGAAGAAGCCGCTGGCGTCGTACTGCCGGCCAGTCGTCCCCATATGGCGATAAGCTTCGAGGCGAGTGATGCGGTACGCGTTGGCGACCCCGAACTTACTCACCTTGCTCGGCACGTGCTCGATGTGGACCATGCCGTTGGCAGCTAGGAAGCTAAGCGCGGGCTTGATGTCGTAGCGATCGATGCCGGTGTAGTCCTCGATCATGTCGTAGGTGACGTGGGCCATGTTGTCGTTCCGATCACGCCGCGACACGAAGAGCAGATAGAGCTTAAGTGCGTTGAGCTCGACAGCCTTCCGGCAGTGGAACTCCTGGAAAAAGCCGATCTCGCCCTTGCCCGAGTATAACGGCCTTGCCGGTAGCATCGCCCAACCGCGGCCAGGGTCGTATCCGGTGATCCTATATCGGCTCTGCGAGAGCTTCTCGACTAGCTTACCTTCGATGAAACCGAGCCCGCGAGCGATCGTCGACCGGCTGAGGCCAGTGGCCTTCTGCAGCAGGTCGTAGGTGCACGATGATGTGTGAACGAGAATGGAGGGACCCAATCATGCGGTACATGCTGATGCTTCATGCTGATGAAACCGCCGGTGCCAACCTCTCGCCGGAAGAGATGCAGGCGGGACTGGACCAGATGCGCGCATACGTGAAGGCGCTGGAAAAAGCCGGTGCCTTTGTCGCGACCGAAGCGCTCGACCTCGCCTCCACGGCCTCCCTAGTAACGGTCCGCGACGGCGAAGTCCGGGTGCAGGATGGCCCCTTCGTCGAATCTCGCGAACAGATCGGCGGGTATGTCATCATAGATGTTCGCGACGAGGACGAAGCGCGATAGTGGGCGTCTAGATGCCCCGGCGCGACTTGGGGGACAGTCGAAGTGCGCCGCATTCGCAACCGGAGCGAAAATTGAATCAGGCAACCCAAGCGCAGCGCACGGCCGAGCATATGGCGCGCGAGAGCTATGGGCGCTTGCTTGCACTGCTTGCGCCGCGAGCGCAGGATATATCGGGCGCCGAAGATGCGCTGGCGGATGCGCTGGTCGCCGCGCTGCGACAATGGCCGGAACAGGGTGTTCCCGCCAATCCCGAAGCGTGGCTATTGACCGTGGCGCGGCGCAAGCAGATCGACAGCGCGCGACGGCGCACCACGGCCCAAGCCGCGCAGGAGCATCTGGCGACGATGGCCGAGGAGTTTCAGCAAGGTGGAGGTGGCAACGCCACGTTTCCAGATCGCCGGCTGGCGTTGATGCTGGTGTGCACGCATCCCCAAATCGATCCCGCCCTGCGGACCCCATTAATGCTGCAAATCCTGCTGGGGCTCACCGCGCCCGAGATCGCGGCAGCCTATCTCGTGCCGCCGGCCACCATGGCGCAACGCTTGGTGCGGGCCAAGGCGCGGATCAAGGAACTGGGCCTCGGTTTCGAGGAGCCGGACCCGGAAACGCTTGCAGAGCAACTGCCCGCTGCACACGACGCAATCTATGCGGCGTTCACGCGCGGCTGGATCGGCCGCAAGGGACATGCCGAAGAGGCGATCTGGCTCGCTCAATGCGTCGTGTCGCTGGTACCGGACAGCTCAGAGGCCAAGGGGCTGCTCGCGCTGATGCTCTATCTGCGTGCCCGGCAGGATGCACGGCGGGGACCGCAGGGAGAATATGTTCCGCTGGACGAACAGGATGTGTCGCAGTGGGACCATGGGGCGTTCAACGCCGCCGAGACCTTGCTGCATGCCGCCAACCGGAGCGGCCCAAGCGGCCGGTATCAGATCGAGGCAGCCATCCAGTCGGTCCATTGTTCCCGGCGGAACGGCGAAGCACCCAATTGGCAGGCGATCGCCTCGCTCTACGATCTGCTTTTTTCCCTGCTGCCGTCGCCGGTTGTCCGGCTCAACAGGCATTGGCGCGAAGCCATGTCGAAGGCGCCCCCGGGGCGCTCCAAGAGGTCGTTGCGCTGGAACAGGATCCCCGGATGGAATCCTACCAGCCATATTGGGCCGGACGCGCGCAACTGGCGGCAGAGGCGGGAAAGCGGGAGATGGCGCTGGAAGCCTATGAAGTTGCGGCAGGTCTGGCGCAGGATCCGGCGATGCGCGCCTATCTCATGAGACGCCGGAAACGGCTGCTCGACGGTTGATTGGTCCAGATCGGGCAGCCGGATAGGAGGCCAAAAGCCCGTGTCTACGCGCCGCGAAAGGCGGCCTCCATCGCGGCGATGTCGATCTTGCGCATCTTCAGCATCGCGGCCTGCGCGCGTGCGGCGGCCGCCCGGTCTGGGTCGATCAGCATGTGGGTGATGGCCGTGGGGATCGCCCTCGTACGCTACCGGAAGCTCGTTGCGGGTGATGTGGAAGGGCGTCCGTTCCCACACGTTTGTGGTCTTCACCTCGATCAAGCGTGTCTGACCGTCTGGCGTGAAACTCGCGATATCGTAGCCTTCACCATCCCCTCGGACACCCAATCGGCCTTCCGCGCGAAATCAGCGCGCCCGGCCGCCTCCATCGTCGCTCACTCGTCTGCCGGAACGCATTAATCGTGTTGCGGTGTGACGAATGGACGTAGACGTCATCAACGCAGTATAGTGCGCTTTCCGTACGCATATTTAGATCTCTGACCGGAGGTAGCGAGTTGATAATTGTCGACGCTCCTGAGGATTGTGGCAATGCTCCCCGAAAACGCACCATCAGGGAATTTTTTATCGCTCTATACGAGGAACTTGATACAGCCCTGAATTATCTAAGTGACGCAGTACACTGGGAGATGGTTGGGTCATGGTCCGCCACCGGTAAAGCCATGGTTCGGGAACATCTGCTCCGTAACGCTGAGGTTGAGCGCCTCTGCATCGATAAAATCATCACGCATGGGACAGATTGCGGCGTTGATGGAAAGTTTACCACCAAGGACGGTCAGTCCTACGCCTTCTGCCATGTTCTAATTTTTACTGGCGGAGCAAAGACAGCAAAGATCAAAACTGTAAGGTCGTATCTGATCAAGCTTGGCACAGACTGAATTGCCTTGACACTCCCCTTGGCTCCGTTGCGCAAATCGCCTGCTGGCCGTAGTTCCCCTTTCCCGGATGACTCATCCCACGGCTTCCCCAAATACGCCTGTCCGTCGTCAGATGATTTGGCGCAATTTGGTACGTTGAATAGAGGAGCGTTGGCCTCGTCTGTGGGTTGATGTTATGCGGCGAGATT
>CAZVAQ010000239.1:0-3643 GCA_964625145.1 uncultured Candidatus Sumerlaeota bacterium
CGAGCCGTTGCGGCATTGTGCGTTGAGGGTGGTGACGCCTCCTGCGGAGGCGGCGGTGTCGGTTGCGGAGATGAAGTTGCAGGCGCGGATCGACCATGATTATGAGGACGATTACTGTGCGGAGCTGGTGGAGGTGGCGACGCACGTTGCGGAGACGGAGAGCGAGCGTGCGTTGGTGTCGCGGACTCTGGAGGCGTACTTTGGGAGGTGGGCTGACGCGGTGGTGTTGCCGTTGCCGCCGGCGGCGAGTGTGTCGGCGGTGGAGTACCTGGGGGAGGATGATGCGTGGCACGAGGTGGATGCTGCGAACTATGCGCTGAGGTCTGAGCGGCAGCCGGCGTGGCTGGAGTTCCTGGACGGGTTTGTGCCGCCGCGGCTGTCGACGCGTTCGATGCCGGTGAGGGTTCGGTACGTGGCTGGTTTTGGTGGGGCGAGCGCGGTGCCGGCGGCGGCGAAGCAGGCGATCAAGATTTTGGCGGCGGAGTATTACGAGAATCGCGAGGACAGCGTGATCGGGACGATTACGTCGAAGGTGGAGCGTGGTTTCAGGGCGCTGGTGAATTCCTTCCGCATTCCGACGTTGAGGTAGGGCGATGATACGAGCAGGCCGGTTGCGGCATCGTGTGAGGATCAAGGAGGCGGTGGAGACGGTGTTGCCGGACGGGAGTGTGCGCCGTGTTTGGGAGACGATCGCGGTGCGGTGGTGCGGGATCGTGAACGAGACTGGGCGGGAGTTGATGGAGGCTGACCGTCCGCAGGACCGTACGCGGTGCCGGTTGACGTTGAGGGGGATGGAGCAGCTGCGGGAGAGTCACCGGATCGAGGATGGTCCGTTTCGGTACGGGATCGATTCGATCAGCGACCGGGAGGAGAAGGGTGCGGTGGTGGAGGTGTTGTGCACGAGAACGCGGCTGAATTGCCTGACGGTTGGTGGGGGGCTGTATGTGACGGTCGGTGGTGAGTACATCAGCGTGGGGGAGGATGGCTGATCATGGCGAATGAGATCAACAGGCTGAATGGTTCTGGCGCGACGGGGTTTGGGAGTGTGGCGGATCCGCTGATCGCGTGGCAGTCGTCTTCTGACGGGACGCGGTTTGGCAATGCGACGCCGGCGCAGGTTGTGGAGAAGGGTGGGGTGGACCTTGATGTGAAGGCCTTTCCAAAGAGTGCGGATCGGGTGGTGTTGATTGATACGGAGACGGATCCCGAATCGGTCAAGACCGCGCGGTTCGACACGTTCCCGATTCGGCGACCGTCGGTGCGGTCGGCACTGACAATCGACGAGACGGCGGTGACTGACGAAGGGAACACGGTGCTGCTGCCGGAGACTGTCTCAACATTCGAGCTGCGCAGTGATTTGCCTGTTGGCTGGCGGTGTAAGCTTGTGAGCCAGCGTTCTGTACCGCTGAGTCTGACTCTGGTGGATGGCGGAAGCGCCGTCGGGATGACGTTCCCTGGCGTGAGCGCGATGGGGCAGGTGGTGTATGCGGAGGTGATTGCGAATGCTGGTGACGCGGCGGTGTGGGTGTTGGATGGGGCGAGTGAGGAGCCGTAGGAAGAGCAAGAGCGGGATTCACCACAGAGATACGGAGGACACGGAGATGAGTCGACACGCACGAGTGGTTGAGCAGAGCGGAAGAGTCGGAAATTATATGTTCCAGGCGGCGTATCTGGGGACTAGCCACACGCTGGATGGTTCGGAGGCGGCGGATCGCACGGAGGCGGGGGTTGGTGCGACGACGTCTTTGATTCGGGTGGCGACGGTGGGGGCGGCGAGTCGGATCGCGATTGGCGGCTCGGATGTTGCCGCGACGGAGGGGGATGCGTATTTGCCTGCGGATTCGGTGGAGTATTTCGGGATCGATCCTGGGCAGTATGTGTCGGTGCTGGGCGGCGAAGTGTCTGTGACGGAGTGCGGTTAATAGGGACTTCAGTGACTTCAGGGACGACAGGGACATGAGCCCACAGTTGGTGCATCCAGGTAGGTTGGGGCGGCCGCGGCGTGGCGGTGGTGGCGAGTCGTTCTCCCCCACCGACAACCCAGGCGTCATCGAGGTCTACAATGCGTGGGACACGTCGAAGCACACTTACGTCGCTGCCCGTTCAATCACGCAAATTGTGTGCGATTCCATCCTTGGCAAGGCGACCGTGAGCTGCGCTGGGCACGGTTTCCTGAACGGGGATGTCGCGTTTCTCGATGGGGATCTTGGGGCTTTTCCAAATCTGGAAGGCGCCCAGACGATCATCGCAACGCCCTCCGCTGACATATTCGAGATCGCCCAAGGTGAGTACGATGGGACGGAGGAATATGAGGCGCCGCTGCCGACAGCCGATTGGCGCGACCGCAAGGTCAGCGCGGATATGGGGATGCGGGGGCTTTACTCGTTCACGCAGGGCACTCTGGCGAACATGCCGCAGTGGGATGCGGCAAACAAGCGCATGCTGTTCATCCAGTCGCGTTCGTACTTCATGAACGTTCCCGATGCTCTTCGCGACGCGTTCACGGGCGCTGCACGGAGTGTGGTCATCGCTTCACGGGCAACGATCGCGTCGAGCGTGAAGGGCATCATCGGAGGCGATGGGAACGCGAACTTCGCCCGCACAGTCATTCGATACAACACTGCCATTCTTCAGTCGTTCTGGGGGACAGGGGCACTCGATCTGTCCTATTCAAACGCGAGCGTGAACAACGGCGAGATGAAGTTCATCGTTGGCGAGGCTAACGCTTCTGGCCGAACCCTCTTTGTGAACGATCCCGTTTCGTCCGTCGCGAACACATCTGGCGACAGCACTCCGGCAGCTCAATCAGTCGCCATGTACGTTGGACGGGCAAGCTCGGATTACATGGACGGTTCAATTGAGTTCGTCGCATTTGCCGACGCTTTGAGCGACCAGACCTATCGCGAGAAAACAAAGCAGTGGTTGATTGACAATTATGGAGTGACATTCGGATGAGCCTGTTCCTCCACATTCCAGCCAGCCTCAACCCGACGGCCCGCGTGGCCGCGTTCAACGCCGCGTTCGGCCATCCGCTTCGGCAGGTGGACCACCGAGGGCGGCCGGTGTCCGGCATCGAAACGAAGCAGTACGAGGACGTCCCAGCCGCCAATGGCGACGGCCGCGTGATCCTCGTCACCTGCCTCTACCACCTGACCGACGCCGCGGAGGATGCTGTCGATGGTTGCCTGCTGTATTCGTACCGCGGCGCTGTCGCGGCGGGCATCATCGAGCACCCGCTCGACGAGAAGGGGGAGCCCATCGCCATCGAGCCTGACCTTCGCACGGTGACCGAGGCGCTGCCCCACCAGACACGAGTGGACATCGCCCGGGAGTTTGCGAGTGAGCAAGCAGCGGACGGATTCCTCGGAGCCGTCGGCAAGAACCGCGGCGCGGTGGAGGCGCGCAAGGCGCCAGACGGCCGCATCGCCATGCGCGGCGTCGCCGAGGAAATGCCCATCGCGTCGCTCGACGGTGGGGCGAAAATCCTCAAACGTGAAGACATCAAGGACTGGCCTGCATGGGATGGCGCAAAGCCGCCCAGCGGCGGGTTTGGGCGAGGGGCTTGATGTGAGGATGCGACAACTCTGGAGGGTAATTGTCCGATGAATGTGTTGGCGATGCTTCTGACTGCGAGTGTGAGTGG
>CAZVAQ010000240.1:0-3623 GCA_964625145.1 uncultured Candidatus Sumerlaeota bacterium
CCTAGAGGGTTCCGCTGCCACTATCGAGCGAATGAAGGCTTCGATGCAGGAGCTTGGGGAGGTTTTCAAGGCGGGAATGGAGACCCCAGCAGAGCAGGTCGGCGATTCCATTAAGCAGGTGGAGGAGGATCTCAAGCAACTTCAGGCCCTAATGTCGACAGGCAGTCCAATAGATACTGCATTCGAAGCGCGGCAGCAGGAGATTGCCGATCTTGTCTACCAGTTGAATTCAACCATCGAGCAGATGCAGCGCCGCGAGCTGTCGCAAACGCCACAAGGGATTGCCGAGCTATTCGAGCGCGACGTCGAGGCGATGCGCCACTCTATGGCGACACTCGGCATCCTGCAGCAGCACGAGGAAGCGTTCTGGGAGTACCGCCGCCTGTTGGCAAATGAGGCGGCCGACGCGATTGTTGAAGCGGAGAGGCGTATTGAATACGAGCGGCGAGAGGCAATCCTGGCTTCCAATGACGCACTTAAAGGCGCAGAGCTTGGGATGATCCAGTGGGCCGAAACCCAAGGAACGGTCGCCCAGCAGGCTGCAAACATGACAAACAGCGCTCTTTATTCCACTCGGGACGCACTTGCCCAGTTCGCCGTGGACATCTCCGATCGCTCGAAGAGTATTGGCGACGCTTTCCGTGACATGGCGCTGGGGGTCGTTCAGGCCATGCAGCGCATCATCGCCCAGGCCCTGGCCACGGCGGCGATTCTGGCAGTCTTGAATCTCATTCCGGGCATGACTGCCGCATTGACTGCGATGGATTCGGCAGCAATGACGGCCGGTCCAGCAGTCAATGCTTCGGGCGGACTCGGCGCGATGAATACGCCGTATCTGTCAGGCGCTGCCACCTATCACTCAGGCGGCCTCGTCGGCGGGGCTCCTTTCCGAATGCCTTCGTCCAACGGACCGTCGCCGGACGAGGTCTCCGCCGTTCTACAGCGGGGCGAGTACGTCGTTTCCCGTCGCGGCGTCGATGCACTGGACCGTCTGAACGCAGGTGACACGAGCGCGATCAGCGGCCGCGGCACCGAGCGCCAGGTCGACCGCGCGGTCATCATCGCCGAGGAGGACATTCTCACCTTCGCCGAGCGGTCGGGACGCTTCCGCCAGGCAATCGTTCAGATCACCCGAGAAGACGGAGGGGCTCGCTGATGGCAGCCATCGAAGAGGGCACCGCGACGAACTTCATGGACCTGTTCTCCAAGATCGTCGACTTCCTGACCGACGACACGAAGATCGGCGTCGGCAATGATTGGGTCGAGCAGGAGAACACCACCGCCGGTTTTACCGACGAGACCGGCTACGTGATCCTTACGACGACCAACACGGCGGGCTCGACGCTCGTCGTCACCCTGGAGCCGAGCTGGGACGTCGTCGCCGGGCGCTACAATCTCGTCATCAGCGCCGGGACGGGATACGACGGCTCAAGCGACCGCTTCGCCCAGCCGGGAATGCCCGCCAACCAGTTCTCGGTCAACATGCCGCGAATGTGCCTGCAGAACACGTCGATGTCCTACCTGATCATCGCCGACAAGGAGCATTGCATCGTCCGCGCCCAGACCGGCCCTTCGTGCCATCTGGGCTACTTCGGCTTCTTCGAACCCTACGCGCCGCCGAGTCAGTTCACGCACCCGATCATCGTCGGGGCCGACGCGGGGAATCCTGAGCAGCGTTGGAACACGCCGGAACTCTCGAGCGCGGTATGGATGTTCAAAGGGCAAAGCAACCAATCGGAGACGAGCTATACAGGCACAACTGCCCCCTCCTGTTGGGTGCGCGGGCCGGGGGGGATCTGGTATCCCTTGCGCGTCGTCACCTCCTGGAACACGTCAAACCCATTCTGCGTCCTGTCGCCCATCTCCCTCCTCCCCGGCAACAACAGCACCTCGCGCAACAGTGGAAACCGCGTCCAGATCGACGTCACCGAGGGCGGCGACTACCCCATGTTCGACATCACCGTCTTTGTCCACGACACCATCATGAGTGGGCGAATCTCGGGGAATTGCGTCCCCATCGGCAAGCTCAAGCCCACATGCCGGTGGGTGCCTGCCGAGCCCATGAACTTGGGCGACACCGTGCAGTTCGACGGAAACGACTACACACTCGCGACCAATTGGGAGCTCACGCACTCGAGCGCCTTCGTGGCCCTCCTGAAAGGACCGACACCGCCATGACGATCAAGATGGAGACGGGCAGCGCAAACGGGCAGATCGATCTCGTCGCCAAGCTCGCAAACTTTGTGAGCACCGAGCTGACGGGCATGTGGGTCGTCACCGAGCATCTCACGCCCGGGAACGTGATCGGCTTCGCCAGCGACGCCCAGGTGACGCTCCGGATGGTCGCCCCCAACGACGGCGTCTACTTTCATCTCACGAGCATGATCACCAACACACGACCTCGGATGCGCCTTCTCGCCTCGACAGCCTTCACGTCAGGCCTTGCTGGCGAGAATCAGCCCTCACTTTCGGCCTCGGGAAATGATCGAAACACTGGGATTTCCATCCCCAAGGACGCTGACGCGATTAGCTTCACCTACTTTTTCATCGCCTCAGAAACCTACTTCTACGGCGTCGCTAAGTTCGCCTCGGGGTCATACCAGCACTTCTGCATGGGAATCGCTGACAACTATCCGGGCGTCAACAACGGCTATTGGTACACAGGCAGCCTGATGCGAGGGCGCTGGTCTCAGGCGGTCCTCGACTTCGACGACTTCAGCAGCTCGGCTTCTACGGGAACGCACATCAACCTGTTCAATAATGGGTCTACCTACGGAACCGCAGGCGACGTGTCGGTCATGGGAGCCATTCTCCGTCACGATGGTGTGTGGTGTCTAATTCATGCCAATTCCAACAGCGCGACCAATGCCTCCGCATTCACGTCCTTCTTGCGGTCGGGAACATCAAAAAGCATGAATGTGGGCGATTTGCCCTTCGGATCTTCAATTCCCATCTTCTACTCCCCTGACGTGGTTTCGAATCAGGCCAACATTGTGACGCCGCTCATGCCCGGCTATTTCATAACCCCCAAGATCGGCCGCGCGGGGTGGTGGACGGTCCAGGGCGCGATCCCCGGCGCGCGCGCCTGCTGGACGGAAGGGTACGAGGAGGACGAGGAGATCACCATCGGCTCCCAGGTCTGGAAGCTCTTCCCGATCTACAAGTCGCGCCGCGCCGTCACCGAGCCCGCGCGATTCATGGGGATGGCCGTCCTGATCGACCCGGGAGTCTAACGCCGTGCCGACCTACGCCGCGACCCACGTCGACGAGGGCCACCAGCCGGTCGTCCTGACCGAGCCCGGGAGCGCCATCGGCGGATGCCCGATCATCAACACAAACTATCCCCGAACGGCGTACGTCGATGATCCCTACGTCGGAGCCGGACCCTACACCGACGACATCTTCCCGCTTCGCGACGACACCTTCTGGGAGGGGTGGTACATCGAGGGGATCGAGCATTGGGACGTCATCGAGGGCAAGATCCTCATCAAGCCTTCGCACTACCCCCTGGGCCTCGTGGTCGATGATTTGTGGCGCGATGGGCTGATCTGGAACAACCGGTCAACCGTCGCCACGGTCATGACGATCAACAAGATCAACGACGATGGGATTGTGCTCACCGG
>CAZVAQ010000241.1:0-3616 GCA_964625145.1 uncultured Candidatus Sumerlaeota bacterium
GATGTCGGCGGCTACAATTTGAACCTGCTGCTCCGGCCGTTGAACAAGATCAGCATCAATCCTGCGGCGGACATGATCTCGCGCCATCTGGGCTACAAGATGAACGGCAAGAATCCTTCGTTCGACACGTATGCCGCGGGGCGGGCAGTCATTGAAGCATGGATGGCGGACAACAAGCCATTCGATTCCACCGAATTCGCGCAGGCGGATGGTTCGGGTTTATCCTACAACAACCGGCAGACCGCGCGCATGATGGTGGGATTGTTCCGCTACATGCGCGAGAACAATCCGAATTTCGAGGCATCCTACGCGATTGCGTGCACGGACGGCACGCTCGGCAGCCGGCTGTGCGGAACGGATACAACAGGGCGTGTGCACGGCAAGACGGGATCGCTGAACGTGACCATTGCGCTGTCCGGCTACGTCAGGAACCGGCACAACAACGAGCGCGTATATTTCTCCTTCCAGCACAACAACAATCACGGCATCGACCAGCCCGCCACACGCCAGGCGCTCGATGACGCCGTGCGGGTCCTGGCGGGAAGCGACGTCCCGACCTTCCATCTGCCAGGGCAGCCGATTCTGTACAACGTTCGCCCCGCCGGGAATCCGCCACGGGTGGTGGTGCAATGGACGGCTGGGCAGGATGCCCAAGGACACCGGATCTATCGGTCAATGGATGGCGGCCCGTTTGTGCAGGTGGCCACGACAACCACAGCACCGCACGTCTACCTGGACACGGTGCCGCTCAACGCGATCTGCGCCTACCGGGTTGCGGCCTACAACGACGATGGTGAGGGCCCCGCGTCCAGTGCCTTGATCGCGCGCGCCGTCGAGAGCGGGCCTTTGGTGCTGCTAGCCCGGGGAACCGGGGAGAATGATCCAACCGCGGCGACTCCTCTGCCGACGTCGATGACGGCCCTGCTCGATGCATTGGGCGACGAGTATGGACTGGAGATGGCACCAGTCGACCGGATTGAAAGCGGAAGTGTGGACCTGACGCGATATGCCGCCATCCTGTGGTATTTCGAGCATACCGCGCCGGAGACACACCTGCTGACGGCGAACCAACGCACGCAACTGTCAGCCTACCTGAACGGAGGCGGAGCGTTGATGATCTCCGGTTCGAAGCTGGCCACCAACATGGATCCCGCGTTCGGAGGGGATGCGGCCTCCGGCGAATTTCTTCACGAGGTCCTGAAGCACGAGGCGTACTTGCCGGATGCGGGTGTGAACTTCATGAACTCGGCCGTGACCACGATTTTCGAGGACATCAGCTTTTCGAACTTTGGCGGCTGCAATACGGCGCAGTTCCCACTCGACAGGATCATGGCCACCAGTGGCGGAGTCAGGGAGCTGGTTTACCAACCCACCCCGGGAGAAAGCGCCGCGGCAGTCTCGTACAAGGGGGACTACCGGCTGGTGGTATTCCCGGCGCCGCTTGAATGCCTGGCCCCGGACGAACGCCCCGGGCAGTACATGGAGCGCATCTTGCAGTTTCTGATTCCGCCGCCGCCCGGTTTGGGAGATACATTCGCGATTCATTGAGTAGCGATTGGGGTCGGGCGGCAGCAGACCAGACACCAAGGCGGCAGAGGAATCATCATGGAGAAGATCTGGCACCGGCGGAAAGTACTGCAGGCGGGCGTCGCCACCGCCGGAATCGCCGCCTTGGGAACGAGTTGCGTCACTTCCGGCGCGTCGCAGCCTCAGTTGTCCAGCGGCTCTCCCCGGCCGCGCAAGATCCTCACCATCGCGCACCTCACCGACACCCACGTGCAGCCGGAGCTGAATGCGCAGGCGGGCTTGGCAATGGCACTCCGCCATGCTCAATCACATCCCGCAAAGCCGGACATCATTCTGTCCGGCGGTGATAACATCATGGACGGCTTCGCCCAGTGGCGCGAGCGCACGACCGAGGTCTGGAAGATTTGGAGCGACACCGTCCGCGAGGAGTGCTCGCTGCCGCTGTACTCCTGCATCGGCAACCATGACATCTGGGGATGGGCCAAGACATGGTCAAAGGCCACCGGCGACGAGCCTTTCTACGGCAAGCAATGGGCCATCGACGAAATGGGCCTGCCGGGTCGGTACTACAGCATGGACTTCAAGGGCGTGCATCTGGTGATGCTGGACAGCACGCACACCGATGGCGGCGAGGGCTACATTGCAAAGCTGGACGAAGAGCAATTCGAGTGGCTCGCCGAGGACCTCGGCCGCGTGCCACCCGGCCGGCACACCGTCATTGTGTCCCACATCCCAATCGTCTCTTCCACTGTGTTCTTCTATGAAGATCGCATCCGGAATGGCAACTGGGACGTCCCGGGAAGCTGGATGCATGTCGATGCAATTCGCCTGAAGGATTTGTTCCGGCAGCACCCGACGGTGAAGGTATGCCTGAGCGGCCACATGCACATGGTGGATCGGGTGGATTACCTCGGCGTGGGCTACATCTGCTCCGGAGCCGTGTGCGCCGGTTGGTGGAAAGGCCCCTGCAACGAATTCGAAAACGGCTACACGATCCTCGAACTGTTCGAGGACGGAAGCTACGATTGGCAGTACGTGGAGTTTGGGTGGACACCCGCCAAGGCCTGAAGCGCGACAAGACGAAAGGACCAACCAACATGAAGGACAGCTTGACGAGGCGCGAGATTCTGGCCGGCGGCACCGCGGCGGGAGTTGTGGCCATGACCACCGGATGCACGACACTTGCGAAGAGCGACGCCACCGCGCTTCCGAACAGCAACCGTCGCAAGGTCCTGACCATTGCCCACCTGACAGACATTCACGTCCAGCCGGAACGAAATGCGCAGGCCGGCATGGCAATGGCCCTCCACCACGCCCAATCCCATCCCGCCAAACCCGACCTCATCATGATTGGCGGAGATTGCATCATGGACGCCCTGAACCAGAACCGCGATCGCGTGGCGGCGCAGTGGAAGATCTGGGAGGAGACGATGCGCAACGAATGCTCGCTCCCCGTCACCAACTGCATCGGCAACCATGACGTGTGGGGATGGAACAAGGGCGCCAGCAAGACCACCGGCGACGAACCGGAGTATGGCAAGGCGTGGGCCATGCAGGCGCTGGGGCTGGATCGCCGCTACTATAGCTACGACCAGGCCGGTTGGCACTTCATCGTGCTCGACAGCACGCACAGCGACGGCGGGAGCAGCTACACGGCGAAGCTGGACGAGGAGCAGTTTGCATGGCTGGAAGCGGACCTGAAGGCGACTCCCGCAAGCACACCGGTCCTCATCCTCTCGCACATTCCCATCTTTGCAGCCTGTCCGTACTTTGACGGCGACAATGAGAAGAGCGGCAACTGGGTCGTCCCCGGCGCGTGGATGCACATCGACGCGCGACGGCTGAAGGACCTTTTCAACAGGCATCCAAACGTCAAGACGTCCCTGAGCGGACACATTCATCTGGTGGACCGGGTTGATTATCTGGGCGTGAAGTACTTCTGCAATGGCGCCGTCTGCGCCGGCTGGTGGGGCGGACCGTACCAGGAGTTCTACAACGGTTACGGCTTGGTGGAGCTGTTCGATGACGGCTCGGTGGAGAATGAGTTTGTGAGGTTTGACTGGACGGTGTCGGGGTGAGGGAAACATTA
>CAZVAQ010000242.1:0-3593 GCA_964625145.1 uncultured Candidatus Sumerlaeota bacterium
TTCCCGCGACGATGGAGCCGGAGAGCGGGAACTCGTAAACCTTGCCCTCCGAGGCCTTGATGCAAGCGATCACAATGTAGAAGATCTGCCCGACTGTCGCAAGTCCCGCAGCGATGCCGCCGAGGAAGAAGGTGACCAAGGCCAGCACGATCGCGGCGACAAAGGCCAATACCCAAAGGCCAATGCTCTGCAGGCACGCCTGCTTGACGAAGTACGAGTCCTTCTTGATGAGGAAGATGATCAGTGGCCCGATGAAGCAGCACAGCACGCTGAGGATATAGGCGACGATCGCCATCGTCTTTTCGTCAGATGTCGCCTCCACGGATGGTGCATAGCTCTTGCCGCCAAAGTCGTTCATTTTGCGTTCCCTCGCAGGATGGGTATCATCAGTACCAATTGCGCCGCTGTATCGAACTGCCACCCTGTCGGGCGCAAGATGAATCCGGGAGCCCGCCCCTCATGCGCCTGTCCGAGGAACGAATCCGCCACATCGCCGACCGCATCACAAAAGACCTCCTCGACAAGGGGGCCGTCGAGGCCACGCGCGGCGCCCGGTTCGTCTCCGGCCTCATCACCCAGACCATCATCCAGGACCTGCAACGCGAGGACGACATCGACGCCGAGGCCCGCGAGCGGCTGAACCGCTATCCCAACCGCCCGCCGGAGGGCTCCGGCGCGGCCGAGGCCCTCTTCCAGAAAATCAAGCGCGAGGTCGCCATCGAGCGCGGCTATCCCCTCTAGTCCCCGGCGTCCTCGAGTCCCCCGCGTCGCCCTCCGTGGCCCTCCGGGCTCATCCTACTTGCTCTCCCCCGCCCGATTGCCACACTCCCCCTCAACAGGCGAGAGCGAGGCGCCGCGCATGGGCTCTGTATTTGGAGAGATTTTCCGGATTTCCACCTTTGGCGAAAGCCACGGAGGGGGCGTCGGCGTCGTCATCGACGGCTGCCCGCCGGGGCTGGAGATCAGCGTGGAGGAAATCCAGCACGAGCTGGACCGCCGCCGCCCCGGCCAAAGCGCCATCACCACCGCCCGCGCCGAGAAGGACCGGGCGGAGATCCTCAGCGGGGTGTTCGAGGGCCGCGCGCTGGGCACGCCCATCGCCATCCTGGTCCGCAACGCGGACGCCCGCGCGACGGATTACGAGAGCTGGCGGCACCTCTACCGGCCGTCCCACGCCGATTATACCTATGACGCCAAGTATGGCCTGCGCAATTGGGCCGGCGGCGGCCGCGCCAGCGCCCGCGAGACCATCGGCCGCGTGGCCGCCGGCGCCATCGCCCGCAAGATCCTGAAGCTGTGCGCCGGGGTCGACATCGTCGCCTGGGTCGCGCGCGTGCAGGACATCGGGTCGGAGGTCGATCCCGAGACCGTCACCGAGGCGCAGGTCGAATCGAACATCGTGCGATGCCCCGACGCGGCCGCCGCCGAGCGCCTGGCCGAGCTGATCCGCGCGGTGAAGAGCGATGGCGATTCGGTCGGCGGCACCGTCGAGGCCGTGGCCCGCAACGTTCCCCCCGGGTGGGGCGAGCCGGTGTTCGACCGTCTGGAGGCGGACCTGGCCAAGGCAATGCTCTCCCTCCCCGCCAGCAAGGCGTTCGAGGTCGGCTCCGGGTACGAAGGCACCTACCTGCGCGGCAGCCAGCACAACGACCCCTTCTACAATCGCGACGGCGAGATCCACACGCGCACCAACCGCAGCGGCGGCGTGCAGGGCGGCATCAGCAACGGCGAACCCATCACGATCCGCGTCGGGTTCAAGCCCGTCGCCACGATCCTGAAGCCGCAGCAAACAGTGGATGACCAGGGGAACGAGGCGGAATTGATGCCGCGCGGGCGCCATGATCCGTGTGTGTTGCCGCGCGCCGTGCCGATGGTCGAGGCAATGATGGCGTTGGTGCTGTGCAATCACTTCCTGCGCCAGGAGGCCATGCGCTCCGCGGCGCAGCAGATCAAGGTGCCGCATGACTCCGTCAAGCGCTGAGAAAAAACCGGCCAATGCCCGCGCGGTGGTGCTGTGCGGCGGTCAGGGCATGCGCCTGCGCCCGTACACCACCGTGCTGCCAAAGCCACTGATGCCCATCGGCGACCGGCCCATCCTGGAGGTGGTGCTGGGCAACCTGCGCGATTGCGGCTTTCGCGATGTGACGTTGTGCGTTGGTCACCTCGGCGAGTTGATCCACACCTTCTTTGGCAATGGCCAACGCTTCGGCTTGAACATCGAGTACGTCTTCGAGGACCAGCCACTTGGCACCATCGGGCCGCTCGCGTTTGTGAAGGACCTGGGCGAGAGCTTCGTCGTCATGAACGGCGACCTGCTGACGGACATCGATCCGGGCACGTTGCTCAAGCGTCGCGACGAGGTCGACGCCGACCTCGTCATCGCCACGACGCAGCGCCAGGTGCGCATCGATTACGGTGTGATCGAAACCGGCGAAGACAACCGCACGGTCACAGGCTTTCTCGAAAAGCCCGTCTCGCGCTACGAAGTATCAACCGGCGTGTATGCCATGAGCCGGCGGGTGCTCGGGCACTTCAAGCCCGGCGACGCGTTTGGTTTCGACCAATTGGTGTTGTCGCTGCTGGCCCACAACCGCCCGGTGGAGCGCATCCTCCACACCGGCCAATGGCTCGACATCGGGCGCCTGGAAGACTACGAAGCCGCACAGAATGATCCCCGGTGGGGACGCCCCTGACGGGGGCAGTTCCTCGTTCTTCGTTCCCCGTTTGTGTGAATGAACCTCGACCTGCCCAAATACTTACCCCCCGACTCCTGAATCCTGAATCCTTCTTCCCATGAAAACCATCCTCATCACCGGCGCGGGCGGATTCATTGGCAGCCACCTCTGCGAGGAGTTGGCGCGGCGGGGCAATCGCGTGCGGGCGATGGTGCATTATCGCTCAGAACGGAGCGAAGGATGGTTGGCAGAGCTACCGGATGTTTTGCGGGAGCGCATCGAGATCATCCCCGGCGACGTGCGCGATGCAGGCCTTGTTCATCGCCTCATGAAGGGCGTTGACGTGGTCTATCACCTCGCAGCGCTGATCGGCATCCCTTGGAGCTATGAAGCGCCCGCATCGTACGTGCAGACGAACGTGCAGGGAACACTGAACGTGCTGGAAGCCGCCCGCGCACATGGCGTGCGGCGCGTTGTGCATACCTCCACCAGCGAAGTCTACGGCACCGCGCGACGCGTGCCCATCGACGAGGATCATCCCCTGCAGCCGCAGTCTCCCTATGCCGCCAGCAAGGTCGCCGCCGATGCCATGGCGCGCAGCTTCCACGCCAGCTTCGGCCTGCCGACCGTCATCGCGCGGCCGTTCAACACCTACGGCCCGCGCCAATCGCAACGCGCCGTGCTGCCGACGATACTTGCGCAGTTGCTGGCCGGAGCGAACGAATTGCGCCTCGGCGCAACGGCCCCCACGCGCGACATGAATTACATCGCGGACACGGTGGCGGGCTTCATCGCCTGTGCCGACGCGCCGGACGATGCAAACGGCCAAGCGTTCAACCTCGGTTCAGGCAACGAGATCTCGATCGGCGACCTGGCACACACTTGCATGCGCAGCGTCGGTCGCGAAGTTCCAATTGT
>CAZVAQ010000243.1:0-3573 GCA_964625145.1 uncultured Candidatus Sumerlaeota bacterium
TGCCAGGCGATGGCGTGGATGGAGGGCGAACTGTTTGTGACGCCGGACCTGGTGAAAAGGATCGCCCCCGCGGTGCTCTGTCACCGATTGATATTGAAACCGCAAAGCCGGTTGGGGGGAACGACCGCTGCACAGGTGGTGGGGGAGGTCCTCAATAGTGTCGAGGTGCCGGTCGAGCGATTGCGATTCTGAACGCGTCCATTCCAGGAAAGGAGTCGCACCATGAAATACACACGACTGGGGCGCACCGCCCTCAAGGTAAGCCGGTTCTGTCTCGGAACCATGAACTTCGGTCCGCATACGGACGAAAAGGATTCCCACGCGATCATGGATCGCGCGCTTGAGGAAGGCATCAACTTCTTCGACACTGCAAATGTCTACGGCTGGGGCGAGAACAAGGGACGCACCGAAAAGATCATAGGCACTTGGCTCGCTCAAGGTGGCGGCCGCCGCGAGAAGATCGTGCTGGCCACAAAGTGCTACGGCGAAATGTGGGAAGGCCCAAACGGCAAGGGCCTGTCTGCCTATCACATTCGCCGCGCCTGCGAGGACAGCCTGCGCCGCCTGCAAACCGATCACATCGACCTGTACCAGATGCACCACATCGACCGCACGGCTCCGTGGGAGGAAATTTGGCAGGCGATGGAGCAACTCGTTCGCGAAGGGAAGGTGCTCTACGTCGGCAGCTCCAACTTCCCCGCCTGGCACATCGCCGAGGGACAAGGCTACGCCCGCGAGCGGCACTTCATGGGGCTCGTCTGCGAGCAGGGCCTGTACAATCTGCGCGCGCGCTCGGTCGAGCTTGAGGTGCTTCCCGCGTGCGAGCGCTTCGGACTGGGCTTCATCCCGTGGAGCCCCCTCGATGGCGGCACGCTCGGTGGTGTCCTGAAGGATTCCGACAAGGACCGCCGCGGCAGGGAACAAATCCAGAAGCGCATCGCCGACAGCCGACCGCAGATTGAGAAGTACGAGGCATTCTGCGACGAGATCGGCCACCCGCCCGCGAATGTCGCGCTAGCGTGGCTGCTGCACCAGAAGGTCGTGACGGCGCCCATCATCGGACCGCGGACCATGAAGCAGTTGGAAGAAGCGCTGCCCGTGATGGACTTGAAGTTGGATGACGCGGCGTTGAAGCGCCTCGACGAGATTTGGCCCGGGCCGGGTGGTCCCGCGCCAGAGGCATATTCGTGGTGATGAAAGTCTGCATGATCCGTTTGGCCTGAAGCAGGTGCGCATCGCCTGATCCCCTTGCCGGGACCAACCAACGATGACGAAACGCGAGCGGGCATTCCCTCGACCGACCTTGGTATTGTTGTGCGGGTTGGTCGTGGGGATGTTCGCCGCGCGCTTTTCCGAATCGGAGTCGGCCATGGCGGGATTGGGTCTGCTCGTTGTGGCGGTCCTGTTCCATGCGGCGCTTCGCCAGGCAGACATGTCTCGCGGCCTGCTGCTGGCGCTGGGCTTTGCAGGCCTTGGTTGGATGCTGACCGCGCCCATCAACCAGGTGGCAAATGCATCCCGCCGCGCGGTAGCTGCGCTGGAGCTGCATGGCAGCGGCCTAGTCGTCATCGAAGGCCATCTGCAGGGCGATCCCGTGCCGGGTGGCAGCGGCGTGTCCTTCTGGCTGCAACCCGGCAGCACCGTGACGCGGGACCAGCTTTCCGTCCGGATGCCGGGATCGGTGCTCGTGCGCGTGCCGGGCGGTTATGCAGCCCGATCGCGACTGCGAACCGTGGCATCGGGTGACGAGATCATCGCGACGGGCCACATGGTTCCCTTGCCGGATGAACCGGAACCGGGGCGCTACGAACGCTACTTGTCGGAGCAGCAAGCGGCGTTCGTCCTTCGCGCGCGACAATGGGATGCCACTGCACCAGGGCGGCGCAGCGCATGGAACACATTTCGATTGGCGATGCGCCGGGCGGGCGATGCCATGCAGGCGGGCTATCACCAATCACTCTCGCCAGTTTCCGCATCGCTCATCTCGGGCATGTCCATTGGGCGCACTGGTGGCATACCTCCGCGCGAGCGCGAAGCCTTTGTGGAGACGGGCCTGAGGCATCTCTTCGCCGTTTCCGGCCTGCACGCAGGCCTTGTCGGCATCATGCTGATGTTCATCGCGTCGGCGATGCGAGTGGGGCCGCGCTGGCGCTGCGCCATCGTGCTCGTGGGACTCTTTCTATTCTGCACGCTGGTGGGATTCCGCACGGCGTCGGTGCGTGCGTCGCTGCTCATGGCGGTGTTCTCCATCGAGCCGTTGATGGGCCGGCCGGTGGACAAGTTGGGAACCCTCGCCACCGTGGCCCTCGGAATGTTGATCGCATGGCCTTTCATCCTGTGGCAGTTGGATTTCCAACTCTCGTTCCTTTGTGCGCTGGTGCTGGTGGTCTGTGATCCCCCTGGTGCCCAGATCGAGCGTTGGGTCCACGCCCGCCTCAAGGGCCGTTGGCTGTTCTCCGGCATAGCCGGCACGTTGCTGCGTATTTTCTTCATAAGCACTTGCATCCAGGCCGCTCTGGCGCCGCTGTTGTTCGCCTACTTTGGCGAGGTGTCCGTCATCGCACCGATTGCGAATGCATTGGTACTGCCATTGATGATGCTCGTGATGGCTCTCGCGTTTCTTGGATCCATCATGACGGCGGTGTGGGACATGCCGGGGCATCTGGTGTTGTCGCTGCTGGAATGGCCGCTGCAGTTCATCGCATTGGTCGCGCGGTGCTTGGGAGAGGTGCCGTTCGCATCGCTGCAGGGCAAGCCTTGGCCGGTCTGGGTGGGCCTCCTGTACTATGCCGCAATGCTTTCGACGCGGTGGATCAGCATCCGCCCCCGAATGCACCGGTTGGAGGGCGCCTACTCCGGCGCGATGGCCTGTACCATTGCCATGCTCGTGATCCTGTGGAGTCCCTTCTTCACGCCGCGCGGGCCGCTGCTTTCCGTGACGTTCATCGACGCGGGACAGGGCGACGCCGTGCTGGTGCGCGTGCACGGCGGCGCGGCGATGCTCGTGGACAGCGGGCCTCCGGGCCGCGGTACCCATGTCGTGTCGCGCATCGTGGCTTCCGGCGTGGAGCAACTCGACTATCTGGTGCTCACACATGCCGACGCTGACCACATCGGCGGTGCCGCTGTCGTGGTTGGTGATCTTGCGCCCTCGCGCATTCTCGTTGGTGGGAGTCTTGCCAAGACCGAGGTGTGGAACGCGCTGGAATACTCGGTCGAGTTTCACGACTCGCCTGTCACAACGATTCGCCGCGGAGCGCGATTGGATCTTGGTCGTGGTGTCATCGCAGAGGTATTGCACCCGACTGACGATTTCATCCGCGGCGATACCGCGCGCAATGATGCCTCAATCGTACTGCACATCCGCGCGCGCGACGTCTCGTTTCTCCTCACGGGCGACGCGGAATCCGATGCAGAGGCTTCCATGCTAGAACATGTCGATCCGCAATCCCTGCGCGCCACCGTCTTGCAGGCCGGCCATCATGGCTCGCGCAGTTCCACCTCCATGCGCTTCCTTGCCACGGTGAGCCCATTGCACGCCGTGATGAGCTGCGGCCGCGACAATCGCTATGG
>CAZVAQ010000244.1:0-3523 GCA_964625145.1 uncultured Candidatus Sumerlaeota bacterium
TGAATGCGATGCCGCACTCGTTTGCCAATGCCGGCAGGTGCAGCACCGCGTTGGTCGAGCCACCCGTCGCGGCCACCACGGCCATGGCATTCTCGAACGCTTCAAAGGTCATGACGTCGCGCGGGCGGATGTCCTGCTCCAGTAAGCGCAGCACCGCCTCGCCGACGCTGCGGTCGACGCGTTCGCGATCGGGATCGATCGCGGGCCACGAAGCGCTCCCCGGTAGCGCAATGCCGATCGCTTCACTGACACAGGCCATCGTGTTGGCGGTGAATTGTCCGCCGCACGAACCCGCACCGGGACACGCGCCGCACTCCATCTCGAGCAGGTCCTCATCACTCATCTTGCCGGCGGCATGGGCTCCGACAGCCTCGTACACATCCTGCACGCTGACATCCTTGCCCTTGAATTTGCCCGGCATGATGGTTCCGCCATAAAGGAACAACCCGGGCAGGTTCAACCGCGCCAGGGCCATCATCATGCCCGGCAACGACTTGTCGCACCCCGCCAGGCCCACGAGAGCGTCATAGCAATGCGCTCGCACCATTAGCTCCACGCTGTCGGCGATGACCTCGCGGCTCACCAGCGAGGCCTTCATCCCCTGATGCCCCATGCCGATGCCATCGCTCACGCTGATGGCAACGAACTCGCGCGGCGTGCCGCCCAGCTCCTTCACGGCGGCCTTGATGTGCTGGGCCTGTTGTGCCAGCGACAAGTTGCACGGCGTCGCCTCGTTCCAGGTGGTGGCCACGGCGATGAAGGGCTTCTGGATGTCCTCCGTCGTCAGCCCCATGGAGCGCAGAAACGCGCGATGCGGCGCGCGCGAAGGGCCTTTGGTGACCTCGTGGCTGTGGAGTGGGCGTTTCGGGTCGATCTTGATGGACATGGCGGTTCTCCGGTCAATTGTGGGCAAGCAATCCGCCACGCGGTTGGGGAGCGGGGCAACGGGGAAGCGCTGGTTCCCCGGCGCGATTGGAGGCACCTTTTGATTGCCCGACCATCAGCCACTCTGTCCCCCTAACAGTGACCAAACCAACCAAAGGTGGGAAGGCATGGAGAGAGCGGACTTCATTCGCCTGGTGGAGCAATGCGAGCATCAGGTCCAGGCCCAGCCACGAGCCTTTCGCCGCAAGCTCCGCTTGTGGATGTCGCTTGGGACCCTATACATGGTTTTTCTGTTCTTCGTCGGATTGCTCGGTTCTCTGGCCTGTGTGGCGATGCTCGCCCTGTCCATATACCACCGAACCGGTGTGGGGTGCATGTTCTGGGTTCTGGTGTTGGTCGGGGTTCCGTCTGTCCTGCTGGTCTACGGCACGCTGCGCGCCTTGTTTGTGCGAATTCATCCGCATCCGGGCAAGGACCTGGGCCCGGCAGAATTCCCGCGCCTGCACCAGGAAGTGGCCGAGATCTGCCAAGCCCTCTCCGCTCCACCCATTCATCGCATTGTGCTGGCCGATGAGGACAGCTATGCCTCGGTCAGGACCGAGCCGTCGCGCTGGCTCTTCGGCCGCCTGCGGAACACACTGGTCCTCGACATTGCGATGTTGACGACGCATTCCCATGATGACGTGAAGGCCTTCATGGCCCACGAGGTTGGCCATGTCCTTGGTGGCGACACTCGGCTGGGGATGAAATTGGGTGGCGTGATGACACGTTGGGGCGCGGTTGTCGATGCACTTCATCGCGAGGAGAAGGAGCCTCTCAAGCTGGTCTCGCGCTTCCTTGACTGGTACATTCCGCGCCTGATGGCGCGGCGTCTGGCCCTCAGTCGCGAGCAGGAAGTGCACGCCGATGCCACCATCAGCAAGATCATCAGCCCGCAGGCCGCGGCCGCGGCCCTTGTCGCCCTTGAACTCAAGGCTCGCGCCCGGAGTGAGATCGTACCCGAAAAGTTGCGCGATATGGTGCGGGAGAGCGAAGCGCCACCTGCTGCATACTATCACCTCATGCGCACGATCGTGAACGACAGCAATACTTACGAGAAGGCGGACGAGTGGATTGTCGAGGCGCTGAAAGTTCCGACTGAATATGGCGACACGCATCCCGCCCTGCGGGATCGGCTGAAGGCCATTCTCGGCAAGTCCGACCTGACGCCACAGATTCTGCGCGACATGGGCTGCTGGCCCGACCTGAACCAGGCGAATGCGGCGGAGCATTATCTCGGCGATCAGATGGGCATGGTGCTGGCTGAATATAGCGCCGCTTGGTCGGACAGTATTCGCGAGTCATGGGCCTACACCCGGGAGGCGCGGGATCAAGACGCCAAGCGGCTGGAGGAGATCGAACAACGCATTGCCAGCGCGGAGGGGAGTCTCGATGAGGAATTCGAGCGTGCCATGATTCTGGAGCGGGAGGGCAGGGTTGAGGAGGCCGCCGGGTTGATTGAGGCAATCCTGGAGCGCGACCCCGACATGCGGCCTGCGCAGTTCACCAGTGGACGGATGATGCTCCATCGCAATGAGCCGGAGGGGCTGAGGGTCTTTCACGATCTCGTGATGAGGGATCCGCGCTGGGGTCCGGATTGCTACGAGCTGGTCTATCATTATCATCTTCGCAACGGATCACAACAAGCCGCCCGCGAGGCGGAGAAGCGTTACGACGAAAGCGTTCGTATCCTGACCGAGTCGCACGAGGAACGCAGTGTGTTGACATTGAAGGATCAGTTCCTGCCGGCCGCCCTTCCGGTCGAGAAGCTGGAGGCAACCATCGCGTTGCTCGCCCAGGAGAAAAAGGTGCGTCGCGCGTGGTGGCTTCGCAAGAAGGTGAGCGTCCTGCCCCAGTTCGACTGTCACCTGCTGGTTGTCGAATACGACACGGGATGGCTCCCTCGGGGGGAGAAGTTCCAGCAGAAGAAGGCTCAGGAGTTGGTGGACAAGCTGCCCCTGCCGGAGGACACATGGCTGTGGCTCAACCCGCATCGCCAGGTGCGGGGGCTGAAACGCAAGATTCGCAACGCCGCCGGCAAGCCCGTCTACGACCGTCGGGAGTGGAAGCGGTTTGCCGTGACACAGCAATGAAGGCGGGGAGAGTCAGAGTCTTTCACCCAGATTTCCGAAGGACAACCAATTCATGAGCATCACTCAAACAGCCGCGATTCTGCTCACCCTGCTTCTTGCAGGAATGCCGACCGTGCACTCATCCGAACTGCCGAGGGAGGAGCAACCCGGAGATGACCCGGCCCCCGTCATCTTCGCCGACTTTGAGTCCTCGCATCCTGCCTTTGTCCATCCTCAGTTGGAAGAAGTCAAAGCGGCGGGGACGAATGGTTCGACCGGCCTTCGCGCGACTTACGCCGGCAACGAGGTTG
Source organism: uncultured Candidatus Sumerlaeota bacterium (assembly GCA_964625145.1). Classification (GTDB taxonomy): domain Bacteria; phylum Sumerlaeota; class Sumerlaeia; order SLMS01; family JAHLLQ01; genus CAYTRP01. The sequence goes on from CAZVAQ010000244.1 coordinate 3,308, forward strand.
GTAGCGCCCGTATTGTCCGCCAGCACGTCCTCCCTGAAAAGGGTACCGAGTACACCCTCAGCTACGACGTCAAATTCGACGAGGATTTCCAGTTCGTGCGCGGCGGAAAGTTGCACGGCCTTGGCCCCGCGCGCCCCATCACCGGCGGCAACCCCATGCGGCCCGATGGGTGGAGCGCGCGCGTCACATTCGGTCCGGAAGGCCGCATTCGCACCT
>CAZVAQ010000245.1:0-3458 GCA_964625145.1 uncultured Candidatus Sumerlaeota bacterium
GCCGTCATCGGCTCCCCGCCCGGAACTCGCTCGGCGAGAGTCCCACCTTGTCGCTGAACTGTTTGCTGAAGAAGTAAACGTCCGAATACCCCAGATGCGCGGCGATTTGTGTGATGCTCGCACTGGATCCGCGAAGGAGATTCTTGGCTGCCTCCAGCCGCGCGTGAATCAGGAAGGCACTGGGAGTCTTGCCGACAATGCGGCGGAACACACGGCCGAAATGGTCGGGACTGTAATGAAGTGCCCTTGCCATCTTCGACGCAGACCAGCCCCGCCCGGAGTCCGCCAGCACCTGCGCGCACAGATGGCGGATGGCCTCGTATTGCTCGCGGTCCTCGCCGGTGATGGCGCCGGCTTCATCATTGGCCTGCAACTCCGCCAGCATCGCGAGCAACCATGTGTCGGCGCGAGGGTTCAGGCCGACGCCCTCCAGCGACGGCGTGATCAGGCGCCGTTGCAGCGACAACACAAAGGGCAAATCACCCACCACCCGATGCAAAGGCGGCAGGGAATCATCCGCCAAGCGCGACAGATCCATTGGCGTACCATCGCGACGCACGATGCGGAACGCGTTCCAGTAGATCAGCAGCGGATGTGACTCCTGCTGCTCGACATCGACGGGTTCCCAAAGTCGCAGGACAAAGCAATCGCCGCCGCCGATGGCGAACTCGCGGCCGCGCACAGTCAGTGTCCCACGCCCCCGCGCAATTGTCCAGATCATCAGCGCGTCTTCGATCTCTCCCGGATGACGCCACGACCATCCCGGCCAGCAGTCGGTGACGTGGGCCATGGTCACCTCGAACCGGGCCGAGGCCGGTAGAGCGGAAAAATACAAAAGATTAGCGCCTCGATCCATTGCCTTCCAGGGCCTTTCCTGCTAGACGGGTGCCACTTCCTTCGAAGAGGTCAACTTCCCCATGACCGCCATCGCCTTCAAGCAACTCGCCCTTCCCACCACGGACGACCTTGTTTTCGGGGTTTGTCCTCATCCGGTCACCACGCGCAAGGGAATGGTCATTGGCGGCGGGGTGGTCTATCCCGAACTGAACTTCACGCTGCCCACCATGACGGTGGAGCCGGCCACCTACCCCCGGGTGCAATCCATCTATCGGGATATTATAAAGGGGAGCCTCGAGCGCGCCGTTCAACTTGCGCCCCCCGGCCTCCAGATCGAGTTCGAGACGGTCCCCGCCATGACGGAGGACCCCGACTTCGCCGCGGAACTGGTCGGCATCCTGTTGGAGGAGATGGAGAACGCCCACTCCGCTCACGGCCTCAAGTCCGTCCTGCGCATGACGCCCAACGACAACCGCGAGATGGAACGCCCGCCCCGCATGCGCGATGGCAAGAACTGGGACGACATGATCCGGCTCTTCGAGCTGAGCGCCGCTCGCGGTGCCGAGCTGCTCTCCATCGAATCCACCGGCGGCAAGGAGCTGCACGATGAAGCCCTCATGACCGGCAACATCGCGCAGTCGATCTTTGCGTTGTGCGTGCTGGGTGTGCGCGACATGAGGCATTTGTGGACGACCATTGTCGCCATCGCCAACCGGCACAACGTGGTCCCCGCCGGCGACACCGCATGCGCGTTTGGCAATACTGCCATGGCCCTGGCCGAGCAGCAGATGATCCCGCGCGTCTTTGCCGCTGTCGTGCGGCCGGTCACCGCGGTGCGTTCCTTGGTGGCCTATGAAGTCGGCGCAAAGGGCCCAGGCAAGGACTGTGGCTACGAGAATCCCATCCTCAAGGCCATCACCGGCTATCCCATGGCGATGGAGGGTAAGTCATCCTCCTGCGCCCACCACAGCGCCATGGGCAACGTCGCCTCAGCCATGTGCGACCTGTGGAGTAATGAGTCGGTGCAGCATGTGCGCCTGCTGGCGAACTATGCGCCGGTGTGTTCGCTGGAGACGCTGATCTACGACTGCCGCCTCATGAACCAGGCATTGCACCATGGCCACGGCGCCGCACGGCAACTGCGCAACTGGCTTAGCGAATCCGACGCGTCGCTGGATCCGCAGGCGTTTGTGCTCACGCCCGAAGCCACGATCGCCTTTGCCCAGACCATCGTCGCCGCGGCGGATCACTACACCGCAGGGCGCGATGTGGCCCGGCAAGCTGTCGACATGATTCGCAAGGCACACGCCTCGGGCGACCTCGTCATCAAGCCCAACGAGGTCCGCTATCTCGACATGATGGAATCGCAGCTTGCAGACTTGCCCGACAGCGAGGCGGACTTCATCGCCGAGATGATGGACCAGGTGGACACGACCTGCTTCCGGTCGGCGGACTACGAACTGGATTAGTGACTCGCGAGGGTGGAATTCACGCCCATGTCCTCGGCCTTTTCGCGCTGCCGCGCGATGGCGTCGCGTTGGCGTACCGCCAGGTCATGCAGACTTGTCCTGGCCAGCACGTCTTCGAGCGCCGCGCGCGCATCGGCCATGACAGGGCCGATGGGGCAGATTGCAGCCTGGAGGCATTCCTCGCAGGTCTTGTCCGCGCGGATCGCCACGCAGCGAAAGGGGATCAGCGGGCCATCAATGGCGCGGATGACATCGGCCATCGTGATCTCCCGGGGATCGCGCGCCAGGGCATATCCGCCGCCGCGTCCCTTCTTGCTGGCCAGGAGACCCGCATGGCGCAGGTCCAGCAGGATCACCTCCAGGAACTTGTGCGGCAGGCGATTCTCCTGGGCGATCTCACTGATCAGCCGATGAGTCTGACCGGTGGCACCAGCCAATGAGATCGTGGCGATCAGGGCATACTTGGCTTTTCGCGAGAACATGATTCCGCATCTCTTCTAGAGCTGGGAACTCGTCAACGAATCCGCAACCGCGTCGGAGTAGACGCGGACCTTCCTTGCCCGCAGGTACACGACATCACCCTTGGAGACTGCCAGGTTCTTGTGTGACTCCGCGGAAAGCTCCACTTCGACGGCTTGGCCGCTCAGTTGCGTGGTCAGGTCCAGCCGCACGAGACGACCGAGCCGCGAAACGTGGTTCACGACCGCCGGCAGCGATGACCCTTCGATAGGCTCGGTGAACACCTCAAAGTCCTGCGGCCGCACATAGGCCCGGCCTGTCTCGCCGGTCTGAAGTTCGTCGGTCGGTTCCGAGATCGGCACTCCATCGACATGGGCGCGCCCACCGCTCAGGCGGCTGTGGAAGAGGTTCACACTGCCAAGGAACTCATACACGAACGGAGTCGCGGGGTGGTCGTACACTTCCTCGGGGGTGCCTTCCTGCACGATGCGTCCCTTGTCCATGATGACGACGCGATCGGCGACTTCCAGCGCTTCTTCCTGGTCATGCGTGACGAATAGACTCGTCACATGGATCTCTTCGTGCAACTGCCTCAACCATCGGCGCAACTCGCGGCGGACCTTAGCGTCCAGCGCGCCGAATGGTTCGTCGAGCAGTAGCACTTGCGGCTCGATGATGAGCGCTCGCGCCAGG
>CAZVAQ010000246.1:0-3409 GCA_964625145.1 uncultured Candidatus Sumerlaeota bacterium
ATCAGCATCCAGAACACCACCATCATCCAGCGTGGAAGCACCGGCACGCCCTCCGATCCGAATGTCGTAAGTCCAGTATTGGCAACAGCCCGACATTATGGACCACCCCCGCAGACGTGCCAAGCGGGCGGGTTTCGGCGTAACCCAATCTCCATCTCCGGCCCGACCGCCCCCGGCCGTGCCCAACAGAAAAAGTTGAGACGAGCGGGCCAGCACCACAAATTTAGGTTCGGGCTTCCCGAAGAGGGTTTGCACCACTCTATGTCATCGCTATAGTTGAGCTTAACCACGAAACTTTTTCCGAGCGGTTATGTCTCTGGTGCTGACCATCGCAGTCGGTCTCTCCGAGTGTCTCCAACTTGTCACTGGGTGATGGCGAGCGGCTCATCACGCCACGATCGGCCGGGGTTTCCTCGGTGTCACTCCTTCACCAGGCTCCAGAACCGATACTTGCGGCCATGCTGCGATTGAAGCTGGGCCAATAGCGCCCGATGCTTCTCGTGGAGCCCCACCCGTTCGGCCAGAGTGCCCGCGATGGCCAGATAGTCGGCGGCGTGGTGGTAAGCCTTCGACCGCTTCTCCTCCAGAATGCCCAGCACCAGCGAGCGGTACAACACCCAGGCCGACGCGGGGAAATCCTTCTGAAGCGCCTCAGCCAACGGCAGCAGCGACCCATAGAAACGCCCTTCGAACCTCTCGGGCTGCGCGTCAACCATTGCGGCGGCACGATCCACATGGCCGCGTCCGAGCAGAAATGCCGCCGCCGTGAGCTTGTCGGTATGCTCCTCGGCCACTGCAATGGCCTCATCAATCAACGCCTGTTGCTTGCTCTTCGCAGTCATTGCCAAGAGTCGCTCCAGCGATGAGGCACTCAGTCCACGCCGGAATTCCCGCCACAGCGTGTCGCGGGCATCTCCATCCCGCCCCATCGCCTGGAGGATTTTGACCCGCAGCGTGGTGTAGTCGTCCTTTTCGCCTTGAAAATGCGAACGATTCGGGTCAGCGCGGTCCAGATATTCCAGTGCCTCGGCAGCCCGGCCGGCATCAAGACAGCGGCGGGCGATCGGCAAGGCATAGATATCTTCCACGCCGCACTGTCGTTGTGCGTCGATATACATGTCCACGTCCCGCAGTGCATCGGCCACGTCTGCCAGGTACCGTAGCGGTTTGCGCCGTTCCCATTCGTCCATGCCTTTGCGAGTCAGGTTCGTCTGGTGCTCGGCGATCAACAAATCCTTGAGGGCCAACAGGCCCTCACGCCCCAGCGCCTCGGCAAAGTCGCGGATCATGTGATCGCGGATGGCGTATCCGTTGTCCCGCACGCCGTCGTACACCAGCTTTGCCAACGCGGCCGGGTCACGCAGCTCGATTTTCGCCCACGCCTTGCCCCACAGCGTGACCGCTTCCTGGCACAGCGGGCCGAGGCAGCCGTAGGAGTCATCGACGCAATCGAATCCCTTGTCGGCGGCTTCGACAAAGCGCCGCAGCACCTTCTCGGCCGCAACAGCCTGCCGGCGTTCGACGAGTTGCTCGAGCGCGGTGAGCACCGGTTCAAGATCGGCGGCTATAAGCCGAGCGAGCTTCCACGGCTTTTTGCTGGTCCGCGTGCGTCCCCATGCTTTCTGGATGATCTGGTTGAACTCCGCAACCAACATCGCGGCGTCCGCCTGCGGAGCCATAAGACTGACCAGCGTCCGCCGAAGGTCTTTGTTGCCAGCAAACTGTTCCATGATTTAGTCGACCAGTTCCGTTCTGCCATGATAGGCGAGGAGTTTCTTCAACTGATCATCGCTACAGCACCCGCCACTTCGCGCCGCGACCGCGGCCAACCAGAGACACTTGCCCGGCCGCCTTCATATCAGCCAAGACTTTCTTCAACAGTTGGGAACTGACCCCCGGCAGTTCGCTTTGGATGTCGGCCAGCGTGAAATCGCCCACCTGCGCTAAGATTGAGCGGCGCGCCAGTTCGGTTTTGGCGGGTTGACCGGCATAGCCTTCGACGCGCCGCGAAAACTCCACATAGCCGCGCCGCACGATGCCGAGGAAGTAGTTCCACCACGGAAGGACGGGGTTGCGCCCTTCGTGCCATCCTTGAGAGCATTCGCCGAGAACATGGTAGTAGTCCTCCTTGCTCTCTTCGATCAGTCGCTCCAAGCTGACGTATCGTCCGACAATAAAACCCTGCTGGGTCAGCAGCAGCGTGGTCAGCAGGCGCGAGACGCGTCCGTTGCCATCTCGGAAAGGATGAATGCACAGCAGGTCAAAGACCAGGGTGGAGGTCAGCAGCAATGGCGGGATGTGACCCGCATCCATCAGCCGGTGGTAGTTGTCACACAATGCATCCACTTCACCGGGTGTCTTTCTGGCGGAGGTCGGCTTGAAGCGAACCCGGCGTTCACCGCTGGGTTGAATCTCGATGATCTCATTATCGCGGCTCTTGAACTGACCGGCATCGCCCGCCCCGGCATGAGATAGCGCGTGCAGGTGGAGAATGGTCCGGGCGTCGATCGGTACCGCCGATTTGCGGGAGAAGATCCATTCCAGCGCCCGTCGATAGCCGGCGATCTCCTGCTCGGGACGATCGCGGGGCCGGGCCTTGCCCAGCGCCAGCGGCGTGAGGCGTTCCGGCGACACCGTTACGCCTTCGATACGATTGGACGATTCGATGCTCTGGATGATGGCCTGTTGCCGCAGGGCGTCGAGCACCTCCGGCCGCTGATGGCTCCACAGATCCTGCTTGCCGCGATACTCCATGCAGTCGGCCAACAGCCAACTGGTGCTGATAGGTAAAGCAGCTTGATCGAAGGTCTTTTCGCGGAGGGTCAGCATGACGCATCATTCCGGTTAATGGCCAATTATTAGCCTATTCTAGCGGGCGGTAGCCAATTGTCCATTCGGCGGTCGCTGCGCGAGGAAATCAACGCCAGCATCGCGCTGGCGAGGTAGTGAACCTCATAACCCCGAGGTCACATCCGGCTGACGGTGGACGGAGGCTATACGACGGTTTTGGGCAGATGGACATAACCCCAAGGTCGTTTGCCTCATAACCCCAGGGTCACGGCCGTACTCGTAAGAATTGACACGAGCCACACTTACAATCTTGTCACGGCAATTCGTTTCGAAGACGGTTCGCATCGCTCATCGTGAGGCGTTCCTTCATGCAATTGGGAAAAAGCCTGGCCACTTCCACGACACTGGATTCGTAGATGCGAAGTACGGTAAACTTGGAAGTAACTTGTCAGACGAAGCGTGTGAGTTGTTATGCGAACAACTGCAATTAAACAGAAAGTGATGTACTCGCGCGTCCGCGGCGCGGTAGTCTCAGGGATGCTCCTTGGCGTGATATTTGCCGTGTGGGTGCATTTATGGGTATTCCCACTTCGCGTGGAGCTATAACCAAAACCTGTGG
>CAZVAQ010000247.1:0-3399 GCA_964625145.1 uncultured Candidatus Sumerlaeota bacterium
GCCCAGCACCTAAGTTCAGAGTTTAGAGACTTTGGATTGTCAGGCTGCGGGGGCGCGGGCGGCGGCAATCCTCCGGAGAATCAACTGTCTCTTGGCCTTGTAGGCCGTCTCGGCCCGGTAATAGGCGGCCGCCTTGTTCTGCTGGTAGCCCGCAACACCAAGCCCGACAATCCCTCCGACCAGCACCAAGAAACACATTTCGGCGGAAGCCCCTCCGGCCAGGACCATGATACCAATGACCACCGCAATCGCTGCCATCGCCGCCAGGATGCCGAACCCCGCATCGCGGCTCGGGACGCGCAACTGGCCCTTCTCGTCCTTCAGCATCAGCCCTTGGCGCTCCTTTTCCCAGGCGTCGTCCAGGTCCCGCAGCTCGAGCTGGAGCTGGAGGGCGCGGACCTCCCCCTCCAGCCGTTGGGTGGACTTCTCGATGCGGTCCAGCACCTCCGTGTAGTGGACGGAGGTGTCCCGGTGCACGCGCAGGCGCGACCCGCAATGGGCGCAGCGGGCAAACTGGACGTTCTCCGGGACCTCAAGGGGGGCGCCGCAATTGTTGCAGTCCATTTGCTCGAGGCGCATCTCGGAGGGGACTCCTCTGGAGAGTGGAGTGCACTGCCTCTACGGACAAACAGAGTGGCGCATTCAGTGACTTCGAGCCCTGTGTGGTCAAGGTGGTTTGCTTGTCGCCGTGGCCTAGAACGAGAGGAGACTGTTGACGCCGCGGGGGGGGCTGGGGCGGTGTCAGCGTCAATACGTCGCGCGGAAGACTCTGCGCGGGAGGATGACACTTGGCCCCGGCCCCCAACATTTCGCGACTGAGCGTGCCCAAGCTGACGTCGCATCCGATAACCGAGCTTTCCAACGAGCTGACGCTGGAACTGGACCTTGCGGATCCGGTGGGTGTCGCTCGGCTTTTCCGCCAGAGCGACGCGCAGTTGTTTGCCGGTTGGCGCGATTACCCCAGCTTGTTCGATGGCGAGGTGATCGAGCAGTGCGCCCGGCTGGCCGTGGTCGTGTCGCGGGCCGTGGAAGCGGGTGAGAAGGGGATCGTGCTTCTGGCCGGAGCGGGGACCAGTGGGCGCTTTGCCGCCCTGATCTCCCGGGCTTTCAACCGGCTCCTGCGGGCCGCCCACAAGCCGGCCATCTTCCGCCCGCTGGTGGCGGGTGGGTACAAGGCCCTAGTCAAGGCGCAGGAAGGCGCCGAGGACGATCCGGAACTGGCCGTCCAGGACCTGAAGAATGCGCTGCCCGATTCGGCGACGGACATTGTCTACTTTGGCATCACCTGCGGGCTGTCGGCTCCTTATATTGGAGGGCAGATCGATCATCTGTCGTTGATCGAGGATGCGACTTCAGTCCTGGTGGGCTTCAACCCGCTGGATTCGGCGCGTGATGTCCCCGTGGAGAGTTGGAAGAAGACCTTTGCAGAGGTCATTCGCCCGCTGACGGGAACCGAGCGGTTCCATGTGCTGAACCCGATCTACGGTCCGGAAGCCATCATGGGGTCGACGCGCCTGAAGGGTGGATCGGCGACGAAGATCCTGCTCGAGACCATTTTCTATGTCGGTCTGGAGTTGGCGGGTGTGGTGGCGCCGGATGCGACAGGGCGGCCGCCATCGGTGGAAGATCCCGAATCCATCGCGGAACGCATCCACGAGCTGTTGAGCCTGTACCGCGAAGTCGTGTTGGCCGCGCATGATCATCTGGATGATCTGGCTTCGCTGATCCGGGTGGCGGGGAACACGCTGCGGTCCGGTGGGCGCATCAATTATCTGGGCCGCGAGACGGCGGGCATCGTCGGAATCATCGACGCGACGGAATGTCCGCCGACCTTCGGCGCCTCGTTCGAGGACGTGCGCGGTTTCCTGCGCGGCGGATGGCCGGAGTTGCTGGACGAGAAGAACGACCTGTCGGCCAATGGACCCGAGTACAACATCGACCTGGATTACTTCGAGAAGGAGAAGCTGCCGGACCTGTCGAAGGGTGATCTGGTGTTGGGTATCGCGATTGGCGAGCTGGGCCCGGTGACGCGCTCCCTCCTTGAGAAGGCCGAGAAGTCCAAGGCCACGACGGGTGTGATCCTGGTGACGGCGGTACCGCCGAAGAAGGACGACCTGCCGGGCAGTCTCGAGCACCGCCACATCATCAAGGTGCCGTCGCTTGGATTCCAGCCCGGCTTCTACAACTTGGCGGAGCTGGCGCTCAAGATCATCCTGAATGGATTGTCCAGCGGTGCCCACGTGCAGGTGGGAAAGGTCTATCACAACCGGATGATCGACCTGCGCATCAGCAACCAGAAGCTGTATTTCCGCGCGCTGGGAACGATCGAGCGATTGACGGGTGTGGACACCGAATCGGCGCGCGTGGCGCTGCACCGCGCGGCGTTCCGCAAGGACACGCTCGACAAGACCGAACTCGAAGCCTCTCCCAGCACGGTGATCAAGGCGGGCTCAAACCGCCCCCGTGTCGTCCCCACGGCGCTGCTGTTGGCGCTGGGGTCGATGACCTACGAGCAGGCGCAGATGCTTCTGGCCAAGGACCCGGTGGCGCGGCGTGTCATCAAGGCGGAGCTGGACAGGGATGATGTGGCGTCGAAGGTGGAGGAGGAGTGATTGGGAATTATGAATTATGAATTATGAATGATGAATTATGAATTTTGGTTTAAATTGTGGGGTGGTTATGCGGGGATGTTGACGGGCATTTCGTCCCACGTGCGGCCTTCGAGCATTCTGCCCGCGCGCTTCTTGTTCACGCCGCCCCATTGCTTGAAGAAGAACGCGACCTTGGCATCGCGACACTGGTTGCGGATATCGACCACCCACTGCGGATCCATGGAGCGGGCTCCAGGTCCTGACTCACCACCAACAATTGCCCAATGTATCTTGCGAAGGTTTAGCTTACCCAGCGGTCCCAGCAAGGGCTCGAGGGACAGGAAGCGCACGTGCGCACCGGTCTGGCGCAGCAATTCGATTCGGGACTTGTATTGGGAGGTCTCCACGCTGACGCCCATCCAGATGTGCGGTCGCCACGGGAGTGACTTGTCGAGTTGCAGCAATCGCTCCGGTCGCTTCGTCAGAATCTGATACTGATGCCAATCGGCACGGGTCATGACGTCGAAGACTTCGAGGATGTACTCGGTGGGGACCTCGTCGTGAAAGAGGTCGCTCATGGAGTTGACGAAGATGACCTGCGGCTTCTTCCAGCGCAGCGGGACTTCAAGGGCATGGCGCTGGAGCGTGACCTGAAATCCGTTGCGGTACGATGGCTGGCCCATGGCCTTGAGCCGCGCGGCCATGCGCTCGGCATAGCAGTGCTTGCAACCCGGGCTGATCTTCGAGCAGCCGGTGACGGGGTTCCAGGTGGACTGGGTCCATTCGATGGAGGATTTGGTGGGCATTA
>CAZVAQ010000248.1:0-3335 GCA_964625145.1 uncultured Candidatus Sumerlaeota bacterium
ACAGGGGGCGGGGTATTGAGCAGAAAACTGAAGGGATGATTGAATGTTGGATTCGTTGATCATTGGTGCGGGGCCGGCAGGGATTGCCGTGGCGGCGAGCATGCAACGCCATGGGTTGGATTACGTGATGGTCGAGCGCGGCAGCGTCGGCGAGCACATCACGCATTACCCGTATTACATGAAGTTCCTGAGCACGCGGGAGCTGCTGGAGCTGGATGGCTACCCGCTGAACATCGTGGACGAGAAGCCCACGCGGCAGGAGTACCTGTTCTATCTGGCGCGGATGGTAAAGGATCGCAGCCTGAAGGTGCGGACGCACACGACGGTGGAGGCCATTGCGCGGCGCAGCGATGGCGCCTTTGACGTGCGGGTGCGGCCGGAAGGGCGGGAAACGGAAACGATGACTGCGCGCACGGTCGTCGTGGCCTGCGGAGCGTACCAAAGCCCGCGGCGGCTAGGCGTGCCCGGCGAGGACCTGCCGAAGGTGCATCATCGCTATGTCGAGCCGCACCCCTACATCGGCCGCAAGGTGCTGGTGGTGGGCGGGCGCAACTCGGCGGTGGAGACGGCGCTGATCCTGTACCGCGCGGGGGCGGACGTGTCGCTGAGCTACCGGCGGACAGTCTTCGAGGGGTTGGGGCTGAAGTATTGGCTCAAGCCGGACATCGAGAACCGCCTGAAGAAGGGCGAGATCCACAGCCATCTGGGGACAACGGTCGCGCGCATCGATTGGGAGACCGTGACGCTGCGCCGCGAGAACGGGAGCGAGTACAAAATCGCGAATGACCTGGTGCTGCTACAGATCGGCTACGACCCGCCAGTGGGGTTCCTGAAGGACCTGGGGCTGGAGCTGGAAGAGGGGACGACGATCCCCAAGCACAACCCGGAGACGCTGGAGACAACAACACCCGGAGTCTTCGTGGCCGGCAGCATCGTCGCCGGCAACGTCGCCGGCGCGATCTTCATCGAGAACAGCCGGGAGCACGGGGACAGGATTGTGGGAAGGATGAAGGCTAAAGGATGAAGGCTAAAGGATGAAGGCTAAAGGATGAAGGCGGAAGGATGAAGAAGTTCTGAGTTTCGGGTTCTTAGTGCGGTGGTGATTGGGGATGAGGCTAATGGTGTGTTTTCAGGATTCCAAAGCCGCCCGCACCTCCGCCACAGTCACCATCAGCATCATCGGGTCCAGCGGCGATTCTTTGAACCCGTTTGCGAGATAGAAGGTCCGCGCGGAATCTGAAATCGCGTGCACGAGGATTGCCCGGATGCCGATCAGGTCGGCCGCTTGTACGGTTCGCAACATGGCGTCGCGCAACAGTGCCCGCCCCAGTCCCAGGCCTTTGCATTGGTTGTCCACAGCCAGCCGACCGAGGATCATGACTGGGATGGGCTCGGGCATGTTTCGGCGGACCTTGCCCGTGGCGGCGGATTGTGTCACTGCCCCGGCCGCCAAACTATAGTAGGCGATGACCCGTTCGCCGTCGCATACGACGTAGGTGCGCGAGGCGCCAGTCTCCTGGTTCTTGAGCGCGCGGCGAGTCAGCCACTCGTCCAAGGTTGGCTCGCCGCAGTTGAACCCTTCGAGGCGGTGGGACGGCGCGATGGGCACTGGGGGTTGCGGGCCGCCGATCATTCCCACGGGGCCTTGGTCGCCAGCAGCTTCCTGAGTCCTTCACTGGGCTTCGGGGGCGCATCGAGGCGTTCCAGGAATTGGCGGTAAGCCGCTTCTTCCACTCGGAAGAATCTTTGGTCGAGCAGGACCACTTGGGCCTCGCGGCAGGCTGTCTCGAGCATGAAATCTGACCGACTCTTGCCCAATGCCTCTGCCGCTTGGTCGATGAGGTCGCGTTGGCCAGATCTGACTCGTATGTTGATGGTGGCGGTGCGGCTTGCCGACATGACTTTGCCCTCCTGATGAGCAAGTCTCTGAATTTGTATGGACATTGTCAATACATAATCGGGGGTTGGGGTTTGGGCTTGCATTCGGGGGCGGCCTGCATAGCCTTCCCGTCCCGCTCGGGAGAGGAAACCCAGCATGATCAGCCCTGACTTGCTCCGAATCCTCGTTTGTCCCGAGACCCATGCCCCGCTGGTCCTGACGAAGGAGGGGCACCTGCTCTCCACCAATCGCGAGAGCCGGCGGCTGTACCGGGTGGAGGACGGGATCCCGAACCTGCTGATCGACGAGTCGCAGGTGCTGGGCGAGGAAGAATACGACCGCATGATGGCCGAGGCGAAGCAGGCCGCCGGCCACGCCAAGTGAAAGACTGCCAACGAGGTGCGAGAGCTATGAAGGACAAGATTCATCCCAAGTACGGCCCGGTGATCTTCCGGGATGTGAGCTGCGGGGAGCAGTGGTTCGGCGCCTCGACCAAGCTCGACGGCCCCAAGGAAGTCATCGACGGGGTGGAGTACCATGTGATCCCGCTGGAAATCAGCAGCATCACGCACCCGTTCTACAGCGGCAAGAAGTCGTTCGTGGACACGGCCGGCCGCGTGGACAAGTTCAACAAGCGCTTCGGCGCCGGGTCGCTGCGCTCGAAGAAGAAGGAAAAGACGGCCGCCAGCTAACGGCTGGACAGCCATCAAGCGAATTGGGTGAGCACCCCGCCGGGAACGGCGGGGTGCTCCTGTTGTTGGGCATTCCTGTTGTTGGGCATTCCTGTTGTTGGGCATTGCTTCGTTGGGCCGGGGGCGCCGGTCCCGCTTGCCCCGGAGGCGCGCCGGCAGGCATCTGATCCGGATTCGCACGGGCTGCCGTGCCGGTTGTTCACCAGGCCCTTTGAGGAGAGGGCCACCGGCCCCCAGCCCGATGACCACTCCGGAGGAAGAGGATCCACCATGACGATGATCGAAGCCATCACAGCGCGCGAGGTTCTGGATTCGCGCGGCAACCCGACCGTGGAGGTCGAGGTGTTGTTGGAGAGCGGCGCATTGGGCCGCGCGATGGTCCCCAGCGGCGCGAGCACAGGGGAGCACGAGGCGTTGGAACTGCGCGACGGTGACAAGGGGCGTTATCTGGGCAAGGGCGTGCTCAAGGCCGTCGAGAACGTGAACGAGGAAATCGCGCCGGAGCTGCTCGGCCTGGATGCGACCGAACAGACGACGATCGACCAGATCATGCTGGATCTGGACGGGACGCCGACGAAGAGCAAGCTGGGCGCGAACGCGATCCTGGGCGTGTCGCTGGCCGTGGCGCGCGCGGCGGCGGAGACGCTGGGCCTGCCGCTGTATCAGTACATCGGCGGTGTGAATGCGAAGACCCTCCCCGTGCCGATGATGAACATCCTGAACGGCGGCGCGCACGCGGACAACACGGTGGACTTCCAGGAGTT
>CAZVAQ010000249.1:0-3322 GCA_964625145.1 uncultured Candidatus Sumerlaeota bacterium
CGATCGCAAACATCAGGAAGATCATTTCTCAGTTGTCTGTCTCAACGAGTACACGATGGGGCTTACAGCCGTTCACCGGGTGTTCCATGAATTTGGGAAACCGGGGATCATTTATGTTGGCGGCGGATGGTGCGGCTATACGCTCCAAGCGAAGGAGTTTTGTCTGGCGGAGCACGTTGGACTTTATGTGTCGGACGAAATGTCCGGAGGGCTGTGGGCAGATGAGCACTGGAGATATTGCAAGCGAGATAAGGATGGCGATCCGGTCTATCACCTTTGTGGAGAAGCATCTTGATGCCGTTTTTGGTTTTGGGTCGTTCTTCCGGGGGGAGCCTTTCCGAGATATCGATGTACTAGCGGTCACATCGCTCGAGAACACAGAAACGCTCCGGACGTACTACCTGATTTTGGAGGCGCTGGCCTCGGTCTCTGTTCGAGCTGGGTGCCCAGTCCACCTGACGGTGTTCACACCAGGCGAGTTCAGCGCAAGGCCACTGCGCGACATGGATGAACTCCAACTTCTATGGACGGCCGGTGAGACCTAACGGAGCTGTCGACTCGAACGCGTTGCGGCAAGGGGCCGGTCACATTCACGTTAGGCCTCACAACCCCCTGACTGCGAACACCTCACCGTCGCCGAAAAACTGCCCGAGGACCCTCATGCCATTCGGGGTCCCGAGATTGCCCTAAGCTTGGAGGAGAGAATCAAGCATCCTACAGAAAGTGAAGTGGGATCGCACGCTTAGAGCCCTTAGGATCCAATCTCCCACACCCTCTGAACCTTTCCGCGCAGCTTCACAATCGGTGCCCGCCGTTTCTGCATCTCCACCAGGATTCGGATCTTCTCCTCAATCGGTAGCGCCGTCCGCCGACGCCGAAACTCCTCCTTAGCGCGAACGACTTCCTCAATGTCGGTCAGGTCGATGTCCACGCCAATCCCCCCTCAATCCACAATCTTGTTCAGCGCATACTCAATGATCCCCGCCGCACCCGCCTTCTTCAGCGCCGGGATCAGGTCCCGCACCTGCTCCTCCGCCAGCACCACCTCCACCGCCACCCACTTCTCGTCGCCCAACTGGCTCACCGTCGGACTCGTGATCGCCGGCAGGATCCCCATCACTTCCGCCAGCGCCTTCTTCGGCACGTTCATCTTCAGCCCCACGCGGCCCTCCGCGGCGATCGCGGCGTTGAGCAGCAACGCGATGGCCTCGATCTTCGCCCGCTTCCAAGGATCCGCCCACGCCGCCTTGTTCGCCACAAACACCGTCCACGATTCCATCAACGTCTCGACGATGCGCAGGTTGTTCGCCCGCAGCGATGAACCCGTCTCCGTCACCTCCACGATCGCGTCCACCAATTCCGGAACCTTGATCTCCGTGGCGCCCCAACTAAACTCCACCTCCGCCTTCACGCCGTGCTTCTTCAGGTAATCCTTCGTCAGGTTCACCGCCTCGGTGGCGATGCGTTTGCCCTCCAGGTCCTTCACCGACTTGATCTTCGAATCGTTGTGCACGGCCAGCACCCACCGCACCGGGCGCCGCGACACCTTGGAATACACCAGATCGCAAACACGCTCCACCTTCGCACGGTTCTCCGTCACCCAATCCAGACCCGTCAGCCCGCAGTCAAACACCCCATCCTCCACATACCGCGCCATCTCCTGCGCGCGGATCAGCAGGGCCTCGATCTCACGGTCGTCGCACGACGCACGGTAATTGCGCTCTCCCGCGCTGAACGTGAACCCGGCGCGCTTGAACAGCTCCAGCGTCGCCGCCTGCAGGCTCCCCTTCGGCAACCCCAGCTTCAGCACCCGCGCGGACGCGGCCTCCGGCTTGGGCGGAGACGCGGCCAGGCGCACGTTGCGCGTGGTGGCGTTGCGAGTGTCAGTCTTGCGTCTGGTCATGGACGTGAGGCTCCCCGGGAAAATTGGCGCCGCAACGCTCAACACCCCGTCCCCCGGTGGCCAAGCGCATTCGCCCATCCCCCCCTCCCCCGGCGGGCCGGCGGACTCGGAAAGGCGCCGCTAATGGGCTTGCGCCCGGGCAGCGCCTCCTTCAAAATCACCCAACACTGATCGGAGATATCCCACTCGCCATGACATCAGCCCCCCAAGCCCCCAAACCCGTCAAGATCACCGAACTCCTCCTGCGCGATGCCCACCAGTCCCTCCTCGCCACACGCATGCGCACCGAGGACATGATCCCCATTTGCGAGGCCCTCGACAAGGTCGGCTACTACTCCCTCGAAGTCTGGGGCGGCGCCACCTTCGATTCCTGCCTGCGCTTCCTCAAGGAAGACCCGTGGGAGCGCCTGCGCACCCTCAAGAAGCACCTGCCCAACACACCCCTGCAGATGCTCTTCCGCGGCCAGAACATCCTGGGCTACCGCCACTACGCCGACGACGTCGTCGATCGCTTCGTCGACAAGAGCATCGAATACGGCATGAACATCTTCCGCGTGTTCGACGCGCTCAACGACATGCGCAACATCGAGCACGCCGTGAAGCGCGTCATCAAGGGCGGCCAACACGCGCAGGGTGCCATCTGCTACACGGTCTCGCCGGTGCACACGCTCGATCTGTTCGTGCAGCAGGGAAAGCAGCTCGAGGACATGGGCTGCGACTCCATCGTCATCAAAGACATGGCCGCGCTGCTGTGCCCCGTGCCGGCGTACAACCTGGTCAAGGCCATGAAGGCCGCCGTCAAGATCCCCGTCTGGGTCCACACACACTCCACCACCGGCGTCGCGCCCATGGTCCTGATCCGCGCCATTGACGCGGGTGCGGACGGCGTCGACACCGCCATCAGCACGCTCTCCGGCGGCTCGGGGCATGTGGCCACGGAGGCGCTCGTCGAATCCATCGCCGGCACACCCTACGACAGCGGCCTGAAGCAGGAAGACCTGGCCCCCATCGCCGAACACGTTCGCAAGATCCGCCCGAAGTACGCCGAGTTCGAGACCAAGTTCAGCGGCAGCGACACGCGCATCTTCCTCAGCCAAATCCCCGGCGGCATGATCAGCAACATGGAATCCCAGCTCAAGCAGATGGGCTGCCTCGACAAGCTCGACATCGTGCTGGAGGAAGTCCCCAAGGTCCGTAAGGACATGGGCTACATCCCCCTCGTCACACCGACATCGCAGATCGTCGGCACCCAGGCCGTCTTCAACGTCCTCATGAACGAACGCTACAAGACCGTGCCGAAGGAAAGCCGCGACGTCTTCGCCGGCCGCTACGGCACCACCCCCGCACCGGTGGACCCGCAGATCCAGAAGAAGGTCCTCGGCAAGGAAGAACCCATCACCTGCCGCCCCGCAGACCTCA
>CAZVAQ010000250.1:0-3305 GCA_964625145.1 uncultured Candidatus Sumerlaeota bacterium
TTCAGCACATTCACGAGACCACGCCGGATCTGGTGCTTGCCAAGGTCCGCCGCGGCGTGCAGTTTGTCTTCATCGAATTCGAACCCGTCTGGGAACAGGAGGCGGGACAGTAGTCACCGTGTTCCTGATGTACCCTTGGCATATGATCTCCGCAACCAACCCCTGACCAGCAAAAAGGAACCTTCATCATGATTCGTCGCCCGTACATCGCCACGCTCGTTTGCGCCGGACTGCTTGTGTCTGCTTCCGCCCACGCTGATCTGAGGGAGACCGCCCGTGAGGTTGCCGCCGAGAAAGCCCCGGCCATCGTCACCCTCGTCGTCGTCAGCGAAATCTCCTATTCCTTCCAAGGTAGCAGCCAGCGCGAGGAGGACCGCCGCGAGACCGCCGGTGTCGTCATTTCCGAGGACGGATTGGTTGTGACGGCCCTGAGCTCCGTCGACCCCACCGGGATGATCGAGCGCATGGGCGGCGGCGAAGACTTCGGATTCAGCGCCACGCTGAAGGACGTGAAGTACATCCTGGACGACAACACCGAGGTCCCCGCCACGATGGTCCTGCGCGACAATGACTTCGACCTCGCATTTCTGCGCCCACTGGAAGCCCCTTCCGAGTCGATGGTATTCGTCGACCTGGCCGATGCCGCAGAGCCCCAACTGCTCGACGAGACCTTCAGCCTGGCCCGCATGGGGCGCATCGCACGCCGCACCGTTGCCGCCATGAGCGGTGAAATCCAGGCCATCGTCGACCGCCCGCGCACGTACTACATCACCGACGCGGAGACCGTGAGCGGTGGCACCGGCACTCCGGTTTTTGCCGCCGACGGACGGGTCATCGGGATTGTCTTGTTCCATGTTTTGCCGGGAGCGCAGGAGGGCGCCTCGAACGAGGAATCGATCATGCCCGTGGTGGTGCCCGCGGCGGACATCGCTGAGATCGCCTCCCAAGCGCCGGCAACCGCCGAGGCCGCACCCCCCGCCAATGACGAAGCCCCCGAGCCTGCGGCCACGGAGTGAGACTGAAGCCCGCGGGGAACCGGGGCGGGAATCTCCTCTCGCCCCCTCTGCCGTCCCTGCGAGTGATGGAGACGCTGATACCCCCGGAGGCATCCACGGATGACAGAAAGCGCCCCCACCGTCGTCAACATCCCGGGCCCCCGCATGCGATTGGAGGAAAGCACCGGCATACGGACCGAGCTCCTGCGACATCTCGAAACGGGGAACACGCGGCTGGTGCTGGATTTCACCCAAGTGGACTTTGTCGACAGCTCCTTCCTCGGCCTGCTCATCATCGTTCTCAAGCGTGCCAACGCCGACGGCGGCGATGTCCGCATCTGTTGCCTTCGTCCCCAACTCGTCAGCATCTTCACCCTCATGCGCCTCGACAAGCTCTTCCGCGTTTTTGAGACTCGCGCCGAGGCCATCGAGTCCTTCCAATGACCCAGCCAGCGACCTCCGCACCCAACCCGCAACTGATCTACACGCTGACGGTCCCGTGCTTTCCGGACTCGTTGATGGTACTGGAGGGCCTTGCCGAGACCTTCATTGACGAAAGCAGCCACCTGCCCGGCGACATCGCCCTGGTCCTGCGCCTGTCCGTGTCCGAGGCCTGTCGCAATGCCCTGAACCAGGGCGCTCCGCAGGGACGCCTCAATCTGGTCACCATGTCCGTGTGGCGCTTGGGACCGGCCGATGTGTTCGACTTCGCCCTGGAGATCGAGGACCCGGGCACCGGCCTGCAAATCGGCGGCTTCAAGCCCCCCTATCGCTCCTTCCAGCAGGGGACCGAAACCACCCTTCTGCGTGTCCTCGGCCAGGACGTCAAAGCCCACATCGAGGATGCCTATCAGGTGCGGCTGTTCGCCGGCAAGGCGGACAGCAGCGACGACGCAGTCCCCCGCGAGGCCCTGATCCAAGGGGCCAGCGAGAAGGGGCTCGGACTGCTCGCACTGGTCCGCTGCTGGCAAACCGTGATCTTCTCCTACGACGAGGAGAAGGGGACGAAACTGCGGCTGGAGAAGCCCAAGCTGGTCCTGTAACCCTCCCAAGTTTCATGATCCGGACAGCGCCGACGTCGATGCTTTCCGCGCTGGGCAATGCTGTTTCCTCCATTCCGCGAGCACTTCAAAAGTCGCTCATGGTGCTACTTAGCAAAAGAAGAGGAAAAAAGAAGGAAGAAATATACGGCGCGTAAATCTATTCAAAAAATAATTGCCTCGGGCCCTATGGTACATTCACGTGAGCGCCGAAAGCACAAAAGAGAGAAAGAAAAGAAGGAAGGAAAGAAGCTGGGCTGGCCGAAAAAGAAGGAGGAAGAAGAGGAAGGAAAGAAGGGAAAAGGCGGGATTGGCCCGACTGAGGGTAACAAAACGGCTATTTGAGAAGGCCTTGTAAACGTATTTATAGAGGACTGATTTCATTGCTTTTATGTCCATCCGGCTCCGCGCTATCGCCAGCTTGCTGCCAATAACAGCATCCCGTCGCACCGCTCTATGATATTTCCACTGGACAGCGAGCCTCCCAGTTGTCTAGGAGTCCCCTTCAGGAACGGTTGAGCCGCTTGGGGGGATCCACAATGTCAACTGGTGGACAAGATCGGCAAAGACCCGGACGTTATACCTCTCGGAGGCACTCCGGTGAAAGCACTCATACCATACTCCACCCGCAGCAATACTCGTAACCGCAAAGCATCCATCCTGATCGCGTCGGTCATCATCGTGGTCGTCGCCGGGATCATGGCCTTGTCCTGGCTTGGCTTTGTCACGCACAGCATGCAGGCCTCGGTCCGGGACCGCGAGCGGCTGGCGTCCCTGTACGCAGCCGAAGCCGGCATCGAGATGGTCATCGATTGGTTCAACAACCCGGATTACCACGCCGATACAATTCGGGATTGGGAGGCACCGGAGCCCCGGAACTTTGGCGTCCTGTCGGGCTTGAGCCCGCGCGGCGCACGCGCCGCTGCGAACAGCGTGATCACGACCAACTCCACCAGAGTCTACTGCTACGAAGATGGCGCTCTTTCGAAGGAGCCGCTTAGTCTCACCTCTGACGCCGCGGCCGTGCACCCCGAGCAATATGAGCTGCGCCCCTTTCCTCAACTACGTGAAGGCTACAAGTATGGCGTCTTCGAGCCCTTCGTGCGCGACTACGTGAAGAACTTCGAAGGCTTCCCCATGGATCCGAAGAACGGAATGCGCATGTGGGATGACGACAAAGAGGAATGGATCAATGGCTACGGCCCCCAGGATCTGGTCCCCCTTCGCTTCACGTTTTTCTATCCAGGTCCGCGACCGATGGACTCAATTA
>CAZVAQ010000251.1:0-3279 GCA_964625145.1 uncultured Candidatus Sumerlaeota bacterium
CCGACGACCTTGATCGTGGACTGATCTTGCAGGATCTCGCCTACTCGACCAATGTAGACTTTCCCATCAGCATCCAAAACGTGGAAACGACCGATGCAGACTTTCAAGTCGAGTTATTGACAGCAGGGGACGAAACTCTGGGCTTGAGGCTCAAAGGACCTGCCGCCAGAGGCATCAAAATCGTGCAGGTCCGTTTTCTCGTCTCGTTTGAACTGGGAGGAACTGAGAGGCAGGCGGCCGTTTTGGCGCCGGTGGCGTTTATGGTCTTTGGCTGAACTGACTGCAAGGAAACGTCCTGCCGGATTTGAGGCTCTGCCGACTCTCCAGGCACTGTCTGGCGCCTTCCCATTGCCATCCGCCGCGAACCCTCCAAGAATGGCTCGTTGGTCGTCCCGCCGCGGCCTGCCAATCCGATCGCCGAGTGAAACCATGAATCCCCGGATCGAAAGCCTCTTCCAACCTCGCGGCTGGGCCAACCGCCGGACGCTCGATTCGCTCCTCGCCTGCCCGGCGGCGCAACCCGCCGCGCTGCCGCTGTTCGCCCATGTTCTCGCCGCCGAGCACGTCTGGCTCTCCCGCCTCAACGGGCAGACACCCCGCCTGGCCGTCTGGCCCACCTTGTCCATCGAGGAATGCCAGAGCCTGGTTCAAGAGCTCGACAGCGCGTGGGATCGGGCTCTTCAATCCCACAGCGATGGAGACTTGCTAGCGGAAGTCGAATACCGCACCACGCGCGGCGACCAGTTTCGCAGCAAGGCGATAGACATTCTCCTGCAAGTCATCACCCACGGCCCCCACCACCGCGGCCAGATCGCCCGCATCATTCGCGAATGCGGGGGAGAGCCGGCCAGTTTGGATTACATCCTCTTCGCCCGGCGTGATGGCGCCTCCTGATTTTGGCCTCTCGTGATCATTGCTGGACACAAGAATACACCCCGTTGCCGAGATCTTAATGGCAGCGAATCTTCCCCATCAACACCTGAAAAACTGAAAGCACAGGAGCAGTTTATCCTTGCCGCTCACAATATATCATCTGTAGCGGCGAGGCATCGTCGTGCAAAGCCCTTTTTCTTTTCGCGGCGCAATTGCCAGGCATGATAGAGTGGGTGTAGATTGGGATTCATACCACGAAGGGTATATTCGCGATGCAATCCGCGCTACTTCTCAACGTCCTGCCCCCACACAAAGGCGCACTTTCCGCCCTCTCCCGCCTGACTGCCGCCGCGCTCATGCCGCTGGCTATGGCCTCCGCTCCGGCTCTCCTCCCTGCCCAGGCCCTCGACACCCCCCGCCTTGATCTCCCCGTCCCCAACGGCAATGTGCTGGCGACCCTGGTCGATGGAGACACCGTCTACATCGGCGGCGAGTTCACGAGCCTCGGCCCGGTCGTGGGTCGCGTCGCCAAGCTGGACATGACCACTGGCGAGATGATTAGGCCATTTCCCCTCATCTCCAATAGTAGTGTCTTTTCCATCCTGCCCGACGAAAAGGGTGGATGGTACATTGGAGGCCAATTTACTCTGGTGGACGGTGACAACCGCTCCGGCCTGTTTCACGTCCTCGCCGATGGTTCTTTGAATCCGAATTTTCGCACTGTCGTGTCAGGCTCCTCAGGCGCCGTTGACGACATGGTCTTCCATGATGGGGCACTCTATATCGCCGGGCGATTTCTGGAGCTCTCGCAACAAGCCTGCAATCTCGCCCTCCTCGACGCCACCACTGGAATAGCCCGGACCCCCTTCCCTCAAATTGGAAGATTTTCGACCGGGGATGAAGTGAACGCCTCCATCTCCGATGGCG
Organism: uncultured Candidatus Sumerlaeota bacterium; assembly: GCA_964625145.1. Taxonomy (GTDB): domain Bacteria; phylum Sumerlaeota; class Sumerlaeia; order SLMS01; family JAHLLQ01; genus CAYTRP01. The sequence continues at coordinate 1,801 of CAZVAQ010000251.1, forward strand.
CGGGGGGATGGTTCATCGGGGGTATCTTCTCGCATCTTGACGGCGTACGGCGAAACAATATTGCCCATATTCTGGCCGACGGCACCGTCGATCCATTCTGGGATCCGGACTCCGATGGGGAAATACTGGACTTGGTAGTGTCCGGTTCCACCATTTATGTTGCGGGCGCCTTCACGCGCATCGGCGGGCAATCCCGCAATCGCATCGCCGAGCTGGACCTGCATTCCGGTTTGGCCACCAGTTGGAATCCCGATTCCGACGGCCCCGTTCTCACTCTCGCCGTTTCTGATTCTACCGTCTTTGCCGGCGGCGATTTCTCCGTGATGGGCGGGCAATTGCGCATGCGGTTGGCAGCCATCGACCGGGTCACTGGCACGGTCACCCCATGGGACCCCTTATCCCCCGATTGGAATACGAATACATCCTTATCCATCCAGGATCTTATCGTCACCGACACTTTGGTCTACGCGGGCGGCATTTTCTCCGAGATCGGAGGAAAACCACGCGGCAATATCGCCGCATTGGACATAGCAACCGGCGAGGCCACCGATTGGAATCCTGACGCGAACAACACAGTCCTGGCCATGGAACTATCCGGATCGACATTGTATGCGGGTGGCGAGTTCACCAGCATTGGCGGTCAATCCCGCAACCGGATCGCCGCGCTGGACGTTAATGTGGATAGCGGCAATGCATTGGCTTGGAATCCTGACGCCAACCAAGACGTCCTAACTTTGACGCTATCCGGCACGACACTATACGCTGGTGGCCTCTTTTCGGAGATCAATGGGCAGCCTCGACGTCGTGCCGCCGCACTGGATACCACCGTGGACACCGACATGGTGACTTCATGGGATCCGCGTATACCACTCACCAACTCTGAGGTCCACACAATTTCAACTTCGGGTTCTGAGTTGCTTGTGGGAGGTAGGTACTTTCGCATCAATGAAGTGATGAGGCGTCAGTTCGCCGCTCTTGATCCGGAAACCGGTGCGGTGTTGCCTCTCGTGGCAAATATCGACGGAGTCGCTCTAAGAGCGGTCTTGGCCGTATCGGACTCCACAATCTACTTGGGTGGGGGCTTTAGCGGCATCAACGGACAGTCGCGTTCACGTCTCGGGGCCGTGGACAGGCTTACCGGCCAGTTATTGGATTGGAATCCCGGTGTTGATAACCCGTCTGTTCAGGATCTATTGTTGGATGGAACGACGCTTTATGTGAGTGGAGCCTTCACTACGCTGGCAGGCGGACAATCGCGCTCACGATTTGCCGCGTTTGACACCACATCGGGGGAACTATTGCCTTGGGCGCCATCCTTCGACGGCACGGTTCAAGACATGGCATTGAAGGGTTCCACCTTGTACGTGGGCGGGGCCTTTAGTTCACCTCGCAACAATCTCGCGGCATTTGATACTGCCACCGGCGATCTGCTGGATTGGAGTCCAAACATAGGCAGCTCGCCGGCCGTCTGGTCCCTCG
>CAZVAQ010000252.1:0-3269 GCA_964625145.1 uncultured Candidatus Sumerlaeota bacterium
CCTCGGCTTTGAGCCGCGCGCCATCTTCACCAGCCGCGACGGCAGGCAGCACCTCACACCCCCCGATGCGCTCGGCGCTCCCGTCGAGTTCGGTGAAAAGCCCCTCCACACCTTGCGCGCCATCATGAGCCGCTTCCGGCCCGTCGCCGACGAAAAGCTCCCGCCCTTCACCGGCGGCCTCGTCGGCTACATGGCCTACGACACCATCCGCGACATCGAGGACATACCCGACAGCAATCCCGACGCCCTCGGCGTCCCCGACTACTGGTTCCTGCTGACGGATCAGGTCATCGCTTTCGACCACGTCCGTCACCGCCTTCTCCTGATCGTCAACGCGCACATCGACAGCGCAGACATCGACGGCGCCTACGCCGACGCAGTCGCGCGCCTGCACAGATTGCACGCCGTTGTCATGGGTCCGCACGTTCCCGCCGCCGCGCGCAACGGCCAACCGCGCGAGCTGGACGTGCGCTCCAACATGAGCCGCGAGCAGTTCGAACACATGGTCGAGCGCGGCAAGGAGTACATCGCCGCCGGCGACATCTTCCAGGTCGTCCTCAGCCAACGTTTCTCCGTGCCGGTGACGTGCGAACCGTTCGACGTGTATCGCGCGCTGCGCGCAGTCAATCCGTCCCCCTACATGTTCTTCCTGGACGCGGGTGACTTTCAGATCGCCGGCTCGTCGCCGGAGATCCTGGTCCGCTGTGCCGATGGCCAGGTCATCGTCCGCCCCATCGCAGGCACGCGGCCGCGCGGCGCCACGCCCGCCGAGGACAAGGCCCACGAGCAGGACCTGCTCGCCGACGCCAAGGAACGCGCCGAACACGTCATGCTGGTCGACCTGGGCCGCAACGACGTCGGCCGCGTCTCGGAGTACGCCTCCGTCCGCGTCACCGACTTCATGATCATCGAGCGCTACAGCCACGTCATGCACATCGTGTCCAATGTCGTCGGCAAGTTGCGCGCGGACATGGACGCGTTCGACGCGCTGGCCGCCACCTTCCCGGCGGGCACCGTCAGCGGCGCGCCCAAGATCCGCGCCATGCAGATCATCGACGAGTTGGAGCCCACCCGCCGCTGCGTCTACGCCGGCAGCGTCGTCTACTTCGGCTTCAACGGCGCCATGGATTCGTGCATCACGCTGCGCACCGCGGTGATCAAGGACGGCCAGGTGCACATCCAGGCGGGCGGCGGCGTGGTCGCCGACAGCAGCCCCGCAGGCGAATACCAGGAATCGGTCAACAAGGCCAAGGCCCTGGTCCGGGCCGTCGAATGGGCTGAACAAGGCCTGGACTGACACCCACAGGGCGCCTCTCCGCCCGATCCTCACCGACACGCTTTCTGTGCCTTCTTTTGGCCGGGTCCGTTCTGACCCGGAACAATGTGGTCGAACTTGCTCTTGACCGCCCTGCGTCTTTGGTTTCCTGTGAAATTGTATGTAGAAACGCTTTATCAACGGACCGATCTCCACAAGCGGCGGCGCCACACACCGTGACACTCTCCGCCAAAGTTGGACATGATCTGTCCTCAAAACCCCTGAGGGAGTGTGAGTCATGCGCAAGTCACTGGCTCTGGCAGCCATCCTGGGCGTATTCGCCGTCCCGGCCTCCGCCCAAACCATCTTGTACCTCAACTTCGACCACCAACCCGATGGAGCCACCGGTGCGGCCGACCGTGACCCCTACACCTTGGGCCCCACAGAGATCGGAAATGCACTTCCACCGCCTTTCGACAATCTTAACCTCGACTTCAGCTACAAGGTCTTCGGCGCCAGCAGTCCCGCCTTTGGCCCCACACCGGCCTTTCCAGGCCCCGCCCAAGGCGGCCAGTCGCTCCTGCTCAACCCCGGCGCGGGCGGGAACCTGGGGCTGCGCGTCATCTCCGAAAACGGCATCCCGCCAAGATCCTTCACCATGGAAGCCATCTGGTGGACCACCGATCCCGCCGGTGGCGACATGACTGCCGGTGTCCAATCCGTCATTGGCTCCGAGCCGCTCGCGGGTCAGGAACGCGCAGGCCTCTTTATTCGCACCGTCGGCGCCGTCCCCGGCCGCATGGACTATTGGACAGATCGCGGCGACTCGAATAGCGAATGCGTCCTGAAGAACGACTTCGTCCCCGGGAACACGCTGATCCACGACGTGATGATCTTCGACTACAATGAGCTGGATCCCTCGCAGTCGCGCATCCGCGCTTATCGCAACGGCGTGTTGCTGACCAACGACAATGCAACCCACAACGGCCTGACGGATGTTCCCTACGATGCCACCGGCATCCCGACATCCCTCTTCGGTTCTCGTGGCACTTTGGCCGGCGATTCGGAAGCCTCGCGCATCTTCGCCATCGGCTATAACTCGAGCGATGATCCCCCGGCGGATCGCCGCGGTCTCATCGGCGGCATCGACGCGGTGGCCGTCACGCTTGGCGCGCTCAGGCCCGAGCAGTTCGTCCTCACCACCGGCGATCCCATTCCCTTCGATCCACCGCTGCTCGTTGAGCTGGAACGCTTCGGCGCACACTCGCGCGGCGTGGGACATCCCGTCCGCGTAAGCTGGGCCACCAGCTCGGAGATCGACAACGTCGGATTCCACGTGCATCGCGTGCGCCTGGCCGACGGCTCGGTCGTCCCCGCCGGACGCGTGAACGACGCCCTCATCCCCGGCGCCGGCACCTCCTCCACAGGCGCCCAGTACAGCATCATCGACCGGCTGCCGCTGGCCGAAAGTGAGCGCCGCGCCTATGTCCTGGTCGACATCGACGCCAACGGCAACCCCACCCGCCACGGCCCCGTCCCGGTCCACATCGTCCCCGGCGACCCCGCCGGCGAGCAGGATTGGAACCTGTACTAAGCCAGCAACAACAGATCAGCAACAACCGGGGGGCTTTCCACCAGGAAAGCCCCCCGGGTTGTCTTCAGCACGGGCACGGATGCCCAGGCTCCGTTCGCCTCTCCCTTCCTTCAACGAGGAACGCTCTTCCTCGGAACCCGGAACTCGGAACTTATGGCACTTTGCAAAATGCCATAGATTGCATGGACGGCGACCTGCATTTATCGAGGTCGTGAGCTCGACTCATGCGATTGCTCCTGGCACCGCCCGCCAACGCGTAGCGCGACATTCGAATAGCCTTGGGTGGAGCGAAGCGGAACCCATGAAAAGATGGCGGAAATGCCAAGCCCCCTTGGGGGGCGACACAACACGCGATTCACTGGCGCCGTAGTGTACATGGACTTGGGCAAATGGAATACGACATACTGCAAAATGCCCTAG
>CAZVAQ010000253.1:0-3221 GCA_964625145.1 uncultured Candidatus Sumerlaeota bacterium
CGATGCGGCCGGGCATGGCGCCAATGTAGGTGCGGCGATGGCCGCGGATTTCGGCTTCATCGCGCATGCCGCCGAGGGAGAAGCGGTTGAACTTGCGGCCGGTGGCGCGGGCGATGGACTTGCCCAGGCTGGTCTTGCCGACGCCCGGGGGGCCGACGAGGCACAGGATCGGGCCCTTGAGGTTTCCGCCCTTGAGGCGGATGACGGCGAGGAACTCGAGGATGCGCTCCTTCACCTTGTCCAGGCCGTAATGATCCTCATCGAGGATCGTGGCGGCCTTCAGCAGATCGATATGGTCGTCGGTCGTCTCGGTCCAGGGGAGATCGAGGATCCACTCCAGATACGTGCGGATGACGCCATATTCAGCGGCGGCGGGCTGCAGGGCGGACAAGCGCCCCAGCTCGCGTTCGGCCACCTTGCGCGCGTAGTCGGGCATCTCCTTCTTGTCGAGCCGATCGCGCATCTCATTGATTTCGCTCTCGTGCGGATCGGACTCGCCAAGCTCGCCCTGCATGGCCTTGATCTGCTCGCGCAGGAAGAAATCACGCTGGTTGCGGTCGACGCTCTCGCGGACCTTCTCGCTGATGTTGTTGCCGATCTCCAGGACGTGCACTTCGCGGGTGAGCAGCGTGTAGACCAGGCGCAGGCGTTCCTTTGTGTTCACCTCGGCGAGCACCTGCTGCAACTGTTCGATCTTCAGACCCAGGTTTGTCGCGACCAGGTCGGCGAGCTTGCCGCCGTCCTCGATGTTCATGGCGGCGACGGCCAGATCCTCGGACATGTTGGTCAGGTGGATCGCCTTCTGCAGGCTCTCGAGGGTCTCCTTCTTCAGGGCCTCGACCTCGTCGTCCTCAATCTCGACCTCTTCCACGCGATTGATGACGGCCATGCCCTCGGGGGGGCTCTTGACAAAGGACTCCACCGAGATGCGCGCAATGCCGTGCACCAGCAGGCGCACTGTCCCATCGGGGATCTTCAACATGCGCAGGACAGCGCAAAGCGTCCCCACCTGGAAGAACTTCGCCTCCGGCGCATCGGAGCCATTCTCGCCCTCTTCCTGTTCCACCAGCGGAAACATGCCCACGAGGCGGTTGGTGCGCAGGACCTCGTCGATGAGCTGCTTCTCCGCGTCGGTGGTGATGACCACCGGTGCGATCATGTGGGGAAAGACGATGGGTTCGTTGGTGCCAAGGACCGCCACCTCCTTCGGGAAGGGGAAGGAGTCCTGGGTATCGATGCGGACGGGGGAATTGTCGTTGTTCTGGCTCACATTGTCTCCTGGATGCTAATCCGGATGTACTGGGCTGTTCGGGGTGGGCGGGTCGTCTTGCGGATTTCGATGGTGAGGATTCCTCCGCAGTAGGTCGCCCGGGCACCGGTCAGGTCAAAGGCTTCGTCGAATTCGATCACGCGTTCAAAAGGGCCATATTGGATCTCCAGCGAGAGGAATGTCGCATCGCCGACCAGGACGGGCGCGGAACGGTCGCCTTCGACGACGAGGGACAAGCCGTCCTGCAGGAGCGATATCTGGTCCTTGCCAAGCCCCGGAGCCTCCATGCGGATGATGTAGCCATCGGCCAGTTCCGCGACGTCGGTTGGGGGGACCCACGGGGTGCCCTGCGGTGAGTAGCGGTGCTTCAGTCCCTCCGAGAGTGAGTTCCATCCTGTCCCCAGCTTGCGGATCAGGACCGACGGACTGCGCCGGTCATTCTTTGTGCTCATGGTCAGAGGCTCCTTCCCGATGGCGGGCGTGAACCTCTTACGGTGGCGTGCCTCCAATGCCAAGGGCGAAACCGCCCGGGTGTGTCGTTCCGCGCCGGATCGGCAGGCTGCGGGGCGACTACAAAGAGAAGGAGGCGAGGAGCGTACCAGAAACGACGATAGGGCGGTGCCTACAGCAGGTCCAGGACAGCGGCCACCAGCAGGCCGAGGCTGATCGCCGCGTTGGCATGAAAGAAGGCCAAGTTCACGCGGCTCAAGTCGTTGGGGCGGACGAGTTCGTGTTCGTAGACAATCAGGATACCCGTGAGACCCACGGCCACGAGAAAGAACGTCCCCAGTGGTGGGATGGCGAGAATCGCAAAGCCGAGCAACATCACCAGCATGGCACCGTGACACAGCCGGGCGGCGGAAAGGGCGCCAACAATGCCCAGCCGCTTGGGGATGGAATGAAGACGCGGATCGCGGCGGTCATGCTCGTAATCCTGACAGGCGTACAGGATGTCAAATCCGGCGACCCAGAGCATGACGGCCAGTCCCAACACCACCGGCGCGGAATCCAACCGGCCCAGCACGGCTATCCACGCTCCCGATGGGGCAATGCCCAGCGCCAACCCGAGGGCGAAGTGGGAGAGGGCGGTGAAGCGCTTGGTGAGGCTGTAGCCCATCAGGACCGCAAGGCACGGCACGGCGAGCATAAGGCAGAGCATATTGAGCATGCCCGCCGCCAGGAGAAACACTGCGATTGAAAACAACAGGGCCCCAATGGCGAACCCGCGCGAGAGCTCGCCAGTGACGAGTGCCCGCTTCGCCGTGCGCGGGTTCGTGGCGTCGAACTCGCGGTCTGCCAAGCGGTTGAAACACATGGCGGCGGTGCGGGCGGCGACAACCGCCACGATGATCCACAGGATGACGCGCGCCGGCGGCAATCCCTCCGCCGCGACAAGCATTCCGATCAGCGCGAAGGGGAGCGCGAAGACCGAATGGGAGAACTTGATCATCTCCAGGAAAGTGACCAGCCGGCGAAAAAGGGCCATCAGGGGCTCCGGTTTGTTTGTGAGGCGACTTGCCTTGGCGTCTTGGGCGCGATGACACTCCGGTTGCGACGCTCGCACGCCGCAGGCAGAGGACGACCAGACCGCCCGCGGACTCAAGAGGGGAACCGCTGATGACTGCACGCGAAAGCCAATCCGCCGACAAAGCCCGGCGCCGTGCGGAGGAGTTGCGCCGCGAGATCGAGCGCCACAACCAGGCCTACTACGTCGACGCCGAGCCCACCATCTCCGACCGGGAGTATGACGCGCTGGTGGAAGAGTTGGCGGAGCTGGAGAACCGGCACCCGGAACTGCGGGTGGAGGACTCGCCGACGGCCACAGTGGGGAGCGACCTGACCGAAGGATTCCCCACGGTCCGCCACAGCGTGCCGATGCTGTCCATTTCCAACACGTACAACGCGGGGGAGTTGCGTGATTGGGACGCGCGCAATCGCAAGGGATTGGGAA
>CAZVAQ010000254.1:0-3179 GCA_964625145.1 uncultured Candidatus Sumerlaeota bacterium
CATCCGCCCCGGCAGCCGCGTCACCCTCAAGCTCAAGGTCGATGGCAAGGACTACGAAAGCCTCGTCGAAGTCCTCGAATAGTGACGCGCTGATAAATCAAACGACACAAACGCACGGAGCTTGGGCATCCCCTGCCCAAGAGCCAAAACGAAGGGAGCTTGGGCATCCTTGCCCGAGTTCTATCCGTTCTTGCAGGTCAAAGCGCGAGCAAGGATGCTCACGCTCCCTTCCTGCCCCCCCTTTATCCTTCATCCTTTATCCTTCATCCTTTATCCTTCATCCTTTATCCTTTATCCTTTATCCTTTATCCTTTATCCTTCCCCCTCACTCCCCTCCAAAACCGCACACTCCGCAACTCATGCCCCAAATGATACTCCGACAACCGCACCAACGCCTCGATCAATTGAATCGCCTCCTCCCCGCGCATGGCGGGTAGCGCCGCAACGCCGCCACCAGCCGTCCGCCGATTCGCATGCAGCGCACGCACCCCCGACGGCGGCAGCGGCACCTGCGTCACCCCCGGCGCCAATCGCAGCGGCCAACGCACGTCCCCCGTTGGCTGCGGCCCCGACAAATGCACCACGCCGCGCTCCACATCCAGCCAGAACATCCGCGGCTTTGCGGCATCCCGCGGCCACGGCCGCGTCACGTCCTCCCCCAGATCCGGCTCGTAACCGCCTAGCGCCAGGATGCGAATCAACCGGTGCGCCGCACCCGTGGTGAGCTCCTCCTTCTTTCCCGCCTCGAGCTGCTCCAGCGCCGCGCGCGTCTCCTCGAACATCTCCTCCGCCGGCTGCCCCTCCTCGCAACACGACACCGCCACATCCGCGATCACCGCCCCGAGCGCCAACCGATCCAAGTCCCCCCGCAACGCATCATGCGCATTCACCAGCGACGCCTCGCGCAGCGTCCCCATCGACGCGCCATCGCGCAGCGAGATCGTCAGCTCCGCCTCCACCAACGGTTGCAGCAATCCCGCAAACCGCCCGCGCGGCCCGCGCAAACCCTTTGCCATCACCGACAACCGCCCGAACTCCCCCGAGAAAGTCCGCAACACCTCCGACGTCTCCCCCGTCTCATAACCCTGCAAGACAAGCGCCGGAAAGATGTGAATGCCCATGGATCACCACTCGCGCGTCATACATCGCACCTCAGCATCCCAACCCCACGAACTCGGAACTCACTGGCGGGCTGCCAACCAGGAGCCTGCCGCTCCATGAGAAACCTCTCTCCCATGCAACGAGGAACTAGGAACCCGAAACTTGGTACTCTTCCCACATCTTCGTATGCCGCACCCCATTTCGGACATACCGCGCCGTGTTCCGGTACGACCCATCCACATCCGCTTGTGTCAACTGACGCACCACTTTTCCCGGCACCCCCAACACCAGGCTCCGCTCCGGGATGATCTTGTCCTCCGGCACCAGCGCCGAAGCCCCCACGATGCTCTCCCGCCCGATGACCGAGCGGTTCAGCACCGTCGCCATCATCCCGATCAGGCAACCCGGCTCGATCGTGCACCCGTGCAGGCACGCCATGTGCCCCACGGTCACGTCCTCCTTGATGATGCACGGCTCGTTGTCACCCGTGTGCAACACGCTGTTGTCCTGCACGTTTGACCGCTTGCCGACGAAGATGGGATCCAGGTCACCGCGCAGCACGCAACCGTACCAAATGGAGGCCCCCTCCTCGATCGTGACATCGCCGATGATCATGGCCGTCGGCGCGATAAAGGCAGTGGGGTGAATCCTGGGCACGCGACCTTCGAACGGAATGATCGGCATCCTTTCGCCTCCTGTGGCAACGCCCGCGCGCATACTTGGGTCTGGAACTTGCACTGCTCGAAGGTGGGTGTCCGGCAGTTATCCTTGTGGCGCCGTTCCACCCTGAAACACAATCACTTCCGTCTAGGGCCCCCCGCCCCGCAACCGCAACGAGAGAACCCCATGCCCGGCCATTTCGCCATACCGCTCGGAAAGCTCCTCGGTATCCAGGTGTCCATCGACTTCACCTGGTTCCTTATCTTCTTCCTGCTCCTCTTCAATCTCCAGGGCTTCATCGCCGAGGAACTCGGACTTGGCTCCGCCGCCGCCACCCTCGTCTCCGCCCTGCTCATCATCCTCCTCTTCGCCAGCGTCCTGGCACACGAATACGGCCACGCCCTCACCGCCCGCGCCTTTGGCATCCGCACGCCAAAGATCGTCCTGCACATCTTTGGCGGCGTCGCCTTCCTCGAATCCGAACCGCGCAAGCCCAGCCACGAATTCTGGATAACCGTCACCGGCCCCGCCGTCTCCCTTGTCCTCGGCGTGACCTTCCTCACCGCGCTGTTCCTGTTTTCCATCACCAACGTGCAGATGCCCGTCCTCTCGACCATCTGCCTCTACATCGGCATGATGAACATGGTGCTCGCCATCTTCAACTGCCTCCCCGGATTCCCGATGGACGGTGGCCGCATTGTTCGCGCCGCCATCTGGGGCATCACCGGCAACTACCTGCTCGCCACGCGCATTGCCTCTGCCGGCGGCATGGCCGTTGGCGGGCTCATCGCGATGTGGGGACTTGGCGGATCAATCGGCCTGATCCCCGCCGGAGCGGGTGGCGGCCCGATGCAATTGTTCCTCGGCCTGTTCCTCATCTTCCTCGCGTGGCAGTCCGCGCGCCAAGCCGAGCTCAGCGCCCGCCTGCGCAACATCAGCGTCAACGACCTGGTCCGCCCCGTCAACGTCGTCGTCCCGTCCGACACGCTCATATCCGACGTCCTCGACCGCTACATGCGCCCCTTCGGCATGGACCAACTCCCCGTCGTCGACGGCCCGCGCCTGGCGGGCTTCATCAGCTACGAAGACATCGTGCAGGTCCCCCTGCGCCAATGGGACTGGGTCCGCGCGGCCGAACTCGTCCGCCCTTACAGCCTCGAAGACACCATCGACCCCAACCTCGGCGCCATGGCCGCCCTCCAGCGCCTCATGCGCAACAACCGCGCCTTCCTCCCCGTCTTCAAAGGCCGCCGCCTCATGGGCTTCGTCTTCCGCAACGACCTCATCCACGCGCTGGAAGCAGGTCGCGCGCAGTGATTACATTGGCACACCAACGACATGCGCAGCCGTGGCCAGGGGCCCCCAGCGGCCCCCGCCGGATCCCACAGCCAGCCGGCGGCCCCCCCCCCCCCCCCCCC
>CAZVAQ010000255.1:0-3160 GCA_964625145.1 uncultured Candidatus Sumerlaeota bacterium
TGATCAACTGGCAGGATCGTACTTTGCGTGAACTGGGTTCTTCAAGTGATGACAAGTCGCTGCATGTGCTGGAGGGCGATGAGGGCTTACGAATTGCCTGGGCCACCGACCCGGGCTCTGACGGCACGCAGACATTGAACGTCATGAACGAGGAGGGCGCCATCACGACGCTGGATGGCTTGGACCAAACGGTCAGTGATGTGTGGCTTTCTCCCGACGGTACGCGGGTGCTCTTTTCGCAGACGCGCATCCTGCAAGAGTTAATGAATGGCCAAATCGTCCTGGAGCGCGGAGCAGTCCGCGTGTGGGACATGGGGACCGGCGATGTGCGGACGATTCATCATCGGGGGCTGAATGACTCGACGATATTCTCGGTGCCCCCAAGCATGCGCATGTCGCCGGGATGTTCGCCATGGTCCAGCGACAGCCGGCGGGTTGCGCTTGTGCATTCACGGCTTCGCTTCATCGGGCTGGAGATGCCGCATTATGTGCTGAGGGTTGTGGAGGTGGAGTGATGGTTGGCTGGCGGGACTTGGCGGGCGAGGGTGAAGCTATGGAGTGCGGTCGCTTGCTGCCGCTGATTGCGTCCCAAAGCCTGGGCCCGCCATAGCCGAAGGCGACGGCGGCAAGCTTCCCGCCGCAAGGGCGCAAGCAAGCGTGCGCAGTCCAAAGCGCCCACCATCGCCCGCACAATTCGCACTCCCGCAATCACATCCGACGATCCATCCTGATCGCCACATCGTTGGCCGTGTGCGACTTCGCCTTTCTTGCCGTATTCCCCCCTTGCACACCCCCTCGGCGGCGGCGTTTGCTCCTTCGGCTTTGTAGGCGAACTTTTCTTTTTGGACCGAGGGAGACACGCACGATGACAACTGCAACCGCCGCCATTGACAAGGATCTGCTGAAGCGATTGGCGGCCACGATTCGCGGGTTGGCCATGGACGGGGTGGAGAAGGCCAACAGCGGGCACCCGGGGCTTCCCATGGGATGCGCGGATTTTGCGGCTCTGCTGTGGCACGATCACCTGCGCTACGACCCGGCGAACCCTCAATGGCCCGACCGCGACCGCTTTGTCCTCTCGGCGGGTCACGGGTCGATGCTGCTGTATGCGATGCTGCACCTGACCGGCTATGACGTGTCGCTCGACGACCTGAAGTCCTTCCGCCAACTGCATTCGAAGACGCCGGGTCATCCGGAGAACTTCATGACGCCGGGGGTCGAGACGACGACCGGTCCGCTGGGCCAAGGGTTTGCCACGGCCGTCGGCATGGCGTTGGCCGCGCACATGATGAGCGATCGCTTCCCGGGCCTGCTCGAGCAACGCGTGTACGCGATCGTCAGCGATGGCGACCTGATGGAGGGCGTCGCCGCGGAGGCGGCGTCGCTGGCGGGGCATCTGCAACTTGGCCGCATCGTGTTCTTCTACGACGACAACGACATCAGCCTCGACGGGCCGACGTCGTTGAGCTTCACGGGCGAGGATGTCGCCAAGCGCTTCGAAGCGTATGGTTGGCACGTGGTGAAGTGCGACGGGCATGACTTTGCATCGATGCACGCGGCGCTGGAGGAAGCGAAGGCCGACGCGCGGCCGAGCCTCGTCGTCGGCAAGACGATCATCGGTTATGGCTCGCCGAACAAGCAGGGCAAGTCGTCCAGCCATGGCTCGCCCCTCGGCAAGGAGGAGTTGCTTGCCGCGAAGCGCTTCCACGGCTTGCCGGAAGACAAGGACTTCTATGTGCCGGATGAGGATGTGAAGGTGTGGCGCGAGCGCGCGAAGTTCGGCGCGGCGCTGCGCCAGGCGTGGGAGAAGAAGCTCGCGTCGATTTCGCCGGAGCTGCAGGCGACGTTCCGAACGCACCTCGAAAAGAAGGTGACGGCCGCCGAGCTCGCCGCCGTGCGCCCCGCATGGGAGGCGGGGAAGAGCGAGGCGACGCGCAAGAGCGCGGGCATCGCGGAGAATGCGTATGCCAAGGTTGTGCCGTGGTTGGTGGGCGGTTCGGCGGATTTGGACAGCTCGACGAACACGGCGCTGAAGGGTTCGCCCGACGTGCGCGCCGGCGATTACAGCGGCCGCAACATTCGCTACGGCGTGCGCGAATTCGCCATGGCGGCCATCAGCAATGGGTTGTACCTCAGCGGCTTCTTCCGCCCGTTCTGCGCCACGTTCTTCACGTTCAGCGATTACATGAAGCCGGCGATTCGCCTGGCGGCGCTGATGAAGGTCCCCGCGATCTACATCTTCACGCACGATTCGATCTTCCTGGGCGAGGACGGCCCGACGCACCAGCCGGTCGAGCATCTGGCGGCGCTGCGCGCGGTGCCGAACGTCACGGTGATTCGCCCCGCCGACGCTGAGGAAACCGCCATCGCATGGGAGACCGCGCTGCTCAACACCGGCGGGCCGACGGCGATTGTGTTGTCGCGCCAGAACCTGCCGATTCATGACAAGAAGGCGAAGGGCCTCGCACCCGCCGATGGATTGCAGCGCGGCGCGTATGTGTTGCGCGATGCGAAGGATGCGTCGGTTGCATTGATCGCCACGGGCAGCGAGGTGTCGTTGGCGCTCGATGTCGCCGAGGCGTTGGCTGCGAAGGGAACCGCCGCGCGCGTTGTGTCGATGCCGAGCTGGGAACTGTTTCGCGCACAGGACGCGGCTTATCGCGAATCGGTGCTGCCTGAGTCGATCAGGAAGCGCGTCGTGATCGAGGCAGGCGTGCGCCAGGGCTGGGCCGAATTCGCCGGTGAAGGCGGCGTGTACGTGACGCAGGACGGCTTTGGTGCCTCCGCCCCCGCAGAGGTTCTCGCCAAGGAGTTCGGTTTCACGGTGGACGCGGTCGTGAAGAAGGTGTGATTCACAGGTTCAACAGATGGATTCAGATGAATGACGATTGAAGGACGCCCCCGGTTGAGTGCCGGGGGCGTCTTGTAAATTGTGGAGGGGAAACTTCTCCATCGGTGTGCATTGGGTGACCAGATTATTCACCACGGAGACACGGAGAGCACGGAGAAAAGCACTGTTCCAGAGATGAATCAGATGGACGCCGATGCAAGAGTCCGACGTTGGAAGTCTCTCCCTTTATCCTTTTTCTATCTCCGTGCTCTCAGTCCTAAATCCTTCACCATCCCCCCACTGAGCGCGTGACTGCGTGAATGTGTCTGT
>CAZVAQ010000256.1:0-3129 GCA_964625145.1 uncultured Candidatus Sumerlaeota bacterium
GAGCCGAGCGGTGAATGGGCAGGCGCAGGCTCTTCTGGGGCAGCTCGCCGCGGTCGTCGAGAGTCTCGCCCAGCAGGTTGAAGATGTGGCCGAGGACCTGCTCGCCGACGGGGACCGTGATGGGGCCGCCGGTGTCGATGACCTTCATCCCGCGCACCAGACCGTCGGTGGAGTCCATGGCGACGCAGCGCACCGTGTTGTTGCCAATGTGCGAGGCGACCTCGACGGTCAGCGGCTTTTCGGCCTTGGGATTCTGGATGAGCAAGGCGTTGTAAATCGCCGGCAGCGCATCGCTGTCGAAGGCGACGTCCACGGTGGGGCCGATGACCTGCTTGATGATGCCTTCTTTCATGGGTGGTGCACCTCTGGTGTGTGTTTGGTCGGGGTCTTGGTTGGTCGGTGTTCCGTCTTCAGATCCTTCAGGGTTTCCAGATTTCCAGTCCTTCAATCGCCTCGAAGTGGCGGGTGTTGTTGGTGAGGAGGGGGCATTCCAGAATCAGGGCAGTTGCGGCGATCCAAGCGTCGCTGTGGTCGATGGTCTTTCCCCTTACTCGACCGACCTCCTTGATGCTCGCCCATGCCTGGCAGATTTTGCGATTCGGCCACACTACATCGTATCGGGAGAGGTATGTTGCGAACAACTCCATTCTAGCCATGGACCAAGACTTCCCAAGTGCCCACCGATCCGTTTCCGCCAAAGTCATGAATGAGATCGCTCCGCCCTGTCGTTCAATCAGTTCGCGGATCTTCGCGAATCGAGTATCGTCCTTGAAAACATAGGAGACGATGTCTGTGTCGACGACGATCACTGGCGCTCGGATTCCCCTTCAGGCTTGTTCCTTCCGCGGATCTCATCGAGCCATCTCTCGAACTCGTCGCCTTCTCCGAAGTCAAAATTGGCCTCCCTCATCTCCTTCAGCAACTCCGGCGTGAACGTCGTGGCCTTTGGTCTGCCGGTCGGCCCAAAAATCTCCTTCCGCCGCTCCTCCGTGGTCATTCCCGTGATCGCTTCCACATCGATCCGGACCGTTTTCTTCGTGCCACTCTCGGTGGCGGGTTGCTTTGCCTTCTTCAGTGTCTGTGGTGCCATGGGTCGCCTCCTCATCCGGTGACTTCAGTGGCAGCCTATCCCGCCCGTCCATCCCATGCAATCCCCTTCGCCCGTCCCGGCAAGCCTATCCCGCCAAGGCCTCGGCACCGCTGACGATCTCGATGATCTCCGTGGTGATGGCGGCCTGGCGCGCCTTGTTCATGGCCAGCGTCAGGCTCGATTCCAGCTCGCTGCAATTCTTCGTCGCGTTGTTCATCGCCAACATGCGGCTGGCGTGCTCGCTGGTGACGGTCTCGGCCAGCGAGAGGTAGATCTTGTTGCGCAGGTAACGCGGTAGCAACGCCTCGAACACGCGGTCAGGCGAAGGCTCCAAGATGTAGTCGATGGACTTGCCGCCCTCGTCCGCGTCGCTGACGCCGAAGGCTTCCGGCTCCAGGGGGAGGTAGCGCGACAGCTTCGGCCGGTTGGTCGCCGTGGTAAGGAACTCCGACGCGACGATGTTGATCTCCGAGACCTTGCGCTCCAGGAACATGGCGACCAGCTCGCGGGCGATGCGGTCGGTGACCTCGCCATCAAGCTTTCCGCCAAGGTCCATCACCTCGCCGACGATCTGCTTCGGGTAGCGTTTGCGCAGGTAGTCACGCCCCTTTCGCCCGATAGTGTAGATCAGGGCGTTGGGGTGCGCGGCCAGGTACTTCTCGGCCAGCTTGATGAGGTTGGCGTTGAAGGCACCGCAGAGGCCGCGGTCGCTGGTGAAGAGAAGAAGCAGTGGCGGCGCGCTGGCGGGGTCACGCTTCTCGAAGAGCGGATTCTCCTGCGCGCGGGAGCTGAGGGCCAAGCGGCCGAGCAGTTGTTCGAGCTTCTGGGTGAAAGGCTTGGCGGACTCCATGGCGGTCTGCGACCGGCGCAGCTTCGCCGCAGACACCATCTCCATGGCGCGGGTGATCTTTTTCGTGTTCTTGATCGAGCGGATTCGCCCGCGGAGTTCCTTGATGCCTTTTGCCATTCTTGCTCGTCCTTAAGGTGAGAAGCCACTGGTGGGGAGTCAGGATTCGGGGTGAGACACCATCGGTCAACCCACGCGTTTGAACTCCAGCGACTGACGCAAAGCATGGAGCATCCGGCCGATTGCGTCGATTCCTTGTTCCAGCTCCTTCAGATTCTCCTGCGTTGTGTATCCCAACCGATGAGCCAGTACTACCTGTGATTCGACCTCGCGAAATGAGCCGCTCGCGATGGACTAGAAGCGGATGTAATCGCCGGTGCTTCCCCTGCCCCACCCCTCCGTGATGTTGGACGACACCGAGACAGCCCCCCGCCGAACCTGTTGCGTGAGTCCAAAAAGCTCTTCTTTCGGAAAGCCCTGGCTCACTCCATAGACATCAAGTCCCAACTCGATCGACTCCTGCCAAACCAGAAGGTCCTTGAAGGACTTGATAGGTGCCTTCATTCAGTCCCCTGATTCCAGAATCCTGATTCCTGACACCCCATCAGGACCCGGACTGCTCGGCGTACTCGCGGCAAGCCTTCTCCAAGGTGGCGGTGGTGGCGTCGTCGAGCGCCTTGGTCTCCTCGATCTTGTGGATCACGTCGGGGTACTTGTCCTCGACATGCTTCACCAGGCCGGCGACGTAGGCGCTCGTCTTCTCGGCGGAAACTTCATCGCAGAAGCCGTTGGTACCGGCGAAGATCTGGATGACCTGCTTGGCCAGACCCTGCGGGGCGTACTGGCCCTGCTTGAGGATCTCAACGAGGCGCGCACCGCGGGTGAGCTGGCGCTGGGTGGCCTTGTCGAGGTCGGAGCCGAACTTGGCGAAGGCTTCCAGTTCGCGGTACTGGGCCAGTTCGAGGCGCAGCTTGCCGCCGACCTTCTTCATGGCCTTCGTCTGGGCAGCACCACCGACGCGCGACACGGACAGACCGACGTTGATGGCCGGGCGCACGCCGCGGTAGAAGAGGTCGGGCTCCAGGTAAATCTGGCCGTCGGTGATCGAGATCACGTTCGTGGGAATGTAGGCGGACACGTCGCCGGCCTGCGTCTCGATGATCGGCAGGGCGGTCAGCGAGCCGGCGCCGAG
>CAZVAQ010000257.1:0-3115 GCA_964625145.1 uncultured Candidatus Sumerlaeota bacterium
CGACCGGATCGCCATGGGCGTGGGTGTCGATGAAACCCGGCGCCACGACGCGCCCCGCCGCATCAATGGTCCTTGAAACTTCCGCGTCGAGCGGCCCATGCCCCCAGATGATTCTCGATATCGTGTCACCCTCCACAATGATGTGGGCATCGCGCGCCGGTGACCCCAAGCCATCGATCAACCGGGCGTTCGTGATGGCGATGGTCGATTCTGCCGATGCCACAACAGTCGCGGCAATCAGGGGGAGTGCGAGCAGGAATGTCTTGCATGGGCGCATGGAGAGCATCTCTTGGTTGGGGTGTTTGACTGGCGGATGGCGGAAGGGTCAGGTTCCGCCACGCTGCATTTCAAGTAGGATTTCAAGCTCGGCCAGCGCCTCCAGGTCCTTCGGCCTGCCAACGGCGCGCTTCGTGCGGATCAGGTCTGGGAGACTGGCGAATGGAAAGCTGGCGCCGTCGATCTCCGCCACATTGGCGTTCCTGATCAGGTTGTCAAACTCGCCCCCGCCGCCAGCCTCGCCCAGCAGTACGAGGTCACATAACGTGGTGGTAAGCGTAAAGTTGAGCTCCTTCGCCAGCGTCTCTTCATCGAGAACAAACGGCAGTCCCGGCGGGGCGCCTCGAAGGTAAGGATTCAGCACCTACCCTTTCCACATATTTGGAAGCGGTTGGGAGACCGCCGCGCCCGCCGTGGAGCCATCAACGAAGGGTGATACCATCGTGGGCAATGACGTCTGGATCGGCTATGGCAGCGTCATCCTGCCGGGAGTCCGCATCGGCGATGGCGCGGTCATCGGCGCGTGCTCAGTGGTGACGCGGGATGTGGAGCCCAATGCCATCGTGGGCGGCAACCCGGCCCGGTTGATCCGCCACCGGTTCAACGACGATACCATCGGCCGCCTGCTGCGAAGCCGATGGTGGGACTGGACGCCGGAGAGGATCACCAGCAGTGTCGCGGCGATCGCGGCCGGCGACTGGAAATGGCTGGAAATAGTGGATTTGCAGAAACCGTGAAATTTTCTCAACGAAACTCTTGACAGACAGGTCTGTCTGCCGTACCCACCAAACCCATGAGCGCGGCCACCCCTCCAGCCACCACTGTCCATGAACGCATCCTGGCCACCGCCTTTGACCTCTTCTATCGCCAAGGTTATCATGCCACAGGCATCAACCAGATCATCGCGGAGTCCGGTGTTGCCAAGGCATCGTTTTACGACCACTTCCCTTCCAAGCACGATCTCTTTCACGAATATGTCCGCGAAGCTGCCCGAAGGGACTATGCCGAGATTCGCACGGCCGTCGACAAGATCGAGGACCCCAAGGAGAGGTTCTTCACCCCTCTCAAGTTCCTCATTCCGTGGTTTGATGCCAGTGAATTCCGCGGATGCCCGTTCCAGATCGTCGTCGCCGAAGCACCGGTGGACGACCATCAAGTCAGGGCTGAAGCAAGACGATACTATCAGCGCATACGGGAACTACTAGTCGACCTGTCCGCCGAGATGCTCAAGGTCAAGCGGGGCAAGTGCCCCCTTAACGCCGAAGAGCTCGGGGACGTGTATTTGACGCTCATGATGGGTGCCATCGCCCTGGCCGCCGGCTACCGCCAGCCATGGCCCGTCGAAGTTGCCGTACGGAATTTGGAGGTGCTGCTGGGAGAAGGGTGATTTTTTTTGGAATGATGCAGACAGAACAGTCTGTTTATAATCCCTTTATAAAGTGAGGCCCGTATCAATGTGCGTACTCTGTGGTACCCTCTTGGACGTCGAAAAGTCGGAAGCCTTCTCCGGACGTCTGCTCCAGATGCTCAACAACGCCATGGCCACCCTCATGATCTCGGTCGGCCACCGGACTGGCCTCTTCGATAGTCATGGCCGATGGCAAGCCCCGGACGAGCATGGCCCTGGCCGAGGAGGCCGGCCTCAACGAACGCTACGTCCGCGAGTGGCTCGGCGGCATGGTCGCTTCGCGGATTGTGGAACGTGATCCTGAGGCGGGGACACATGTCCTCCCCGCGGAGCACGCCCACTGGCTGTCGCGCAAGTCCCCGACCGCCAACATGGCCGTCTTCGCCCAGTACATCCCCACCCTTGGCGCAGTGGAGAACCAGATCGTCGACTGCTTCCTGCATGGCGGCGGCGTACCCTATTCCTCCTACCCGCGGTTCCACGACGTCATGGCAGAAGACAGCGGCCAATCCATCGTGCCCATCATTCTGGACCAGGTCGTCCCGATAATCCCCGGTATGGAGGAGCGACTGGCGACAGGGATCGACGTGCTCGACATCGGATGCGGCCGCGGCAAGGCGCTCCTGCAACTGGCCAAGGCCTATCCCAACAGCCGCTTCGTCGGATACGACTTCAGCTTTGAAGCCGTCTCCTATGCGAACGCCGCGGCCCGCGAGATGGGCGTCATGAACATCGACTACGTCGTCAAGGACCTGACCAACTGGAACGAACCGCAATCCCATGACTGGATTCTGGCCTTGGATGCCATCCACGACCAGGCGCGTCCCGACCTTGTGCTGTCAGCGGTGCGTCGTGCCCTGCGGCCCGGTGGCGTGTTCCTGATGCAGGACATCGATGCATCCAGCGAACCGGTCGACAACATCGATCATCCGCTCGGATCCATGCTGTATGGCATCTCATTCATGCATTGCATGACCGTCTCGCTCGCCCAGGGCGGCATGGGACTGGGGGCCATGTGGGGTGTCCAGCTCGCCGAGAAGATGCTCCGCGAGGCGGGATTCGACAACATCACGATCAACCGCTTCGACCACGATGTGCAGAACGCCTACTTTGTGATGCAGACCTGAATGGATACCAATAACGATACCTCGTCCCCCTTTCGCAAGTGCTGGCTGGGACTATAAGGGCCCGGCCGGCGGAACCTACAACCCCCAACCAATATACAATCAAACAGAGTGGAGCAGCACAATGAGTGCAGTGGCAGAACTACAATCAGCCAACGTGGAATCCGTTTCACCAGCCATGATCAACCGCATGGCAATCATCATCCGCGAGGACACCTTCGATGGCCTCCTCGCCCCGCTGACCTTTGCGTGGGAGATGGCGCGCAAGGGTGTGCAGGTCGACATCCTATTCGTCCTTTGGGCCGTG
>CAZVAQ010000258.1:0-3115 GCA_964625145.1 uncultured Candidatus Sumerlaeota bacterium
GGAGCAAATACGTAGCGGCCTTGCTTCGAAAGCTCCTCGGAGTAGACCGAAGCCAGATCGTGGGAAGTGAGAGCGACAAACCAACCGCGGACACGTGGCGACCACGAGCCAACAAACTCTTTCACGTCTTCGTGAGTCCAATGCGCATAGTTGATGTCCCGGCGCGAAAAGCCCTTTTGTTTGTTGGTGTCGAATACGCCATTTCGGTGTCCGACATGGGTTTGTTCGCTGTATGGCGGATCGGAGATCAACGCATCGCACTCGACATCCGCGAGCACATCCTGCCACCGCCCAAGCCGAAGGTCATAGTTACTCACCGACCACCTTCCTCTCCTCGCTCACACCCTCCCGCCGCACAACCCCGCTCTTTTCCCGCGGGAACGCGTCCAAGTCCTCACGCACGGGCCCGTCGGCCTCGCGCTCAAGTCGGTCGCTGTACCAGCCGGACAGCCTGTAGAGCGCGTACAGGGCGGCTATGAGGGCGGCGAACTTGAGAGCGGTCCAGGTTGGGTCAGGCATTGGATCCCCCCAACAGCTGCAGCAAATCCGCCAGCAACGCGCGGTCGTCGCGGAACCTGTCAGGCGCCACAACGTAGCCGTCGCAGGCGTCCTGGTGGGCCTTGCCGACGAGCTTGCGGGCTCGGGACAGGGCTTGGGAGCGGGAGCGGATGCGGGCTAGGAGCTCGCGGTCGGTGAGGGGCTCACTCATTTGCCGGAGCTCCCGAAGCCAGAGGTTCCGCGATCAGTCGGATCCAACGTCAACACCTCGACCATCTCGAAGTCGTAGACACGCTCGATCACGAGCTGGGCGATGCGGTCTCCAACCTCGACTGTGTACGGCTGAGTCCCGAAGTTCGCGATCCCCACGCCAATGGCACCGCGGTACCCGGGGTCTACGGTACCCGTCCCGCCGCAGATGAAGATGCGGCGTTTGGCTTGCGACGAGCGACTACGGACGACGGCGCCGAAGCCGGGAGGCAGCTCGATAGCGATGCCGGTATCAATGAGCACGGCTTCTCCGGCATCAACAACGAACGCTGTCGGCGAGTACAGGTCGAACCCGCTGTCAGTGGCGTGTGCCTTCGTCGGGAGGCGAGCGCCATCCCGCAGCAGCTTTACGCGGCAGTGCATCACTCGCCCCCGAACTGCTTCTCAAGAAGCTTTTGCTTGTACCACTCGGGCAAGCCGCGAGACGCCACGCGAACGATGTGCGGCCATGCCCACTTCATGAGTTCGGCGGCGACCTCAGACTTCGCCTCCTCACCAAGATCGGCCTGCACCTCCTTCATGAGCGCGCCGATGTCCTGCGGTGTTCCGGTCAGTCGGCCATCGTCGCGAAGGCGTTGAACCGCCTTTTGCCAGCGCGCGGGCGCCTGGAACTGTTTGCCGAGCGCATCGCGGATGTCGCTCATGCTCTGGTGCTTGGTCTTCCATTCCTTGTTGTGCTGCTCTTTGAAGTCCTCTCGCACGTGTTTGCCAAAGAGCGGTTTCCCGTCTCGGCCAAAGCGGTGGTAGTTTTTGATCGCGACGCCTTCGATCTGCGTTCCGCCGAGGAACGACGATTGCTTGAGAAGGTCCTCAAGCTGGCCGATGTGCTCAAGCCGGCCCTCGAACATGACGGGCACGATCTCGAGTCCGATGCGGTCGGCTTCGGCTTCTTTCTCGGCGCGAGTGAGCCATTGGCCGTCGCACGGATTCACGTCAAACAGCGCGATGTGCATGCGCGGAATCCGGTTATACGGAAGAGTGTTGTGCTGCGGCTTCGCCAGGTACTCGCCGCGGTATGTCCACCCGTCGCGGAGATTCGGAGCTAGCTTGCGAATCGACGCGATCGCCTGTTCGAACATTTTGTCAGGGGCGTCAAGGATCTGTTCCTTGCCCTTAGACCGGCACCTCAGCTCACCGTTGAAAATGCCGAACGAGAACTGGCTGCCGTCCACTTTCTCTTCGACGAGAACATCGTCGCAAAGCAGCTCAACGATCGCCGAATGGCCAACATTCCACAGCTTGGGATACGAACGCACGTCGCCCATTACGAACCTCTGAGTGTGTTTGGAGAGAGTCAGAAAGCTAAGAAGCAGTCACAGCCCGCGCATCACCAGCGCGGCGAAAGTCACGGCAGTTGCGAGCTGAACCAGGTCTGCTTGCGTCGCTTGGCCTTCGCGTCGCGCCAGCCTTCGAGATACGCATCGCGCCGGATCTGCTCCATGCAGGCGCCTGCGCCGTCTCGCATGGCTTGCACGAGAAGCTTTGCAGACCACTCGGTGCCCGCATTGAAGTCGAACTTGAACGAGTGACCGATACGATTGACATGAACCTTGACGGTGAGCACTGAACCTTCGCGATAGAAATCAAGCATCACAACCCCCTCGCGATCAGCGCGGCAAAAACAAGTACAGCCATCAGCGCGAACGACCAGCCGCCGACCACGACGCAGTAGGCGCGGCGCTGTTCTTCGCGGGCGTAGGCGGCGTAAGAGCAGGTCCCCTGGCGACGGCGAGACTGCGGATCAGCACCGCCGCCAAGGGACCGCGGCCACGCCATTGCAGGGCGATCTCCTGGTTGTTGGCCCGCGGCGTGTTTCATGTGTTGGCCTCCGATCTGACTTTCCTTTGAAAGGGCCAGCAGGGACCGGCTTCCGGGTGGTCGCGTTCGAACGAGCGAGCGCACGTCGAGCACGGCCGTTCCCAGTAGCCGTAGTCATCGAGCTCGCCGCTGCCAAAGGTGAGGCTGCCGCAAATGCCATGAGACACAGCGCACTCCGGGTTATTGCAGGGTCCGAGTTTCACTCCGCAGCATCCTGGTCATTAGCCGCCCGCGCACGTTGGAGGCGGGGCGGGATTGGCGTCAGCACCAGCGGCCTACGACGACGCGAGCCCCACAGGTTCTCGAGCTGCCGGGCCAGGTCGCACACGGAGTCGTACGGGTCATCGCCCCATCCGCGTAGGCAGGCCTCCGCAGGGTCGCTGGGAGGCGGGTTGAGTCGGGCCGCACAGCGGTTGCCGATGACCTCGACGGCGTGGCCCTTGAGGGCGTCTACGAGGCGCCAGTCCAAGTCTGAGATGTGCTGGCAGGCTGAGGCCGGGAGATCGTTGGTGACGACGGTGGTGGCGTC
>CAZVAQ010000259.1:0-3071 GCA_964625145.1 uncultured Candidatus Sumerlaeota bacterium
AAGCTGGAGCTGCTGGCGATCATGATCGCGATGGCATAGGGCGCCATGGGAACGCCGAGGCTGGTGGATGTTGCCAGGGCGATCGGGAACATCAACACCGCCGCCGCATTGTTCGTCACGATCTCGGTGAACAGCGCCGTCGTTATGTAGATGGCAACCAGCGTCAGGAACACATTGTCGCCCGCGAAGCCCACCATGTGGGCCGCCAGGGATTCCGCCGCGCCGCTGACGCGCAACGCATTCCCCAGGCCGATGGCCGCGGCGATGCTTAGCAGCACCGACATGTCCAGACTCTTCAGCGCCACCTCCGTGTTCAGGCATCGCGTGATGATCATCAGTGCCGCCGCGCCGACCGCCGCATGGAACATCGGCACGTTGAACACCGCCGCCCCCAACACCATCGCCAACAGGATCCCGATGGCGACAAGGCCACGCTCGTGCCGGGGCGGCGTGTAGCCCTCCACGCGGCTGACGAGGTAGAAATCCCGCGAGTTGCGCTGCCGCTCGATGAAGTCCGGCGTCGCCTCCAGCAGCAGCGTGTCCCCGGGTTCCAGGATGATGTCGCCGATCTTCCTCCGCAAACGCGCGCCGTTGCGCGAGACGGCAATGATCACCGCGTCATAGCGGTTGCGGAACCGTCCTTCACGAATGGTGCGGCCCAACATGGGCGAGCTGTTCGAGACCACTGCCTCGATCAACGAGCGCTCATTGCGCGGCGAGTTCAGCTTGAACACCTGGTTGGGCGCCGGTTGCAGCCCGCGAATGCGCTGCAGGTCCACCACGGAATCAACGATGCCGACGAACACCAACCGGTCGTTGCCACGCAACCGCTCCGTCGGCGCCACGGCCGGGATCACATCGCCATCGCGCTCGATCTCCGCGACGAAGACCCCCTGCAGGCTGCGCAATCCAGCCTCCTCGATTGACTGACCGACCAACGGGCCGCCCTCCTCCACCATCATCTCGAGCGTGTATTCGCGCGGATCATCGGTCGTGTCGATGGGTGGACGCCGGTCCGGCAACAGCCATCCGCCCAGCGCCAACATGAAGAGGATTCCCGCCAGCGCGCACGGAATGCCCACCCACGTGATGTCGAAAAAGCCGAGGCCGCTCTCCAATCCCGCCGGCTTGGAATCCAGCAGCAGGCCATTCACGATCAGGTTCGTGCTCGTCCCGATCAACGTGCACATGCCCCCCAGGATCGCCGCGTAGCTCAGCGGAATCAGGAACTTCGACGGCGACATGCGCGTGTTCTTTGTCCAATCCAGGATCGCCGGCAGCAGCATCGCCACGATCGGCGTGTTGTTCAGGAACGCACTCGACGCCGCCACGGGCAGCATCACCCGCGCCTGCGCGCCGACCATGGACTTGGGGCGCCCCAGGAACCGCCGCACGATCATGTGCACTCCGCCAGTCTCCCGGATTCCCGCCACGACGACGAACAGCACCGCCACCGTCAGCATGCCTTCGCTGGAAAAACCTGCCAGCCCCTGCGCTGGCGTCATCACCCCGGTCAACAGCAGGAATCCGAGCCCGCTGAGTAGCAGGACCTCCGGCCGCAGACGGGTGAGGATGAACCCGGCAAGGACGGCGAGAATGGTCAGGATTGTGAGGATGGCGGGGAAATCCACCGCGAAGAGGCTCCGAGGAGTCGCATCGGCGCATGGGCCGTTGCATGAGCAGGAAACCGGACTCCGGGTCGGGTCAACCCTGTTTGCCTATCGGGTGATAGGATTATTATGCGGACTGCAAGATCACTGAAGACTGATCAGGTGCTACCCTCAGAGAGCCATCAGACCGCTTCAAAGTCCCCCGCCCGCAACCCCTCCCGCGCCGCTTCGACCTCGGCCAGGTATTTGTCCAAGTCCGTCACCTGCAGCAGCCGCGCCTTGAGCGGCTTGGCCGCGTGAAAGCCGCGCAGGTACTGGACGGCGTGCTTGCGGAACTCAATGAGACCGTGGGGGCCCTTGCGCTCGACCATGATTGTGGCGTGGCGCGCGACGGTGGCCAGGCGCTCGTCCGCCGTCGGTGGCGGGGGGGCTGGGAGGCCCTTGAACCGCGCGATGATTTCGCCCAGCAACCACGGATTCCCCATGATCGCGCGGCCGACCATCACGCCGTCCACGCCCGTCTCGCGCACCATGCGCTCGGCGTCGTCGGCGCTCTTGATGTCGCCGTTGCCGATGACGGGGATGGAGATGGCCTCCTTTACCGCGGCAAGGATCGACCAATCGGCGGCGCCCTTGAAATGCTGCTCGCGCGTGCGGCCGTGAATGGCGACGGCTTCAAGCCCCTCGGCTTCGGCCAATCGCGCGATGACCATGGCCTCCTCGCCGTACTTGTCCCATCCCGCGCGGAACTTAACGGTGAAGGGAACGCTGATCGCCGCGCGAACCTTGCGGAAGATCTGTTGCACCAGATCCGGCTCGCGCATCAGCGCCGAGCCCCCCTTGCTGTTCACCACCTTGTTCACCGGGCATCCCATATTGAGGTCCACGATGCTGGCGCCCGCATCGACGAGCATGCGCGCGGACTCGGCCAGGTTGTCCGGGTCCGCGCCAAAGAGCTGCGCGCAAATCGGCGCCTCGGCCGCCTCCATGTCCAACAGGTCCCAACACTTGTCCCGCCCGCGCACCATGGCCTCGCAACTGACCATCTGGGTGTAGACGAGGGGGCAGCCCTGCTCGCGATTGAGCCGCCGCCAAGCATAATCGCTGATCCCGCACATGGGCGCGGGAAACACCGGCGGGTCGAACTCAAACGCCCCAATGCGCAAGGGCGGAACCAACAAGGCGGCAGCACTCACGAAAAAACATCCTCCGCCCGCGAGAGTGGCGGAGGGGGTGGGGGGAAATCAAGGGGTGTCAACGTAGGGCAGGCATCCCTGCCTGCCAAGTCCCACCCACCACCATCATCCAAATTCGCTAGCAAGGTAGGGCAGGCATCCTTGCCTGCCAAGTCCCACCCACCACCATCATCCAAATTCGCTAGCAAGGTAGGCCGGGCATCCTTGCCTGCCAAGTCGAAACTCACCTTCAGGACTTCGCAGGCGAGACGCCTGCGCTACGCTC
>CAZVAQ010000260.1:0-3066 GCA_964625145.1 uncultured Candidatus Sumerlaeota bacterium
AGCCGGACCGCCACCCTATGGGCCTCCGCCAGGGTTTGGGCCCTACCCGCCCCAGGGACCGCGCCAAGGTGCGCCGTCCGGCCCGCCTCCCGGGTATGGGGGCGGTTATGGACCGACGCCGCCCTACGGCGCACGGCCACCCTATGGAGCCCCGGATCCGCGCAAAGTGAAGCGGAGCCGGGTGCCGCTCATCATCGGGATCCTGGTGCTGTTGTTCGTGATCGGACCGGGGTTGCTGATCCTGGTGGGCGGTGTGCTGGCGGCGGGATCGTCGCGCTCCAGCGGCTTTGGCCTCGGCGCCTTCTTCGGCGACAAGGTTGCGGTGCTTGAACTCAACGGCGTCATTGGGAAGGGGGATTCATTCCGCGAGGGCGACACCGACCGGTTGCGCGAAATCGTCATCCGCTGGGCCGACGATACCAGCATCAAGGGCATGGTGATCGACATCAACAGCCCCGGCGGTTCGGTGACCCCCACGTGGGAATTGTTCGAAGCCATCCAATACTTCAAGGACCAAGGGAAACCGGTCTACGCCAGCATGGGCGAGACGGCGGCCAGCGGCGGATACCTGATCGCCATGGCGGCCGACGAGGTCTATGCCACGAAGAGCACGCTGACCGGCAGCATCGGCGTGATCTTCTCGCTGATGGGATACGAGGAGCTGTTTGACAAGATCGGCTTGGAATCGCGCCCCATCAAGAGCGGCGAGTTCAAGGACATCGGATCCGGCACGCGCCCGATGACGGAAGCGGAGAAGGAGCTGCTGCAGGAGCTGATCGGGAACATCTACGACCAATTCCTGGAGCTGGTGATGGACAATCGTTTCGAGGTCGTGCGCGAGCGATTGGCCAAGGCGCGCGGCGTGCGCCCGTCGGAGATCAGTGATGACGCCGTGGAGGCGGAGATCCGCCGCGTGTGTGACGGCCGCATCTTCAGCGGCGAACAGGCGTTTGAGCTCGGCATGGTGGACCACATCGGCTATCGCGCCGACGCGCTCAGCGACCTGAAGTCGGCGCTGGGATTGTCGGAGGAAACCCACGAGGTCATGACGCCCGCGCTTCCCCCGCCGGGCCTGTTCGGCATGATGTCGCGCACGGCGACGATGCTGCACACCCGGACCAACGGCATGCCGGCGCTGGAGTACCGGTTTACGATGTGATGGGGGGGTGGTTGTCAGCCGCTTTAAATACATGGAAAAGGCAGCATTTTGCCACGAGCGGATGCTGCCGTTTCTGTAGGAAACAGAGCATCAACCTCATGACCCGCATCGACGAAGTGTTCGAGGACCACGGTGGCTGGCCGGGGGCGTTTGCGGGGAGGAAGGAGGGTGGGGAGTGAGCGAGAGCAACGTGATAACAGGGGGATATCAGGAATTCGATGCTCCTCGCATTCGGGCTATCGTTCGCGAGCTTCTCCTTCTGCCCAAGGAGACGGAGTGGGTCGAGTTCAAGGGAAACAACGACGACCCCCATGAGATCGGCGAGTATATCTCGGCGCTGGCGAACTCCGCGGCTCTGCTGGGTAAGAGCGTGGCTTGGATCGTCTGGGGGATCGCTGACGCCAGTCATGACGTGTTGGGAACGACGTTCAAGCCCCGCCACAAGAAGGTGGGAGGTGAGGAACTGGAGAACTGGCTTCACCGCCTTATCAGTCCCCGTTTGAACTTTCGAATCCATGAATTGGAAGTAGACGGAAAACCGATCGTGATGTTCGAAATAGACCCTGCTGCGGTCACCCCTGTTCGATTCTCAGGCGAGGAGTACATCCGCGTCGGCAGTTACAAGAAGAAGTTGCGGGACCTACCACAGAAGGAGAAGTCCCTTTGGGCCGCCTTGGAGAAGAGTTCGTTTGAGGGCGGCACGGCGATGAGGAGCGTATCGGGCCAGGAGGTGCTCGATCTGCTCGACTACCCCGGCTGTTTCCGCCTTCTTGGACTGCCGGTTCCGGAGGGTCGCACGGGAATCCTCGACCAACTCACGAAAGAAGGCCTCATCCACCGCGCAGGCAGCGACAGATACGATATCTATAACCTCGGTGCCATACTCTTCGCTTATAATCTCGACAGCTTCCCAAGTCTTGACCGGAAGCGCATCCGTGTCATCGAGTACCAAGGGAAAGACCGGGTTCATACCCTGAAGGAGCAGGAAGGAGCGAAAGGATATGCGGTCGGTTTCGAAGGTTTGATCGGCTACATCAACGGTCGGCTTCCGTCCAACGAGGAGATTGGTCAGGCTTTTCGCCGCGAGGTACCCATGTATCCCGAAATCGCCATTCGGGAGCTTGTGGCAAACGCCTTGGTACACCAGGACTTCTCGATGACTGGAACCGGGCCAATGGTCGAGCTCTTCAAGGATCGGATGGAAATCACCAATCCTGGTCTTCCATTGATTGATGTGCTGCGCTTCATGGACGAGCAGCCGCGCTCACGCAACGAGATCCTCGCCAAGAAGTTGCGCCGCATGAACATCGTCGAGGAACGCGGAACTGGTATCGACAAGGCGATCACGCAGATCGAGTTGTTTCAACTCCCGGCGCCGGATTTCCAAACCACGATCACACACACGAAGGTGACGATGTTTGCCCCGAGAATTCTGAGCGAGATGGACAAGGGAGATCGCGTACGGGCCTGCTACCAGCACGCCTGCCTGAAGTGGCTATCCTCTGACAAGATGTCCAACGAGAGTCTCAGGCTGCGACTGAATATTGGAAGCAAGAATTACCCGCTGGCGTCGAGGATTCTGAAGGAGACCACCGAGGCGGGCCTGATCAAGCTTGCCGACACGGGAAGCAAGTCCCCCCGGGACCGCCGATACGTCCCATTCTGGGCCTGAGGATGTATGTAGTGGGTATGTAGCGAGCTTGGAGGCGTTGACTGTAAAATGCTGATATTATTGGATTTGAAAACAAATCTCCTCGCGGGATATGTAGCGGGAACGGTATGGCGGGAGCCTTGGCCGCGAACTGAACCGTCTCCAGAGCTCAAGCGATCGCACCGGATCGACAAAGTTGACCGGGTTGGACAGCGCGTACTCGTAGAGATTGATCCCGCCCGCTTCGCCCAGCGGG
>CAZVAQ010000261.1:0-3024 GCA_964625145.1 uncultured Candidatus Sumerlaeota bacterium
AGTCCTCGTGTCGGCGGTCACGCTCTCACGTCGGCTACCCATCGTCGCCTTGGTAGGCCGTTACCCTACCAACAAGCTAATGAGGATCGGGCCCATCCGGAAGCGCATTGCTGCTTTGGACTCGCGTCCACATGCGGTATTAGCCCCGATTTCTCGGAGTTATCCCCCACTTCCGGGCAGGTAACCCAATTTGTACTGACCAGGTCGCCACTAACTTGGAGCCGAAGCCCCAAGCCCGTTCGACTTGCATGCCTAATCCACGCCGCCAGCGTTCATTCTGAGCCAGGATCAAACTCTCCATTGGAAAGAATCCTGAATCGCAGGGTCTGCATTGCTGCAGGCCCTTCATGCGATATTCGGTTGCAAGGATGTTTCAAGAACCGCGCCTCGTGTCTCCCCTTGCAGGGAGCCAAGGCGCCGGGTCCGCGCACCTTTTCTACCTTTGCTCGTTCAGAGTATCATCTGAACGTGGCTGCCACATTCTGCACGGTTTTCAAAGAGCGGGCGCGCCAGATCGGGTCTTTCGCGCCGGGGTTGGAAGGTCCCGAAATCAGCTCCGCGAGTCAAGGACTTTCGGATGCTGGCCTTTCGGTGCTTCCGTCTCGCTTCGCGCCGTCAGGCGTTCTCGCGAGGGGAGGGGAAGGTCCGGAAATCGTCGCCGCGGGTCAAGGACTTTTTGGCGTCTTTTTTCGTCGCTTCCGGTGTTGCGACTCGCGTTCTGCCCGAGGGCGTTCTTGCGAGGGGCGGGAAGAGAACCAAAGTCGGGGAGTTGGAGTCAACCCTCTTTTTTGGCTCCGCAGCACTTTTTTCAGGGTGCTTCTTCGAGGGGCTCTTCCCGGGTGGCCGTTCCCTTTCGGGCCGTTGCCGCCGCTTCCCTCGCTGCGGAGGCGTGACCCTAGGCAGAACGCCCCCGGGGTCAAGACCCAAAATGCATTTTTTTTCTCCACCGCCCAAACCGAGCCAAAACCCTGTGTTTTCGCGCTTTTTCGCAACCAGCGGCATGGTGCGCACGGCTTGTTCTTGACGGTCTTTCCGCCCCGGTTGCCATCTCGGCGGGTCGACTCGCGCACCAAACAGGATCATCCGCCCATGAGTATCATCGCCGATTCCGTCCAGCTTGCCTCCGTCAGCGCCAATCCCAACCGCCAGCTCGAACGGGAGGTCCGCGGAAGGACGTATCTGCGCCTGCCGGTGAGGACACCGGTCCTGACGCCGCAGGACGATATCGTGGAGGCAGTGCGGCGTCACGCGCTCCCCCTGGCGCACCCGGGGGACATGGTTTTCCTGTCCGAGAAGGCCGTGGCGGTGACCCAGGGGCGGGCCATTCCGGAGTCTGAGATCCGTATCGGGCTGACGGCGCGGATCCTGTGGCGGTGCGTCGCCAAGGTCCCCTACGGGATCGGCCTGCGGCGGCCGAGCAGTATGCAGTGCGCGGTGAATGAATGTGGGGCCGCGCGGATCTGGCTGGCGGCGATCGGGGGGGCGCTGGGGAAATTGGTCGGGCGGAAGGGGGACTTTTACCGGATTGCCGGGCCGCAGGCGGCCATGATCGACGCGGCGACGACCTCTCCCCTGCAGCCCGATTGCGTGATCATGGGACCGAAGGACCCGGACAAGGTGGCCGCGCGCATCCATGCCGAGACGGGCATCCCCGCGGCTATCGTGGATGTGAACGACGTCGGCGGGTCTTGGGTCATCGGCGCCAGCGCGGGCGTGGACCGCAAACTGGTGGAAGATTGCCTGCGCGACAACCCGCTGGGGCAGGGATCCGAGTGCACACCCATGGGGCTGCTGCGCGTCGGCTGACCAGGCCGGAGACGTCTTGCCGCTGGAGAAACACGGGGGGGTGGGAAGGGTCATAAGTGTGGACACAGCGGGGGGCGCGGGAGTTTTGTTCTCTGCGGCTGGCCAGCCTGTCTCTTCCGATCCAATCCAGGGAGGCGCCGGCGTGGTCAGTTGGAAGCGGCAGTCCCTATCGGAGGAGTTCCGGAGATGAAGTCCCATCAATTGCTGATCCTGCTCGCCGGGTACCTGGCCCTGAGCCCGTGCGTTACCGCCCAAGACGCGACCGAGCCCCCGGGCGTGATGATTTCCCCCGGTTCGGCGGCCGGTCGCGAGCCGCGCGTGGACTATGAAGCCGAGCGCACGCGCGCCACCGAGGCCCTGAACGAGTTGGAAGCCAAGTACCAAGGCTTGGAGAGCTACCACATCCAGGCACGCAAGGTTGGCACCGTGCAACGCACGCGCGTGGAAGAGGCCACCTCGGTGTGGAAGGAGCACGAGCCGGAGCAGGGCGCGCGGTGGCGCATGGAGCTGGAGATCGTGCGCCAGATCGAGGAGCGGCCCCCCATCACCACGAAGACCGTGAACGTCTCCGGTCACGAGGAGAGCTGGACGTATACAAAGACGGGCGAGCAGGCGCGCGCCGTCCGATCACTGCCGAATCAATGGAACTCGCACTTTGACGTCCTGCGCCGGGGGCTGTCCGCGCAAATCAACCAAGTGTCCATGGACGAGCCGGAGGAAGTCCACGGCCACCTGTGCAGCGTCTTTCGCATCACCCGCGGCCCGGACATGCGCCGCACGATCCAGCGCTATTGGATCTGCCAGGAGACGGGCCTGTTGATGAAGGAGACGCAGGAACGCGAAGGGCGCACAGACGAGTCCACGTACGAAGTTGAGAAGATCGAGGTGAACACGCCCATCGACGCGTCGGTGTGGGAGTATGAGCCGCCCGCGGATGTGGAGGTCATGGACCTGAGGGAGCGGCAACAAGCCGTCCCAAGACCCGCCCCACCAACCCTGCCGGGGCTGTGAGTGAAGACGCGTCATCGTTGCGTTGGGCAAAACCTTCCTCATGGGCTTCCTCCCCGAGCACGCCAAAACTTCCATGGGCCGCATGCGCGGGAAATGGCTGGACTGGCGCGGCATCCCCCTCATGTCCACCTTTCACCCCGCCTACCTCCTGCGTTCCCCAGCGCTGAAGAGCTTGCTGTGGGAGGACTGAATGGTGGCGATGAGGAG
>CAZVAQ010000262.1:0-3010 GCA_964625145.1 uncultured Candidatus Sumerlaeota bacterium
ATCAGGCCCGCTTGGCCATTGTTCTCAATTTCGGAGTTGGTCATTGTGAAGTGAGTCGACGCATCGGCGCCTCCATCGGGACCGATGGGCATCGAGACCGAGACACCAACTCCATTGCGGGAGAAGCTGCTGTCGCGGATCAGCACCGAAGCAGCGGCTTGGTCTGATGGATCGGGGCCACTGGGGTTGGAAGTGACCCGCAAGCCGGTGCCTCTGCTCCCTGCCACCGCCAGCCTGGAGATCTCGACTTGCTCGCGGGCTCCAATGGTCAGCGACAGCGCCGTCCCGGCCGCAGTGACACCGGGCGGTGCAAATTGCGTTTGCCCGACCTGCGCATCAAAGCGGGCATTGTGTCCCCCCTCAATGATCAGGGACGCCCCATCCGCGATTCCCGGTCGCGTGAAGGATGCCGCCACATCCACCCCCGAGGCGGCAAAGAGGCCCGCCTCCATCCGGATGACCACATCCGAATGGCCACCCAGCATCGCCTCACTCAATGCCTTGCCCAAGGTGCGAAAGGGAGCCGACGGCGTGCCGGGGCTGCTGTCGCTCCCCTTGAGGCTGACATGGTAGGTTGTTTGCCCGTTCGCCGCCGGAACGACCAAGGCCATTAGCACCATCCACAAAGCAATGATTTGCACTCTGCCACAACGAGTCATCAGCACAAGTCTCCCATGATGAATGTGGCCCCGGACGTGGACGCGAAAAAAATCTCCTCCATCGCGGCGGGGACAAATCCCCCACCGCGTAGGAAAACATAATGTCTGGCAACAGAGGAGAGGCGACTCCACCCGCGGGGTTTCGAACCTAGGCTGCGCCTAAAGATGGGCATGTTAGCGGTCACCAACTGAGCGGCAACCCTAAATCGGGTCTCTTGCCTGCCCGCTGCCTGATCACTTTGGACCACTCTTTGGACCGGTCCATCGCCAAGCGGCCATCTGGACAGTGGCGCTCCAACTGCCAAGACCGGTCCAAAATCCCCGTCAACATTGGAGAAAACCTTGCCGCCCGGCCTCCCATGCCCCCTCATTCGTCCCCGCAACCAAGCCCAGCGCTCACCCCATCCCACGAATTCCAGCGCCAGAGAGGACAGCACAGCATGAAGCCAGCAGAAGTGATGAAGCTCATCAAGGACCAGAACATCAAGTTCGTCGACTTTCGGTTCATGGACTTTCCGGGAACCCAGCAGCACTTCACCATCCCCTCCCAGGACGTGAACGAGGAGGTCTTCGAGGAAGGCCTTGGGTTCGACGGCTCCTCCATCCGCGGCTGGTCCGTCATCGACCAATCCGACATGCTCGTGATGCCCGACGCGGCCACGGCCATGGTCGACCCCTTCTACAAGATCCCCACCATCTCCGTCGTCGGCAACATCGTCGACCCGATCACCAAGGAGCGCTACACGCGCGACCCGCGCAACGTCGCCATCAAGGCCCAAGACTACCTGATCTCCACGGGCATCGGCGACACCGCCTTCTTTGGCCCGGAGCTCGAGTTCTTCCTCTTCAATGAGCTCCGCTTCTCCTACGGCTCCAACCACGCCAGCCACTTCGTTGATTCCCCCGAAGGCATCTGGAACTCCAACAAGGACGAGCGCGCCGACTTTGGCCGCCCGAACCTGGGCCACAAGATCCCCCACAAGGGCGGTTACTTCCCCCTGCCTCCCGCCGACACACTGCAGAACATCCGCAGCGAGATGGTCGACCTGATGAACTCCGCCGGCCTGGCCGTCGAGCGTGACCACCACGAAGTCGCCACCGCCGGACAGTGCGAGATCGACTTCCGCTTCGACACCCTGCTGCACGCCGCCGACAAGTGCGCCATCTACAAGTACATCGTGAGGAACGTCGCCCATCGCCACGGCCTGACGGCTTGCTTCATGCCCAAGCCCCTGTTTGGCGACAACGGCAGCGGCATGCACACCCACGTCTCCATCTGGAAGGGCGGCAAGAACCTCTTCGCAGGCAATGGCTACGCGGGCATGAGCGAGCAGGCACTGTTCTTCATCGGCGGACTGCTCAAGCACGCCCGCGCGGTGCTGGCCTTCACCAACCCGACGACCAACAGCTACAAGCGCCTGGTCCCGGGCTATGAGGCCCCGGTCAACCTGGCCTACAGCGCCCGCAACCGCTCGGCTGCCATCCGCATCCCCATGTACAGCGGCAGCGAGAAGGCCAAGCGCATCGAGTTCCGCTGCCCGGACCCGACCTGCAATCCTTACTACGCCTTCGCCGCCATCATGATGGCCGGCCTGGACGGCATCCAGAATCGCATCCACCCGGGCGATCCGCTGGACAAGAATATCTACGACCTGCCGCCCGAGATTGCCAAGGGCGTGCCCAAGGCGTGCGGTTCGCTCGACGACGCGCTCAAGGCCCTCGAGGAAGATCACGAGTTCCTTCTCAAGGGCGACGTCTTCACCGAGGACGTCATCGAGACATGGATCGAGTACAAGACGATCAACGAAGTGGATGCGCTGCGCCTGCGCCCGCACCCCTACGAGTTCTTCCTCTACTCCGACATGTGATAGGCGGAACATTTTGGAGCGGGCGGGGGCACCGAATCGGTTGCCCCCGCCCGTGTTTTTTGGTCCCATGCACTCACCAAACCACGACTCCCCCTGAAGGAGCTCGCCCTCATGAAGAAGGTTGAAGCCGTCATCAAGCCCCACAAGATCGAGGATGTCCGCACGGCCTTGGCCAACATCGGCATCATCGGTATCACCGCCTGGGACGTCCGCGGCTTTGGCCGCCAAAAGGGCCACCAGGAGCTGTACCGCGGCAGCGAGTACCAGGTGAACTTCGTCCCGAAGATCAAGCTGGAGATCGTCGTCACCAACGACAAGGCCGACGAAGTCGTCAAGGTAGTGGCCGAAGCCGCCAAGTCCGGCACCATCGGCGACGGCAAGGTCTTCGTCTCCGACGTCGGCGACGCCCTGCGCATCCGCACCGGCGAACGCGGGGAAGACGCGCTGTGAAGCGAAGGATTAAGGATGAAGGATAAAGGATTA
>CAZVAQ010000263.1:0-2999 GCA_964625145.1 uncultured Candidatus Sumerlaeota bacterium
GACAGCCGACCTGGAGGTGGCGTACACCTTGGCAGACGGCGTGGAGTACATCCGCGCGGGCCTTGCGGCGGGATTGGATATCGACAAGTTCGTGCCGCGGTTCTCCTTCTTCTGGGCCATTGGCATGAACTACTTCATGGAAGTGGCGAAGATGCGGGCGGCGCGGGTGCTGTGGGCCAAGCTGGTCAAGCCCTTCAACCCGAAGAACCCGAAGTCGCTGGCTCTGCGCACCCACAGCCAGACGAGCGGTTGGTCGCTGACGGAACAGGACCCGTACAACAACGTGACGCGCACATGCATCGAGGCCATGGGCGCGGCGCTGGGCCACACACAGTCGCTGCACACGAACGCGCTCGACGAGGCGATCGCGCTGCCGACGGACTTCTCCGCGCGCATCGCACGCAACACACAGTTGCTCCTGCAGGAAGAGACCAACATCTGCCGCGTCGTGGATCCTTGGGGCGGCTCGTACTATGTCGAGAGCCTGACCGACCAGTTGATGAAGAATGCCTGGTCGCTGATTCGCGAGGTTGAAGAGCTGGGCGGCATGGCAAAGGCCATCGAGACGGGCATCCCGAAGATGCGCATCGAGGAGGCGGCAGCCCGCAAGCAGGCGCGCATCGATGCAGGCAAGGAAGTCATCATTGGCCTGAACCGTTTCCGTCTTGCGAAGGAGGATCCACTGGAGATCCTGGACATCGACAACGCGGCAGTGCGCGAATCCCAGATCCGCAGGCTGGAGCAACTGAAGGCTGAGCGCGATGAAGTTGAGGTCAACGCGGCACTTGAGGTGATCACACGCATCGCGGACACCGGAGAGGGCAACCTGCTGGAGGCGGCGGTCGAGGCCGTGCGCCGGCGCGCGACGCTGGGTGAGATAAGTGACGCCATGGAGAAGGTCTTCGGGCGTTACCAGCCGCGTATTCACCAGATCACCGGAGTTTACAAGCGGGAGGCTGCAAGCATGGGTGCGCTCACTGAGAGCATCTCGATGACGAATCGGTTCCTGGAAGTGGAAGGGCGACGGCCGCGTATCCTGGTGGCCAAGCTTGGGCAGGACGGTCACGACCGCGGCGCGAAGGTCATCGCCACCGCGTTTGCCGACATGGGATTCGATGTGGATGTCGGCCCGCTGTTCCAGACACCAGCGGAAGTGGCGCGCCAGGCCGTGGAAAACGATGTGCATGTCGTCGGCGTGTCCTCGCTGGCGGCGGGTCACAAGACGTTGGTGCCGGAGCTGGCAGCGGAGTTGAAGAAGCTGGGCCGCGAGGACATCCTGATCGTCTGCGGCGGCGTGATACCCGCGCAGGATTACGGATTCCTTTACGAGAATGGTGCCTCGGCGATCTTTGGACCGGGGACGGTCATTCCAGAGGCGGCGAAGAAGATCATGAACCTGCTGTTTGAGCAGATCGAGGAGGCGTGAGCCAGTTGGCTCACTCGCGATGAGCGAATCATCCCCCAAGGATTCGGCCCTGCGCGTGATGGCGGGCATCGACCAAGTGCCTGATCGACCACGGCGGGTGCCGCCAAAGAGGAGGCGCCTGACAACGCAGGAATACGTGGCCGGTGTGGAGGCGTGTGATCGCGTGGTACTGGCGCGGACGCTGTCGTTGATGGAGAATACGGCGGCCGCCCAGCGCATGCAGGCACACCAGGTGTTGACGCAGCTTCTCCCCGGCACGGGCAAGTCCATGCGGATCGGCATCAGCGGAGTACCCGGGGCGGGGAAGAGCACGTTCATCGAAGCATTTGGAATGCAGTTGGTGGAGATGGGCCATCGCGTTGCGGTTCTGGCCGTCGATCCTTCGAGTGATGTCACCGGTGGCAGCATCCTTGGTGACAAGACGCGGATGGAAAGACTGTCGCAACATCCCAACGCGTTTGTTCGCCCCAGCGCCGGCGGCGGGTGGCATGGCGGCGTTGCACGGTCAACGCGCGAATCGATCCTTGTGTGCGAAGCGGCGGGCTTTGACATCGTGCTGGTGGAGACCATCGGCGTTGGGCAGAGCGAAACGATGGTGGCCTCGATGGTGGACTTCTTCCTGCTGCTGATGCTGGCTGGTGCCGGCGATGAATTGCAGGGTATCAAGCGCGGTGTGCTGGAACTGGCGGATGCGGTGGCCATCAACAAGGCCGACGGCGACAACATCAGGACTGCGGAGCAGGCCAGGACGCAGCTTGCGGTGGCGCTGAATCTGCTGAGACCAAGTGACGGCGGTTGGAAGCCGGAGGTGGTGACTTGTTCGGCGTTGACCGGGATGGGATTGGACAGGATTGAACAACTGATTCGTAGGCATCATGAATGGATGAAGGAGGATGGCCGCCTGGCGCGCAAGCGCGGCGAGCAGGCGGCATACTGGATGGATCAAACCATCGAGAGCATGTTGGCCGAGCGTTTTCGACGACATCCGGACATTTCACCGCGATTGGAAGAGACTCGGCGGCGCGTTATCGAGGGCGTGGAGTCCCCGTTTTCCGCCGCGGAGACCCTGGTCAATCTCGCATTTGGCAACATCATCGAACCCGAGGACGAAGGAGACTGAAGATGAGCACGGCAAAGGCAGTGAATCACATCGGCATCGCGGTCAATTCGATCGATGAGAACCGCGAGTTTTACGAGAAGGCGCTTGGTGCCGAGTTCATGGGCATCGAGGTGGTGGCCGAACAGAAGGTCCGGGTGGGATTCTTCAAGGTTGGGGACGTGAAACTGGAACTGTTGGAGCCGACGGACCCGGAAAGCACGGTGGCGAAGTTCATCGAGAAACGCGGTGAGGGCTTGCACCACGTGGCCTATACAGTCGACGATTTGCCGGCGCGAATCGCAGAGCTGAAGGAGAAGGGAGTGCGCATGATCGACGAGGTTCCCCGCAAGGGTGCGCACGACATGAAGATCGCCTTCCTGCATCCGAAGAGTTCCAAGGGCGTCCTGACGGAGCTGTGCGAGCCGGCCTCCAGCCATTGAAATCACGTTGTCCCAGCAGGATCACGAATCGCCA
>CAZVAQ010000264.1:0-2979 GCA_964625145.1 uncultured Candidatus Sumerlaeota bacterium
CAATCGCCGCCAGTTCGCCGCCTTTGCCGTCGGTCTTGAGTTGGGCGAGCACCTGTCCAGACCCATACGATCGAAGGCGTGGCGGTGCGCCTCACGGATCCCGCCAAGACGGTGGCCGACTGCTTCAAGTATCGGGATCACGTCGGTCAGGACGTGGCGATCGAAGCCCTGCGCGATTGCCTGCGACAGCGGAAGGCGTCGCCGAGCCACATCTACGAGATGGCCAAGATCGACCGAGTGGCAAAGGTGGTGCGGCCGTACCTCGAGGCGCGGACATGACCGACAAGGCCGGACCGGGCAAGGCCGCATCAGTGTGCTAAGCGAATCCTGAATCTACACCAAATCGTAACGTTATTGCGGAGACGTAATCAGTTAGCGCCTAAAGGTACCGCTCGATCTTCGGCGGGCACTTCGACTGTGCTGCGCAGTTCCACTCCCAACGCATCAAGCACGCGGGCGGCGCGGTCCAACGTGATGCCGTGATACTCGTTGCGCTCATCGCGCGAAACCTGGGATTCGTGCACGCCAAGGCGCTCGGCGAGCTGACGCTGGCTGATGCCACGTGCGATGCGCAGCGCGATCAGCAGATGGCCTATGCCGCGCAGGTTTCGAATCGCCCCCATTTCCTTCAGCCAGTCCAAGCTTGCATAGACTGTGCTCTTGTTGCGACTCAGCACATCGTGCCCATATTTCGGATCTATCCTATCGCCGGCCTGGTCAAAACCATTCCAGAAGAAATCACGAGTACGGCCGATAACGGCATCCTTGAGGGCCTCAAAACTGGCAATGTAGATTGATGCACTGATAAGATGATTTCGCAGAATCGCCGGGTTAAGGAAGTTTTCCCACGATTGCTGAAACTTGGGGTCCATGAATGATCACCGCCATTCTGCAATTCCAGGCAACCTGATGCAATGAAATCAGTTCTCACTGCGATCATTATACATCAGCCAGACAAGACGTTTACCCAAGAGGCAGAAGCTAACAGCGGTTCCTCTCGGACCCCACCGCCATTTCGAACTCGCGCCGGGTAAGTAAGAGAAGGACGAAGAGCACCAACCCAGCCCTTCGATTTCACTCAGGACAAGCCAGACAGCGTGCCGGTCGCCAGGCGAAGGCCGTTGTGGGCACATCCGCAAGGAGCCCGCAATGGATGAACCCTTCGCTGACCCGGCCGCGATGACCCCGCACGAGCGCCGCCATAGATCGCCGCACAGCTGCGGAAGGCCGCTCCGGGTGGACAGATGCCAGAAATCGAAGGACATGGGTGAGACGGGATAGATACGCCAGGTCGCGTAATAGCCGATTCACCCGGC
This sequence comes from uncultured Candidatus Sumerlaeota bacterium, assembly GCA_964625145.1. GTDB lineage: Bacteria > Sumerlaeota > Sumerlaeia > SLMS01 > JAHLLQ01 > CAYTRP01. Next base: position 1,317 of record CAZVAQ010000264.1, read on the forward strand.
GTGATGGCTGTCTGCGCAGAACAACACCCGGCGGCTGTGGGCCACCGGGTGCTTATCTGTCGCAGACAGCCGACAGGCTGCCGCAGCGGTCAGGCGTCTTACCTGCGCGAGCGGAACGTGCGGGCTGCGCCGATCCCGCCCATGAGCGCCATGCCCGCCCAGGCGGCCGCCGGAAGCGGCACGACCTGCGCCGCGGCGATGGAGACGAGCGCATCGGTATAGGCGTTATCCGTATCCTGCACAGTCACAATCGCCAGGAAGCCGGTCTGCGGCACCGGGCCGCCGAAGTTGCGCTCCAGCAGCGAGGTGTTCAGCAGCAGCTCCCAGGTTGCGGGTTTGCCGGTCTGCTCATCGTAGGTCCAGATCAGCCGGGCCACGTACTCATCGACATCAAGCCCCTGGTATCGGTCGATGTGACCGGGATTTGCCAGTCCCAGGAGCGTACCGTCGTTGGCGGACCAGTCGCTGATGTTGAGATAGGCAGATGTTCTGATCTGTACCGTAGCTCCACCGTCCGAACCGCTGCCGCTGCCATCGCCCGAGGAAGGAGGCAGCGTACTTGCATACCAGGTGGCATCGGCGGTGCCGAACTTGACCTGGAGCTTGGGGCCGTTGGCGTGGCTGAGCAACGAGTTGACGGATGTTCCCGTCACATCCCAGCCCAGACCACTGGTGTCGCTGTTGAAGACACCGCCAACGCCCAGGACGGTATCGCCAACCAGCCACGAATTGATCCCATCGTCGATGTGGAGATTGGAGCCGGCGGTTACGGTATTGGTGGTGCTGTAGACATCAAATCCGTAGTTGGCCGCTCCTCTCACATAGACACCCTCTTCCAGCGAATAGCCGGCGTAAGTCCAGCCATCGGCCAGGGGATTGCCGGTGACGGAACCGGCGAAGCTGGCGGTGGCCAGCATGAGGGTTGTGACACCGACGACAGCCAATGACGAGAGTCTGTTCATGTTCATTACCTCCTTCAATGATGACGGCCGTCCCCGCCGAACTGCCAGCGATGGTCCAAGACGACCGTACGGACACTGGTCTCTGTCTGGTCCGATTGACGGAACCAGCCCCTCTGCAGCGGCGGGGATGCCGACATCCGGCCCTTGGCATCCAGACGCCGCAGCCGTACACATGGACGCACACCACTGTTGCGGGCATCGACGGCAAAATTCTCCGGCCGCGCGAGCCTGCAACAGCGGCTGTCATCCCATACCCTCGACAAGAGGCCTCCTTGTACGGAAGTCCTACAACTCGATGGGCGAAAGTCTCACAAAACGGGAAATCACCCCCCCTCCTATGCACCGCCATCGCATAGCGATAGCGCCCTCCATGCTGAAACTTGCGCACAATTTACACAATTTCTGGATGTAGGCAAGGAAAATCTTGCTTGCAAAAATGGGGCGGTGCCGTTGTTGCTTCAATGAGGCCACGCCGGTGAACGGCGCGGATGCGCGAATACCTGGAGAAGTCGGGTGCGAGCTTCACGCTTCAATGAGGCCGCGCCGGTGAACGGCGCGGATGTACGCCGGGGACTTGGACACCGCCGCACACGAACTGTGCTTCAATGAGGCCGCGCCGGTGAACGGCGCGGATGTCGGCGTGGGTGTAGATTGCGCCCCGGTCCACAATGCTTCAATGAGGCCGCGCCGGTGAACGGCGC
>CAZVAQ010000265.1:0-2935 GCA_964625145.1 uncultured Candidatus Sumerlaeota bacterium
TGCCCTGGATGTCCTCTTCCGTCAGCACCACGTACCCATCGCCCCGGCAGCAATTGCCGCACATGTGGCACCTGAATTTTGAAAGGTCCAACGGACGTGACGGGGCTGGCGGAGTCATGGGCACCTGGTCTGTGTGGTGCGAGAATGGGAGCCCGGAGTGCTGCGGGTTGTCAAGGATGGGGGTGGGGGATTCATCCCACCCGCCAGCCGACATGCCCTAGTACATCGTCCAAATCTCCTTCACCTCCACCGGTGCCACCACATCACTGCCATCCAGCGAGTTGAGATACGCGACGAGGTCCGTCAGTTCTTGTGGACTGAACCCACGTACGTGCGCCGACGCCGCAGACGCATCGGCGGGTGTGGAGAACAGGACATCATCAATGGCCAGTGTCCCGCCGGACGGCCTGCTCAGGACAATCGTGTTGTTCCCCGCCGCGTAGGTAATCGGCACCCGCACGCGCCGCCATTCCGTGGGCACATAGCTCGGCGAGTTTGCCGGTTGCGGCATCGCGAGCGACGTGTTGACCGGTGAGCCGCCATTGACGACAACACGCAGAGTCGCTCCGCTGTAGCGCACGTTGTAGCGCACTTCGATGTATCCGGGTCCGGGCGCGGTTGTGCTGATGTTGTTGAAGCGGATGTTGCGCGAGCTGTCGATCTCGACAAAGGCCCCCTGGTGCCATTCCTTCATGGGGAACCACGTGATGCTGTCCGGGCTGGCTCCGCCGAGAAGTTCGGCGCTTTCGGCCTGGATCAGGCGCCCGCCGGTGGAGGTGAAAACCTCCTGCAGAGTCGCCGCGCTGCCGTCGTGCAAATACGGCGCACCATCATGGACTCCGAGCAATGTTGGCGTGCGAATGCCGGGAAGGGTCGCTCCAAGTCGCTTGCCGGATGACGCGCGCAAAGTGCCCACATCATGGATCAGGCCGTCGGTGAATTCTGTCTCCGGGTTGTGGCACGATTGGCAGTTGTTGGCCAGGAAGATGTCGCGACCGGCCAACGCTGCTGATGTAAACGAACCATCGGCGGCGCGGTGGGGGCTGCGGGGAACCGATTGCGCGCCGAGCGACGACACATAGGCAGCCAGCGCGTCGAGATCCGGATCCAGACCGGCCTTTGGCGCGCCGAGCGGATGCGCGACGCTGACGAAGCCCTCGTCGTCAATGAAGCCGCTGCCGCCAAAGAAGTCGCGAATGTCGTTCTCGAAGTCCTGAATCTCGTCGAAATTCGCGCTCCAATGCACCGGCCCGTGCTTCACGCCGGATCGGCCGCGCAGGTCGGTCGTGTTGCGGAATCCTTCACCGCGATTGGTGAAGTCCCACGTGCGACCGTCATGGCTGCCGTCGATGTGGCACGTCGCGCAACTGATGTAGCCCTCCGCGCTCATGCGCGGATCGGACGCGTGATAGAAGATCTGCTTGCCGCGGAGGACCTGCGCGCCAAGCGGCTCGTTCGAGACAACACTGATGGACTGCGATGTGATGGATCCTGCGCCGGTGGCGAGGAAATCGCCGATGGATTGGACCGTGATCGTGCGATCCATGAAGTCTGCAGTCAGGAGCTGGTTGTTGTCCCGATCCATGATGATGGATTGTGGTGCAAGACCCGTGGGGAGGCGTCGCTGGATGACGCCCGGGCTGTCCGGCCGCAGTAGGTCCAGCATGTCCACAACGGCAATCTGCGCGTTCCCCTGCAACGTGACGAAGGTGTAGTCGCCCAGCGGGCTGAAGGCAATGGCCGACGGCGAGTCGGAGTTGTCGAGGTCAAGGCGCAGGCTGAGGTCCTCCGCGTTGCTGGACAAATCCACCGCGAGCATCAACGCCCGGACGGTGGTGTCTTGGCCGGGAACCATCTGTGGGGCGAAGAAGGTCCCCCGCGTGGTGTTGTCCTTCTTCGCGGCGATCCATGCATGTTTTCCCGAGGGATCGATGCGAATTCCGGCGAGATAGTTCGGCACGCCCCGGCTGGACGCCGGGCCATCGTCCGACCGGTCGCGAGCGAGGCGGATCGTACGCGTCAGCGACATGCTGCCGGTAAGCGAGACGTCGTACACTTCGCCGTAGTGCTCGGGAGAGATGAATCGCGTCACCAGCGCCCGCGTGCCGTTATGGGTGATGGCAATGGCACGGGGATCAGGGCCGAGAGTAAGAGACGCCGTCTGTGCGCGCGATGACGCGTTGAATCGTCGCAGCGTCCCGTCGCCTTCGCAACTGACAAGCAGAGTTGCGCCATCCGGCGTTGGCGCAATCGCTACGGGGCGCGCGCCATATTTCAGCGCGATGCGCTGCACCAGTTCGCCGCTCGCTGGATTCAGGATGTCGATGACATCAGCGTCGCGGCACACGATCCACAACATGCCATCATTGGCGCGGGCGACGCTCATCGGATGCGCGCCGACGGCCTTCTCCCAGATGACTTGCCGCGTCGAGGCGTTTATCGCCGTCGCGGAGTTGCTGTCCGGATTCACCGTGAAGACGCGATCGGTCGCTGAATCCAGAGCCAGCATGCTGCTGGCAGTGGAGTTGGTCGCCGTTGGCGGCACGATGACCGTGATTGTGCGCGACATGGCACCCACCGAACCATTCGCATCGCGAGCCTGAACGGTCAGTTGATAGTGACCGGCTTCGGCGTACGTGTGCGTGGCCGCGGTGGCTGTGGCCCATTGCGTGCGCGGCGTGCCGTCGCCAACATCCAGGCGGTATTCGACCGCGTCATTATCCGGATCGAACCCGGACCACGAGATGATGAGTGGCGCGCCCGGGGCCGCGGTCACGGGATTGACCTGCACCGATGTCAATTGCGGTGGCTGGTTGCCGCCGGTGATGCCGCTTCCCGTCGAGAAGCGGAAGGAGTATGGCTCCAACCCGTTACCCATTGCGTCCTGGATACCGTTGGTCAGGCCCTGCATTAAATTCTGCGCGGCCTCGTAAAA
>CAZVAQ010000266.1:0-2924 GCA_964625145.1 uncultured Candidatus Sumerlaeota bacterium
GCTTTGCCACGCCGATCGGCTATCAGACAAACCTGATGGTCTATGGGCCCGGCGGCTACCGGTTCACGGACTTCCTGCGGGCAGGCCTTGCCCTCGACATCATCGTGATGATCGTGGCACTAGCCGTCATCCCGATGGTCTTTCCTCTCACCAGCGGATGATGCCCACTCGCCATCACCAACTTCATCCATTATCCTTCAGCCTTCATCCCTCCGGAAACTGCCTCTCGCGCACGTCGCGCGCGTATTTGCGGAAGGCGCGCAGGGCGCCGGCGCGGAGGTCGAGGTACTTGCGCGCGAATGGCGGCGAGTAGGACGTCAGGCCGAGGATGTCGTGCATCACGAGGACCTGTCCGTCCATCTTCCTGCCGGCGCCGATGCCGATGCAGGGGACCTTCAGCTTGCGGGCAATGGAATCTCCAAGCTCGGGCGGGACGTTCTCGACGACGAGCGAGAAGATGCCCATCTTTTCCTGCGCCTTGGCCAGCTCCAGGATGTGCTTTGCATCGGCGGGGGTCGTGCCCTGCTTCTTGTAGCCGGATAGTTGATGCACCGATTGTGGCAGCAAACCAACGTGCCCCATCACGGGGATGCCCGTTGCGACGATGGCCTGCACGGCGTCGAGGCCCGCGGGGGAACCGACTTCGAGTTTCACCGCGTGGGCACCGGCCTCCTGCATGAAACGGCCGGCGTTGCGCACTGCCTCCTCGACCGAAACCTGATAGCTGAGGAATGGCATGTCGGCGACGACCATGGCACGCTTCGTGACGCGCGCGACGGAAGCGGTGTGCAGCAACATCATCTCCATGGTGACAGGCAGCGTCGTCTCGAAACCGTGCATGACCATGCCGGCGCTGTCGCCGACGAGGATGATGTCCATGCCCGCTTCATCGGCGATCTCGGCGAAGGTCGAATCGTAGGCCGTGACCATGGCGATGGGACGGCCGGTGCGCTTCATCTCGAGCAAATGCGCCACGCGCACACGCTTCTCTGAACCTTTCGGCGCCTTCGGGACGCCGCTGGGCAGGCGCTCGATGTCGTCCTGCTCCGTCGCCTTCTTGTCCTGCTTGTAGGTGCTCATGATTCCTCCCGGTGCACGCTGGCGGGCGTGAAGGCAGGCAGGCACACCGCTATGTATTCGGCGCCGCCGGGCTCTGGCGTGCTGTAGCGGACGCGCTCTCCGGCCGGGACAATGATGGCCTGGGATGCGCGCACGTCAAAGGTGCCGCCGGCAGTCTCCACACGGAGCATACCATTTAGCACGACGGTGTACTCGGCGAAGTCGGGTGTCTGGGCTGGTTCGACCCAACCCTCGGGGGAATTCATTCGTGCGATGCTAACATCGGCGGTGCCGCTGGCAACATTGCCGACGAACTCCTCGATGCGCTTGGGTTTGTTCCCCGCGGCGGCGATGATGATGGGCTTCTCGACTAGTTGTGCCATGCTGCTCCCCCGTTGGTTTGGACTTCCCTGCCTCCCGGGTGGCGTCGTGGTCGAGTGCTATCCGCGGCGGGAAAGGTACAGATTCCCTGAAATGGCAAAGCGCCGCGGCCAATCGACGGCCTTGCTGATGCCGATGCGGGGGGTGACGATGATGGTTTCCTGCGGATCGAGCCGTCCGGGAATCAGGCGCAATTCTCCATCGGCCAGCAGGTCCACCCAGTTGTGCTCCAACCCGATCGAGAGCGCCGCGCACAGCTTCCCGGGCCCGTTCGCGAGCTGGCGCGCGGGTTTGTCGTGCCACCCCCGCGCTGCGATCATGTGCTCGACGCCCTGCAATGGCTCCACGGCGCGAATGAGGGCGGCCTCGCCGGTGCCTTCCACCCCGGCGACGACGTTCATGCAGCGGTGCATGCCGTAGGAGACATAGACATAGGTCAATCCGGCGCGGCCGAACATGGGCGCATTGCGCGGGGTTTGGCCTCCGTAGCAATGGGACGCGGGGTCGTCCTGGGAGTAGGCTTCCGTCTCCACGATCCGGGCGCGCAGGACGGCGCGGCCGATGCGGCGCTCCAGGATGCACCCGAGCAGGGCCCGCGCGGCGACGAGGGCACCGGCCTGCAGGTTGTCGCGCAATTGCTCCAGGGAGGCAACTTCGGGGTCGCGCACGGGAGATCTGCGGGGCATGGGTTCTTCAGTTCATCGGGAGGTGGCGGCTCACAGGCTGATGCGCATCCAGGTCCTGCCCCAGACATTGATCAACCAGATCGCCGCAGGCGAAGTGGTGGTCAACATGGCCAGTGTCGTCAAGGAACTGGTGGAGAACGCGCTGGATGCGGAGGCGACCCGCATCGAACTCGCCTTGAGCGATGACATGCTGGACATGGAGATCGCCGACGATGGCATCGGCATGGATCGCGACGACGCGGAGCTGGCGTTGCAGCGCCATGCGACGTCCAAGATTCGCACCGCAGAGGATCTGATCCAACTGCTGACGCGCGGGTTCCGCGGCGAGGCCATGCCCTCCATCGCGTCCGTCAGCCGGATGGAGATCCTGACGCGGCCGCGGGAGGCCGTGGCCGGCACGCGGTTGCAGGTCGAAGGTGGCTCCATCGAGCGGATCGAGTCGGTGGGGTGCCCCGCGGGGACGCGCATTCGCGTTCGTGATCTGTTCTACAACACGCCCGCGCGGCGGAAATTCCTGAAGAGTCCGACGAGCGAATGGAACGCGGTGGTGCACACCGTCGTGCGACAAGCCTTGGCCGCGCCATCGGTTGGCTTCCAAGTCACCAAGGGGGAACAACCCGGCGTGCAGTTTCCACCGGGGCAGGACGTCGGCGCACGGTTCGCCGACCTGCTCGGGTCGCGACTGCGGGGAGAGTTGCTTCCCCTCTCCTTTGAGCGCGGTGATTGCCGCGTTTGGGGAGTACTGGCTCCTCCGTCGGAATCGAACCGTGGAGACCGTAGGTCGGAGTATCTGTTCGT
>CAZVAQ010000267.1:0-2883 GCA_964625145.1 uncultured Candidatus Sumerlaeota bacterium
CCCCCACCACCCCCCAACTCTCCCGTGCCCAAGGCTGCCTTCTTGGCCAATTGGCCGGCGATGCTTTGGGCAGTCTTGTCGAATTCAAATCCGCCTCTGAAATCGCGCGGCGGTATCCTGATGGTGTCCGCGACATGGCCGATGGCGGGACATGGGATACCATTGCCGGGCAGCCGACCGATGATTCGGAGATGGCGTTGGCGTTGGCACGAGTCCTGGTTGATCGGCAGCGCTACGATGCACCGGCCGCGCGAAGTGCCTATCGCCAGTGGATTGACTCGCATCCGTTTGATTGCGGGGCGACAGTGGCGGCGGGTTTGCGCGGCCGACCCAATTATGAGAGCCAGGCCAACGGCGCGTTGATGCGCATCAGCCCGCTGGCTGTGTTTGGAGCCAATCGCGATCGCAAGTTGGTCGCGGAGTGGGCGGCGACCGACGCCGCCTTGACGCATCCGCACCCGGTTTGTCAGCAGGCCAATGCCCTGTTCGTCATGATGATTGCCGGCGCCATCAACAGTGGATCGTCGCCGCGGGAATTGTATGACGAAGTGGTTGAATGGGCCGAGGAAGTGTCGGTGGAGGTTGCCCTGACGGATGTCATTCGCCAAGCGGCCTCGTCTCCTCCGCCGGACTTTGTCCGCCAGCAGGGATGGGTCCTCATCGCGTTTCAAAATGCCCTCTGGCAATTGCTCCACGCGCCAAGTGTCGAGGAAGCGATCGTCGACACGATCAGGCGCGGCGGCGACACGGACACGAACGCGGCCATTTGCGGAGCGCTGCTCGGCGCCGTACACGGCCGCGAATCCATTCCGCAACGGTGGGTCGATTGCCTGCTCGCCTGCAAGCCAAAGGCCGGAAGCGCTCGCGTGAAGCGCCCCCGGCCGCAGTGTTATTGGCCCGTCGATGTGTTGGAGCTGGCGAGCCAGCTCCTCTGAAAATCAATGTACCGACAAGCTGTCAATGTTCGCGTTGGGGACGGTGCCGATGAAGGTCACCTCCACGGGGGCGATGGGGGAGCCCTGGGAGACGGGGCCAAGGAAACCGACGACCGTGTGAACGCCGGCGCGCAGCTTCAATGGCTTGGGAAATGTCACGGAAGTGGTCCCATACTCCTTGGAGGTCGCGCTCGCCACTTGGAAACTCCCCCGGCTGATCGCCATCCCGAAGCGAGATTCGTCTCCACTACTCCAAAATCCGTTGCTGATGATCATGGTGCCCATGTCAATGTCGCAATCCTCGGGAAGAAGAAACTGGAATAACCCTTCAGTGCTTGAAACATTGAATGCGATCGTGCGAGTACCATCCATATCATCGACTCTTAATGGACTGAGTATCGCCCGACGCGACGACGTTTCAACGGCTTCAGCATTGTCAGTGGCTCCACGGGATACCAGACTCGATTGTGCCCACGCGCCAATGCCAGCTCCCGCCAAGACAAGTCCTGCGACCGCAACGCCAATGATCGTCTTGTTCATAAGAATACCCCTTCATGAAGTTGGAAATGGTTCACTTTCCAACATGAAGGGGCACAAGGCCAAATGCTTGGGCGATCGCCCGACGACTCGAGTTGGTCTCCTGATTACTCCACTGCCGCTCCCGCCAACTGCTCCTCCTGCGCTACCGCCTCCGCCGCCTTCTTCACCAGCGCCTCAAAAATGCTCAGGTGCGCGCCCGCGTCGGTCAGGTACTCGGGATGCCATTGCACGCCGATGGCAAACGGATGCGCGGGCAATTCGATGGCCTCGATGACACCGTCGGGCGACAGGGCGGAAACGACTACACCGGTCTCCGGCTTCACGATGCAGGCTTGATGGTGGAGGCTGTTCACATACAGTGTCTTCACACCGAGAATCTCGTGCAGGCGCGAGCCTTCGCGGATGCGGACGTCATGGGCCAGCTCGGTGCCGGGCTGGTCCGGGCGATGGTTGATCTCCGTCTCGACCAGGGCGGGAATGTCCTGGATCATCTCGCCGCCTTGCGACACATTGAGCATCTGCATCCCCAGGCACACGCCCAGGACCGGCTTGCCTGTCTCCAGTGCCGCCTTCATGTACGCGAAGTCAAACTCTTCGCGCCGCGGGTTGATGGCCTTCCAAGCCTCATGAGGCTCCTGGCCGAATCGCGCCGGGTTGATGTCCGGCCCACCCACGAAGACGAACCCGTCGACAAGCTCCGCATAGACTTCCACCATCTCCAGATCCAACAACGGTGGTACAATGATCGGTGTGCCACCCGCGGCCAGCACCGAATCCACATACGCCGATTGGATGGACAGGGTGGTGAGTCTTGTCTTCTCTTGGTCGGGTACTGCCATGTTAATGCCAATGACCGGTCTTGATTCGCCGTAGGCCGCAGCCATCAACAGGACTCCCATGGCAATGAGGATGAGGTGACGCGCGTGCTTCATGGTGTTGCTCCTCTCGGGCCATGCACTCGCGCACATGGTGGTATGCCGATCAAGCAGCCTGCAGGACCACGACTGTCCAGCAAATTCCTGCCAGCACCGCCGCAGCGATGGCGGGCACAAGCTGCGTCTTGACGTGATCCATCAGATCCGTGCCCGTGCACATTGAACTCAGGACCGTGGTGTCGGAAATGGGCGAACACTGATCGCCGCAAATGGCGCCGTTGAGCACGGACGCGAAACAGATCAGAAGGTAGAAGTCCGGGTGGTCCAGGCCCTGCCCATGAGCAATGGCCCAGGCCAGTGGCATGGCCAGCGGAAACGTCACCGCGTACGTCCCCCAACTGGTCCCCGTGGAGAAGGCGATGATGATCGTCAATATCATCAGTAGCACCGGCAGTGACCAGTAGGGGATGGACTGACCTAGAAGGTCGACAAGGTAAAGCCCGCCACCGGTTTGCTGGCTGATCGTGCCGATG
>CAZVAQ010000268.1:0-2836 GCA_964625145.1 uncultured Candidatus Sumerlaeota bacterium
CTGCCGAGGTGAAGCAGAACGGCCAAGATCCCAACGAAGGAGATCGATGATGGGCTGCGGATACATCGTAGAGGCTCTGTATTGCCGCAAGAGACTGCCGACGCGAACGCTGAGGGTGAGCCTACCAGCCTGCAGGAAACCGAAATGGAAGGAAGAAGCAGATGGGTAATCAATTACCCAAACCCCGGAATGAGCGCGCAAGGTCGTGAGGGGGTAGGGGGGGCGGAAATCTCAGAGGTGGAATCCGGCAGCGCGTCTGTACCCGCGATTTTTTGCGCGGAATAACTCGCCCCAAACGGTTGCGCGGGGCCAAAGAGAAAAAAAAGAGCGATCATGGCACGACCTCGGAAGCCCGAATCGGCGTTGGCGAACAAGAAGGCTGCGGTCCGGAAGCGGAAGCCGCGGAAGGGGGCGACGGCGGCGAAGGGTGTGCCGCAACCACCACCGTGGTTGCCGGAGCGGTTGGTCGCTGAGTTCAAGCGGCGGGCGAAGGAGCTGGCGGAGATAAAGCATTGCGATGCGCGGGATGCCGATGCGTTGGCTGCGTTGGTGGTGGCAGCGGATGATTTCGCGGAGGCGGAGGAGGTGATTCGGCTGGAGGGCAGGTACCAGGAGAATTCCCGGGGGGTGACTTTGCCGCATCCTGCGGTGAAGGATCGGAAGGATGCATTGGCTGCGATTCAGGGTGCGATCCGGGCTTTGGGGATCAGTCCGACGACGAGGGGGCAGGTGGAAGCGCCGCCGGCTGAGGAGGAGGTGGATCCGAGGAAGGCGAGGCTGGCTGAGCTGCGGAGGAAACTCGGTGGCGCGAAAGGCCCGTAAGCGAGCGACGAAGAAGGATCTCACGGCTTGGCAGCGTTGGTGTGCGCAGCGTCCCGGGCGGGTGAGTCCTGGGTATGATGCGGACGCGACGGCCGGGGAGGGTGACTGGTTCGATGCGGATGCTGCGGATGCGGCGTTGGAGTTCATCACGCTGACGTGCGTGTTCATCGATGGGGTTACGGCGGGGCAGGCGGTGGTGCTGGAGGGGTGGCAGGATGTGATCGTTGGGGCGTTGTGGGGTTGGAAGCGGGCGGATGGGACGAGGCGTTTCCGAGAGGCGTTTATTGAGGTGCCGCGGAAGAATGGGAAGAGCACGCTGATCGGGTGCCTTGTGATCCTGGGGATGTGCATGGATGGGGAGCCGGGGGCGCAGATCTACAGTGCGGCGGCGGATGCTGATCAGGCGACGATTGTGTACAACGTGGTTGCCGGTATGGTGGATGCCAACGATTTGTTGACGGACATGGTGGTGGTGCATCGTGGCGCGCGGCGCGCGTTCCTGCGCGGCGACAGGACGACGTACTATCGGTCGATCAGCGCGAAGGTTGGAACGAAGCACGGGTTGAATGCGTACATCGCGATCATGGACGAGCTGCATGCGCAGGTGAATCGTGATTTGTTCGACGTGCTGAAGACTTCCATGATGGCGCGGCGGGAGCCGCTGTTCATTTCGATCACGACAGCTGACATGGTGCGGCCTTCGATCTGCAATGAGCGCGAGAAGCTGGCTTTGGACGTGGCGGCGGGCAGGATCAAGATGCGTGAGTTGCTGCCGGTGCTGTATCGGCTGGAGCCGGGTGAGGATTGGAAGGATCCTGAGAATTGGAAGAAAGCTAATCCGAACCTTGGTGTTTCGATCACGATGGAGGCTTTCCGGGAGAAGTTCCAGGAGGCGATGACGACGCCGAGCTTTGAGAACGCGTTCAAGCGGTTGCATTTGAATATGCGGACAAGCGCTGACAAGCGTTGGCTGTCGATGGATGATTGGGCGAAGTGCGGAGGCCCGATCCGGAAGAAGGACCTGGAGGGTTTGGTGTGCTATGGGGCGGTGGACCTGGCGACGCGCAATGACATTGCGGCGATGGTATTGGCGTTTGCGAAGGTGGAGGATGGTGACCTGGTGGGTAATGTGTACCTGAAAAGTTTCTTTTGGGCGCCGAGCGAAAATGCGCACTTGCGCGAGCGCAGAGACGGTGTGCCTTATCTGACGTGGGCCAGGGAGGGGCACATTCACCTGACCGAGGGTAACGTGATCGACTTTGATTTCATTACTGACCGTGTCCTGGAGGAGGCGAGCCGCCATGGTTTGAAGGAGGTGGCGTACGATCCGTGGGGTGCGACGTATTGGGCGACGAGCCTGTACAACAAGCACGGGATCCCGATGGTTGAGATGCGTCAGGGTTCTCTTACGATGAACGAACCCTGCAAGCTGCTGGAGAGCCTGGTGGTGAGTCATCGGATTCGGCATGGTGACAATCCTGTGCTGACGTGGATGGCCGGGAATGCGGCGGTGAAGGTTGCTTCGCAGGGGAACATCATGATCGACAAGGACAAGAGCGCTGACAAGGTTGACGGGATGGTCGCGGCTGCGATGGCGGTTGGGCGGTTGGTGTTTGGTAGCGCTCAGCCGGTGCGGCGGAGTTATCTGGAGAGTGAGAGGTTGATGGTGCTATGACGGGCGTTCCTCGTTGAAGGGCAACAGCGGTACACCGATTGGAGGGATGATCACAGATGAAGCTGATGGCGCGAATTCGTCGGGCGTTGGATGGGTTTACGCTGCGTGAGGGTTGGCAGGGGCGGATGCCGCTGTGGGTGGGTGGCGGTGGTGGCGGCAGTCCAGCGCTGCCGGATCCTGCGATGAGCATTCAAACGTACTTCAGTTGCCTGCGGGTTGTGAGCGAGGACATCGCGAAGCTGCCTGTACGGGTGTACCGTGAGGGCGAGAGGGGTGAGCGGCAGTGGTTGAAGGGTCATCAGGTTTCGACGTTGCTGACGCGGCGGCCGAATCGTGACA
>CAZVAQ010000269.1:0-2816 GCA_964625145.1 uncultured Candidatus Sumerlaeota bacterium
CGTTTGGGGGGAGAGGTCAGTTTGCCTGGTTCACATTCCACTTGGAGGCCTGATTAGGTGTGGCGCAAGCCAAGCCTGCCCACCCACCCCCCATCTCCAGTTGCCCACCTCGTCCTTGGCTCTTCTGCTCCGTCATCAATCCATGTCGCCGGGATCGGGTTAGGAGTCAGAGCATGGCCAAACGCGCCACCAAGTCCGCAGCCACCCAATCCGCCAATCTCGGGTTCGAGGCCAAGTTGTGGGCCGCGGCTGATGCGTTGCGCAATAACATGGACGCGGCGGAATACAAGCATGTCGTCCTCGGGCTGATCTTTCTGAAGTACATCTCGGATTCGTTCGAGGCCAAGCATGCCGCCCTGTTGGCCGAGCAGGACCAGGGCGCCGATCCCGAGGATCCCGATGAGTACCGCGCCCACAACATCTTCTGGGTCCCGCCAGAGGCGCGCTGGCAATACCTCAAGTCCATGGCGCCGCAGCCCACCATCGGCCAGCTCGTCGATGAGGCCATGGCGGCAATCGAGCGCGACAACACGTCCCTCAAGGGCGTGCTGCCGAAGGACTTTGCCCGCCCGGGGCTCGACAAGCAGCGCCTCGGCCAGCTCATCAACCTGGTCAGCGACATCGCCTTGGGCAGCTCGGCCGATCGCGCCAAGGACACCCTCGGCCGCGTGTACGAATACTTCCTGGCCCGCTTTGCCAGCGCCGAGGGCAAGAGCGGCGGCCAGTTCTACACCCCCAGTAGTGTCGTCCGCGTGCTGGTGGAGATGCTCGCCCCCTACAAGGGCCGCGTGTACGACCCGTGCTGCGGGTCCGGCGGCATGTTCGTCCAGAGCGAGAAGTTCATCGAGGCCCACGGCGGCCGCCTTGGCGACGTGTCCATCTATGGCCAGGAATCAAACTACACCACCTGGCGGCTGGCGGTGATGAACCTGGCGATTCGCGGCATCGACGCGCAGATCGCCCACGGCGACACTTTCCACAACGACCGCCACCCGGACCTGCGCGCGGATTATGTGCTGGCCAATCCGCCGTTCAACGACAGCGATTGGCGCGGCGACCTGCTACGCGATGACAAACGCTGGGTCCATGGCACGCCCCCGGCCGGCAATGCCAACTATGCCTGGGTGCAACACTTTCTCCATCACTTGTCGCCGACGGGCATCGCGGGCTTTGTGCTGGCCAATGGGTCCATGTCTTCGAACCAATCGGGCGAGGGCGACATCCGCCGCAACATCATCGAGGCGGACCTGGTCGATTGCATGGTCGCGCTGCCGGGCCAACTGTTCTACTCCACCCAGATTCCCGTGTGCCTCTGGTTCCTGGCGCGCGACAAACGCAACGGCCGGTTTCGCGATCGCCGCGGCGAGGTCCTATTCATCGACGCGCGCAAGATGGGCGCCCTCGTCGATCGGACGCATCGCGAGTTGAACGATGAAGACATCGCCCGCATCGCGAACACCTATCACGCATGGCGCGGCGACAAGGAAAGTGGTGCAGGCATTCTGCCTGCATATCAGGACATCGCGGGCTTCTGCAAATCCGCCTCGCTCGACGACATCCGCCAACACGGCCACGTCCTGACACCCGGTCGCTACGTCGGCGCCGAGGCGATAGAGGACGACGGCGAGCCCTTTGATGAGAAGATGCAGCGCCTGACCGCCACGCTCCATGCCCAGTTCGCCGAATCGGCACGACTCGAGGCGGCGATTCGCAAGAACCTGGCGGCGCTCGGCCTTGCACAGCCCCCCGACAAGTAAAGGATTGCCCCCTTCCCTTTAATAGGCTAACCCCTTATTCAAGCCAACCTCAATTGGGCACCTCATCGTGAAGCGTGGCAGCTCTGGTCAATACGAGGTCTCCACATCCTCCGGCGAGGAGGTCCGCGCCTTTGTGCCCAACCCCCTCCCTCCCTCGCCGCCGCTTGATCTCAACCCCGACCTCCAGCGTGCCGTCGAAAGGGCCCTGCTCGCCTGCGGGCGTCTGGATGGGGTTTCCGCCCTGCTCCCCGATCCCGACCTGTTCCTCTATTCCTATGTCCGGCGCGAAGCGGTCCTATCGTCCCAGATCGAGGGCACCCAGTCCTCCCTGTCCGATCTGCTCCTGTTCGAAATGGACGAGGCCCCGGGCGTCCCCTTTGACGATGTGGTGGAGGTCTCCAACTATGTGGCGGCGCTGGAACACGGGCTGGCCCGATTGGCCGAGGGATTCCCCCTCTCCAACCGCCTGATCCGCGAAATCCATGGGCGATTGATGGCCCGCGGGCGCGGCGCTGACAAGGCACCGGGCGAATTCCGGCGCACCCAGAATTGGATCGGCGGCACACGCCCCGGCAACGCGATCTTTGTCCCTCCGCCACCGCATCGCGTGGAGGAATGCATGGGACGGCTGGAGACGTTTCTCCACGATCCCCACGTGCCGGTGCTCGTCAAGGCAGCCCTGGCCCATGTGCAGTTCGAAACCATCCACCCGTTCCTGGATGGCAACGGGCGCACGGGGCGATTGCTCATCGCGCTCATCCTGCACCACGAGGGCGTGCTGCGCCAACCGCTGCTCTACCTCAGCCTCTACCTGAAACAACACCGCGCGGAATATTACCGCCAACTCGACGCCGTGCGCCACGACGGCGATTGGGAGGCGTGGCTGGCGTTTCTGGTGGCGGGGATGGAACAAACCGCCGACAGCGCCGTGACCACCGCCCACCGGCTCCTCGAACTGTTTCGGCGCGACGAACAACGCCTCGCCGACCGCGGCCGAGCGGCGGCAAGCGCCCTGCGCGCCCTCGCCATCCTGCGCACCCGCCCCCTGGTCACCATCGA
>CAZVAQ010000270.1:0-1662 GCA_964625145.1 uncultured Candidatus Sumerlaeota bacterium
GTTCGTCCCGCCCGCCAGCGCCGCCGCCACCACAATCCGCACATTGTCGGCGCCGTTCATGTCCAGGATCTGCGACGTCGCCGTCTGACCATGCGTCAGCAGCGCCGTCTTGATCAGGATCTTGCTCTGTACATCGAAATTACCCTGCATCACCGTATCCTCCATGCCCACGTGAAATGTCATCTGGTCACTGCGCAAAAATAGCGGGCCCTGGCCCAGCAACCAGGGCCCGCTCCCCCTCGCCGGCCGCCGTCACGAACCCGCGAACTTGATACCCACCAGCGAACCCGCCTCCGTCGCCGTGCCACACTGATGCACATTGATGTCAAAGCGGTGGAACGCCACATACCCGATCTGCCCCTTGTCCATGTAGCGCTCGGCCAGCCGCGCCATGATCAACTGGGGATCGCTCGCCATCAGCGCACCCTGGTTCAGATTACCCACAAACAACCCCATCTCGCCGCTCGTGCCGCTCAGCGCCTTCGGCATCGTGTGGGAAATCGTGATCGTGTAACCGTTCCACACAAACTCCATCTTCCCTTCCACGATCACCGCCGTGTTCCCCGCCGACAGATTCCCCGAAGCAGACTGCTTCAGCCGGCTGAACGTCGCGAAATAACCCGGCCGCGACAGGTAGAACTCCACGCCCCCGTCCTCCGAGTAATCAGGCAACATCCCCAGGGCCCCCAGGATCGTGTCGATCTTCAGCGTCCCGTAGGTCGTCTCCCCGCTCCCCGCCGTCTTCACGCTCCCCGCGTGACCAGCCTGCGCCAACTTGTGCATCACGCCCTGGATTCCGCCGTACTGGCTCGTACCGTCGCCGATGAACCCGCAACGATCCTCCGTGCGCGACATCGCATAGGCCATCTTGCGCATCACCAAAGCCGCGATGTTGATTAGCGAATCACGCTCCAGCTGGAAAGATACCCGCGTACGGCTCGCCAACGTCCGCAGCTGCCACTTCACATTCCCAATCCCGATGTCAGACTCCGGAACCTCCTCGTCCGCGCTCTCATCCACAAACGACGCGTCAAGGTCATCCGTCACCGTCGGAATCGAACTCGAACTCACGCTCGTCTCGATCAACTGCGCCTTCCGGCGGAACACACCGAAATTCTCACGCAGGTCGATCAGCGAATCCGACAACTCCTGAGGCACCAAGTACCCGCCAGCCTCGTTCTGCGTCGTGTTCATCACCGCCTCGGGCTCCATGTACGTCGCCCCGACAGCATCAATGCACGACTGGTCGCCGCGCAGCGCGCCCATGAAATGGCCCGCCAGCGCAGCCTTGTCACGATCCTTGAACATCTTCAAAGCCACCGGGCTCACCCGGCGCTTCGCCTCCTGCTCCAGCTTGTACGCCACAGTCCCCTTCGGGATCACGTGCGCATTGAAGCCGTCGCCATCCACGTCGCCCGCCGGATTCAGCCGCGGCTGGTGCCGACCAGGATCCGCCGCGTTCAGGGATGACTGCACCGCGGAAATCTCCTGCCGGATCTGCGCGCGCAAACCCTCACGCTCCGCAATCTCAGCCTCCAAACCTGCACACTCCGCGCGCAGCGCCTGGATCTCCGCCAACTGCTCCTCCGTCCCATCCTCGCCACAGGCCTTCACCAACTCCGCCAACCTCGCCTGCTTCCCCGCCTTCGCCTTGTAAAGCTC
>CAZVAQ010000270.1:1672-2788 GCA_964625145.1 uncultured Candidatus Sumerlaeota bacterium
TGGACCCTCACCACCCAAATGACATCATTCACTCGGGCGCCGAACGCTCCCGCGCGCGAACCTCGTGAATCCTCCCCACAACGTCTGCGGCCTCCTCCAACAACCCACGCACCTCCGGCGAGGCCTCCACACGCTCCACAAAGCCCGGGCTCCTGCGAATGCGAGTCACCAACATCATGACCTCAATATCGTCAAGAATCCCATCCGCATCGATCTTGATCGTACACTCCGCCATCTCCGTGTCCTCCGTGCCTCCGTGGTGAATCCTAATTCTCCTTACTCGCCGTCGCCATCCGCTCACGCAGCGCCCGCTCAGCCCTCTCATTCGCACTGAACAACCGACGCTCCGCATCATCAATCTCTCGGACCTTATCCTCCAGCTCATCCAGCTCCTCAAGCAGCGCCTCCACACCCGGCGAAATCGGCACCGGCGCTTCCTCGACCAGCCACCGCCTGGTCGGCCCGACATCCCGTCGTCTGAACCTCACCAACTCATCCACCACCAGCGCCGCAATCAGCTCCCGAATCTTCCCCTGCCGAATTCTCAAAGACTGCCGAACATCCATCTCCGTGTCCTCCGTGCCTCCGTGGTAAACCCACTTCTGAATTCTGAATTCTCAATTCTAACTTCTCAAAAGCCCCCGCCGCAACCGCGCCTTCCGCGCCTCCGTCCGCATCTCCTCGAACACCGCGTCAAAGCTCGCCACCCCATCGATCAACCCCAGCTCCAACGCCTCAGACGCCGTGAAGATCCCACCACGCGTGATCGTCCCCCAACTCTCCTCCGAAATCCCCGGACGCGTCCCACGCACATCGGCCAGGAACGAACCAGCCATCGCGTCCACCAACCGTTGAGCCTCCTCCAGCACCTCCGGCCCAACCTGCAACCCATCCACGCCCTGCCCCTTCAGATCCCCACTCGCCACCCGATGCACCACGATACCACGCTTCTCATACATCTTCGAACGATCTTCCAGAATCCCAAAAACCCCGATGCTCCCCACCTCCGCCATCCGATTCGCGCTGATCTTCCCCGCCGCGCTCGCCACCCAATACGCCGCGCTCGCACCCATATCCTCGATGTACGCATGCACAGGCTTCTTCCTCGCCAATGCC
>CAZVAQ010000271.1:0-2753 GCA_964625145.1 uncultured Candidatus Sumerlaeota bacterium
GTTCACCTTTTGGTCGAGAATGGGGAAGTCCGCCCTCCACCGCCGCACGTCAAAGTCCGCGGGCGTCTCGGTGGCCGCCGGCGCGCCAGCCGTGGCGGATGGCGAATGCAGGATCCCCGGTTTCTCGGTCACGAGCGCAGCCTCTCCTGCAGGATCTCCTGCACGCGGTCGTGCAGGCGCTGGTCGCGGATCCGCTCGGTGACGTCGCTGGCGAACGCCAGGACCAACAGATCCCGCGCGGCCGTGCGGTCGACGCCGCGCGACATCAGGTAGAAGAGCGACTGCGTGTCGAGCTGGCCGATCGTCGCGCCGTGCGTGCACTTCACGTCATCGGCATAGATCTCGAGCTGTGGCTTGGTGTTCACCTTTGCGCGATCGGACAGCAGCAGGTTCTGGTTCGTCTGCTTGGCGTCGGTCTTCTGCGCCTCCTGGCGGACGAAGATGCGGCCGGTGAAGGACGCGCTGGCCTCGTCCTGCAGGATGCCCTTGTAGAGCTCGTGGCTGGGGATGTTCTCCTGGCAATGCTCCACCCACATCCATGTGTCGTGGTGTTGGGTGCCCTTGGGCATGTACAATCCGTTGAGGATCGCCTCGCTGGCCTCGCCCTTCAGCAGGGCGACAATGGTATCGCGGGAGATCGCCGCGCCGAAGTCGAACGAGTGTGAACGGAACAGGCTGCTCTTTTCCTGCTCGATGTAGAATCCGTGGATCTGGACGGAAGCCACGTTCTCGTTCTGCACGCGGTAATGATCGACGCGCGCGTCCTTGGCGACGAACGCCTCCGTGACCAGGTTGTTGAAGTGCGCGCCCTCGGCGGCCAGCGACCCGTGCGTCTCGACGATGCGTACTTCGCTGTTCACGCCAAAGATGAACAGGTTGCGCGCGGCGGAATAAACGGAGCTGTCGGCCTTGCCGCTGGACAGAAACACCAACTGGACCGGCTTCTCCACGGTCACGCCGCCCTCGATGTGCAGGAACGCGCCGGTTCCCCACGACGCGGAGTTGAGGGCCGTGAAGTGATGCTCGGCGATGTTGGCGCGCCTGCCCAGGTACTCCTGCACCACGTCGGCCTTGTTCGCCGCCGCCTCGGCCAGGGGCATCACTGTCGCCCCCTTCGGCAGGTTGGCGACGTTGGAGAATTCCGGCAGGAAATGCCCATCGGCAAACACCAGCACTGCCGACGCATCGTCGATGTCGGCGTGGTTGGCGATCGCCTTGGCGGTGACGGCCGGTGCCTGCGGTGCGGGCTCCCACTTTTGTCCCGCAAGACGCGTGACGTTGGTGAAGCGCCACTCCTCGATGTCGGTCGTGGGCAGGCCCAGCTCGCGGAACCGCGCGAGCGCCTCCTTGCGCGATTTGGCGAGCCACGCAATGCCGGCGCGCTCGTCGACAGCGACACGCTGCGACGCAATCTCCTCAAGGATGGTGGGATTTCTTGTTTCAACGGTGGTCATGGGAAAAAACCGATAGTGGGATATGGGGTCTGGGGGTTGGGGACTGGGTGGACAGTGGACACGGTGGACTCAGTGGACGGAGGACTTGGCCATGGGGTGTTTTCCCTTTAGCCTTCATTCTTCCTCCCTCCGCCTTCATCCTTTCGCTTCTTGCAGCTCTCCGTTGATCCACGCGTAGCCCGTCTCTTCCAGCGTCATCGCCAGGTTCTTGTCGCCCGTCTTGACGATCCTGCCGTCCACGAGCACGTGCACGTAGTCCGGCACGATGTGGTTCAGCAGCCGCTGGTAGTGCGTGACGACGACGATGGCGCGGTCCTTGTCGCGCAGCTTGTTGACGCCGTCGGCGACGATGCGCAGCGCGTCGATGTCCAGGCCCGAGTCCGTCTCGTCCAGCAGCGCCAGCTTCGGGTTCAGCACGGCCATCTGGAAGATCTCGTTCCGCTTCTTTTCGCCGCCGGAGAAACCCACGTTCACCGAACGCTTCAGCAGGTCCTCGTCGAGCTCGACCAGCTTGGCCTTCTCGCGCACCAGCGCCAGGAACTCCTTGCCGTCCAGCTCCGGCTGGCCGTTGGCCTTGCGGATCGAATTCAGCGCCGTCCGCAGGAAATACACGTTGCTCACGCCGGGGATCTCGACCGGGTACTGAAAGGCCATGAAGATGCCCTTCTGCGCGCGCTCGTCGGGATCCACTTCCAGCAGGCTCTCGCCGTTGTAGATGATGTCGCCTTCGGTGACCTCATAGTCTTCCGAGCCGGCGACGACGCGGGCCAGCGTGCTCTTGCCGCTGCCGTTGGGTCCCATGATGGCGTGGACCTCGCCGGCGTTCACCTTCAGGTCGAGCCCGTGCAGGATCTCGTTTCCGTCGACAGAGGCGTGCAGGTTCTTGATGTGAAGCATTTCGTTCTCCGGATAAGGATTCAGGGGTCAGGATTCGGGAATCAGGATTCGGGGGGCTTGGGACTCGGTTTCGGAAGCGTTGGCTATTCCGGTTCTTCACCCGGAACCCGGGACTTCTTTATCCAACGCTTCCTTCCAGGCTGATGCCGAGCAGCTTCTGCGCTTCGACGGCGAACTCCATGGGCAGCTCCGCCAGCACCTCCTTGCAGAAGCCGTTCACGATCATGGAGACGGCGTCCTCCTCGCTGATGCCGCGCTGGTTCAGGTAGAAGATCTGGTCCTCGCCGATGCGCGTGGTGGTGGCCTCGTGCTCGACCTGGGCGGTGGGGTTGCGCACGTCGATGTACGGGAACGTGTGCGCGCCGCATTGGTTGCCCATCAGCATCGAATCGCACTGGGTGT
>CAZVAQ010000272.1:0-2741 GCA_964625145.1 uncultured Candidatus Sumerlaeota bacterium
CCGACAACTTCGCCGCACTCAAGGGCGGTCTTGTCGACAAGATCACCACGCACACCAAGACCGTGGAAGGCTTCCTGCGCACGGCCAAGGTGCCCATCACGCGCTTCGTCCTGCTCGACCACATGGATTGGCTCAGCGCCAACCGCCGCGCGTGGCTTGAATCCGAATGGCAGGCCATCGTCGACCGCGCCGCACCGCAATCGCGCATCCTGTTTCGCAGCGGCGGCATGAAGGTCGAATACGTCGACCCCATCCGCGTGAGACTGAACGGCTCCAAGGCAAAGGTCGGTGACCTGCTGACCTACAACACCGCCCTGGCCAATGAGCTTCACGAGAAGGACCGCGTGCACACCTACGGCAGCTTCTACATCGCGGACATGAACAAGGGATGAGGGACGGCTTGAGTTGACCACTCGCGCCGCGCTCGCGCAAACCGGCCATGCAACGCACCGGTGCATCGTGTCCACGAAGCGAGCCCTCCCCATGACCCAACCGACTTCGCGCCACCAAGGTCTCCTCGCCGGCGTTCTCGTCGGCAGCGCCCTCGGTGCCCCCTTTGCCCATGTGAAGGGGGCGCACATCGCGCAGCTTCTAGACGGCAATCGCGCGGAAGGGTATCTCGCCAACCCCGTCATCTTCCCCGACCGGCCAGACAAGAATACGCTCCCCGGATTGCACGCGATTCATGCGCAGGAATTCCTGGCCATGATCGCAGCCGCGCACGACGATGAATCCGGCCGCATGCCCCTTGCCCGCGCGGCCGCACACCTGCGCGAACTGGCCGGCGAAGATACTGAATCAACCGGCGCGCTGCGTCATCCCGGCCGGCCGCTGAAGCGCACCCTGGCACGGTGGGCAGAGGCGTTTCCTTGGGACGTCGAAGATCACTTTGCATCCAGTGAACCATCCGAAGGTGCCGGACCCGCCGTTCGGGCAATCGCCTGTGTGCTGCTGGACGCACCGCCGCTCGACATCGCGCGTCTCACCCACACGCGCGAAACACCCCTCGTTGCCGCCGTCATCATCGCGCGCCTGGCCGAATTGTTCCTGCAAGTCAACAACCCGAAGAAGATCGACGCGCCCGGAATCCTCGAGGATCTCATCGCACGGGCCCGCACCGCGGAGGACGAACTGCGCGAAGGCCCCGTGCGCGAGTTGTGGCGCGACGCCTGTTGGGGAATGCCGCGCGCGCGTCTGTCCACCGCCCTCGAATGCATCGCCAGCCTGTTGCGCACGGATGATGACGCTCTCGCGCAGAAGACGCTCGTCGCCCAGAGCCAGGACTTCGCCCCGGAGCAAGCCGTCGCCAGCGTGCATCATGGCTTCGCGCCAGTGATGATCCCGTGGATTGTCTACAAGTCGCTCGGCAACGCGGCACCGGCTAACCTGATGGAAGAAACCCTCAACGACGGTGGCGAGACGCCGCTCTCCACAGCGTTGATCGGCGGTCTTTGCGGCGCGCGATGGGGCATCGAGAACATTCCGGAAGAATGGCTGGAAGGTTGCCTCACGTGGCCCGCTGCACGGCACATGTTGACCAAACCCGACGAAGCGGCCGTCGAGCAATGGCTCGCCACCGAACGCCGTCTCACCGCGCGTGAAGACGAGATGCGCGCGCCGCTGCGAGAGGCGCTACGCAAGCGCGAAGCCGAGGACGGCAAGGCACCGAAAAAGAAGAAGAAGCCTGAACCCGCACCGGAATTTCCCACTGACAAACTCCCCTTCGCTCCCCCGCCGCACGTGTGGCTCGAGCAAAAGGGCGAAGAGCTGGCGCCATGGGAGAAAAAGCGCCTGAAGGCCGAACGCGGCAAGAAACGCATCGACTGGAAGGAAACACGCCGCGAGCAGAAGAAGGTCGGAGAGGAAGACAAGGATGAAGGATAAATGCAAAAGGATAAGGAGAGCGGCTGGGAGCGCCAGGCTCCGGCCGGGCGGTCGGGCCAACAACGCCTCGCCATCACCCACAACCTCGTGTCACGTTCGCGCCGGCGTGTCCTTCAGCAACTCCGGCACCGTCGCGAATGAATAACCGCGCCGCTTCAACTCCGTGATCAACTCGTCCAGCCGGTCGAAGAACTTCTCCGTGCGGCGCGGTCCGGCGCCGATGTGAATGAGCATGATGAAGCCGTTGAACCCATCCGGCTCCTTCTCCTCGTACTTGAAAATCGAATCCCAGATCACCTGGTTCGAGCGATAGTTCTTGGCGTCGTCCTCCGTGTAATCCGCATGCGAGAGTGTGCCCGGCGTGAAGTTGAACAACCGGTGGCCTTCCTCGTCCGACCAGCGGCTGATGTCATTGTTGTACCACTCATACGGCGGTATCCACCAAACCATGCTTTCGCAACTGACGCCGAGCTTGCTCAGCTCAAGGACGTTCTTCTTCAGGTCCTCGGCAAACTCCTCGCGCGTCACCAGCGTCTTGTCGCGATCATCCCACGGACAGTAGAGCAAGTGCGCGTACCCATGCGGCCCGACGACATGTCCGCTGGTAATCATGCGCTCGATGTGCGGCAGGTGCTCTTCCTGCTGGATGAAGTCCCCCGTGAAGTAGAACGACCCCTTCACGCCGTGCTTCTCCAGCGTATCCAGCACTGTCCCTGCCCCCTCGCCAAAGTGCCCCCCGGTAAACATCAGCGCCATGCGCTTCTCGTCCCGCCGCCCCCGAATCACACCGCCATACGACCAAGTGAATCCAGCTTCATCAACCATCACACTCTCCATCTTCTTTCAATTCAGTACTA
>CAZVAQ010000273.1:0-2679 GCA_964625145.1 uncultured Candidatus Sumerlaeota bacterium
TGGCCCCGACCGCCGCTACGAAAAGCCCGGCGAGGCCGTCCCCATCGATCTGGACCTGACGGTCAAGCCCGCCGGCGGGCGATTTGTCTCCCGCGGGGGCCAGAAGCTCGACGGCGCCCTGCGCGACCTCGACATTCACCCCCTCGGCCTGCGGTGCATCGACCTCGGCGCCTCCACCGGCGGGTTCACCGACTGCCTGCTCCAGCATGGCGCCGTGCGCGTCCTGGCCGTGGATGTGGGGCGCGCGCAGCTTCACGAACGCCTGCGCCGCGACCCCCGCGTGGTCAGCCGCGAGAGCACCGACCTTCGCGATCTGGACCCCCACACCGCCCGCGCCCTGCTCGGCGGGGATTGGGGCCTCATCGTCGCCGATCTGTCCTTCATCTCGCTGGCCGCCTGCCTCCCCGCCATCACCACACTGCTGGTGCCGGGGGCCATGGCCGTGCTGCTGGTCAAACCACAATTCGAACTCCCGCGCCATCTGGTCCCCCCGGGCGGCGTCGTCGAAGACGAGGAACTCCACCAGACTGCCCTCAAGAGTGTTTTGACAAGGGCCGAGGCTTGTGGCCTCCTTACGCAAGCAATCGCTCCGTCCCGTCTGGCCGGCGCGGACGGCAATCGCGAGATCTTCATCCAGCTCCAGCGCCCCCAGCTCTAGCACAGCAACCGCTGGCCCGACCTTCGCTCCCGTCCCTCAACAACCGCAGGAAGGAACCCCCGCCCATCGTGACCACTCCCAACCGCCCCGCCTTCGCAAAGAATCTTGGGCGTCCCGCCCAAGCGACCACCGCCGCTCTGGCCTTCGCCCTCCTCCTCGCAGCACCCGCGTTCCCCAACAAGGACATCGAGGAATCGATGATCGAGGCGGATGCAACACCGGCAGCGGTCGAAGAGGCCACCGAAGCCCGCGAAATCAAACCGCTCGTCAATCCGCCCATCAACGAGCGCTATCTGTACGACAGCCCCTTGCTGCGCCAGATGCTGGGCATCACCGTCTTTGACGAGGACCCCGAGGCGGAGGGAGAGGACACCGGGACGCTGTTGGATCCCATCGCCGAAGAAGCCAAGAAGGCCTACGTCCAGGGCGCATTCGGAGAGCAGTCCGGCTTCCGCGGACAATCCTATCGCGCGCTGCTGCGCGCTGCGGAAGCCGATCCGGAAAACACATGGATCGCCATCCGCGCCGGTCAGGCCGCCCTGTCCCAGAACGACATCGCCAACGCGCAGCGCCTGGCCGATCGCGCCCTGCAGATCGACGCCAAGAACACCAACGCCATGGCCTTGAAGGCCACCATCGGCATCGTGCGCAACGATTTGGAAGAGGCGCGCTCCTGGTTCAAGAAAATCCTGGAGATCCAGCCCAAGAACCTGCAAGCCCTCACCAGTCTGGCCCGCATCGCCCACGAGATCGACAACGATCCGGAAGCCACCAAAGATTACGCCTCGCGCATTCTGCAAGTCACCAGCCGCTCCCTCGAAGCCATGCTCTGGCACGCCGAGGCCAGCGCCCGCACCGGCGACATCGACGTCGCCGCTGAACTCTACGCACAGCTCATCCGCTACCGCCCGATGATGATCACCCGTCTGGTCGAGATGGGCGAGAACCTTCTGGCGCAGGGCCGTCGCTCCGACGCCACGGAGCTCTACCGCCGCGGCGTTGTGATGATGCCCGAGAGCGACCTCGTCCGCCGCCGCTGGGAGACCATCCTGCAGGAAGACGGCGGCAGCGAACTCATCCGCGCCGAGTACGAGAAACTCATCCAGTCCAACCCGCTCGACATCAACCTCCACGAACTCTACGCCGACTACCTGACGCGCACCGACCAACGCGTCGCCCTGCTGGGCCAACGCCGCCGCATGCTCGAGATCGAGCCCCGTCACATCCCCAGCCTCCTGTCCATGGGACGCATCCACCTCGACCTCAACCAGGTCGAGATGGCCACCGAGTTCTTCGAGCGCGCCATCGAGGCGGGCCCGGAAGACGCGGGCGTCTTCCGCGAGATCGGCATGGTCTACCTGAAGCAGGACGACGCCGAGCGCGCGGAACAACTGCTGACCATTGCGCTCAACCTTGATCCGGAAAGCGAGGAGACCGTTGTCGCGCTGGCGGCACTGGCCGAGCAGCGCGGCGACAAGGCCGACGCCGAACGCAAGCTCAAGCGCGCCATCGACATCGCCCCGGGCAACGACCGCCTCCTGCGCATCCTCGGCGACTTCTACCGCCGAGAGGGCCGACTCGACGAGGCCTCGCAACTCTACCAGCAGGTGCTGGCCGTTTCACCCGCGGACCTCAACGCGCAGATCATCCTCGCCATGCTGTGGATGGAGCTGGGTCGCGAGAACCTGCTCGACCAACTGCAGCAACGCGCGCCGCTGACCGTCCGCAACCGTCAGGGATTCTACGCCGCCTATGGCGAGCTGGCCCGCGAGTACGGCCAATGGGCCCGCGCGCGCTGGGCCTTCGAAAAGGGTCTCGACCAGGAGCCCACCAACCTGTCGCTGGTCATGGGCCTGTCCCGCGTCTTCCTGCATCTCGGCGATCCCGCCGCCGCCAAAGAACTGGTGGACGAAACCCGCGAGCGGGTGCAGTCCAATGCAGAACAACTCGCCGCCCTGCGTGCCCTCGAAGTCCAGCTCCTGATCGACATGAATCGCCCCGAGCAGGCCGCCGATCTGCTC
>CAZVAQ010000274.1:0-2674 GCA_964625145.1 uncultured Candidatus Sumerlaeota bacterium
GGATGTACGCGTTGTCATAGTAGGTGCCAGCCGTCAGCGGAACCATCGCTGCCGGTGGGATGACCGGAATGGTGACGAAGCTATTGGTGATGACGGGGAGCGCATAGTTCGCGCAGTCTGCCGACGAGAGATCGGCTTCCTGCCCGGCCTGGGAAGCGCCGATGATATCGAGCAAGTCGGCATCGCCATCGAACAGGCAGGGGCTGGTGTTGAACTCGTCATCGTTGCCGGTGCAGCCGCCGCCGAAGTTCCACTCGCCGGGGGCGCCGCCGATCACTTCGCGCCAATTGCCATCGTCCTCGGAACCCGTGCCGACGACCATGCGCAGGACCGTGAGGTCACTGGGAAGGCCGCCGATGTCAGCCCACGGCACGGCGATCTCGACCGTGCGCGTGCCGACGTTCTCGTACTCCTGAACCGAGCCCGGATAGAAGGGCATGTCGTCCCACACGCGATACAGGTACGCTTCCTTGTGGCCGCCGCGGTTGGACACGTGGAAGTCCCAGTTGAAGCCCTCGAAGAAGGCCACGTCGGGTGCCTGACAATGCGCCTTGTGAGCGCCAAAGTCGGTGGTGTCCACGCCCGAGGTGATGTCGGAGCGATCGACCCAGATGCCCACGCGCGCGCCATAGGCGCCGAAGAAGTTCTGGTCGCCGTTCATGGTGACCAGGAAGTAGGCGTTCTCCAGGTCGAAGGCGAAGCGGAACTCGTCGATGTCGTAGGCGTTGGCCTTGAACTCGCCGTTCGTGGGATAGGTGTACGATCCATTGCCCGTGTCGTCGTCGGCAGCATCCTTCCAGACAAACTGCTGGCCGATGCCGTCGGTGACGGGGCCACCCTCGTTTGCGCCAAAGGCGTGCGTGCCCCACT
Organism: uncultured Candidatus Sumerlaeota bacterium; assembly: GCA_964625145.1. Lineage (GTDB taxonomy): Bacteria > Sumerlaeota > Sumerlaeia > SLMS01 > JAHLLQ01 > CAYTRP01. The sequence goes on from CAZVAQ010000274.1 coordinate 871, forward strand.
TGGCCGGGTCGCCGTCCAATGTCAGCGGGCCCTCGATGGCTTGGAGGGGCGCAAACGGCAGGTCGGATTCGATGGCCAGCGGGATGGTAATGATGCTGTTGGTGATCATGGCGACCTGGGAGCCGCTGCAATCGGGGGGAGTCAGGTCGGCAAACTGCTCGGCGTCCGAGGCTTCTCCGATCAGATCGATCAGGCGCGAGTTCAGGTCACCGTTGGAGCAACCGCCGCCATGATTGAACTCGCCGGCGGTCTCGCCGACAAAGCGCCAGATGTCGCCGTCCGGTCCGCCAGCGCCAACCACTAGACGCAGGTCGATCGGGAAAGCGGGATAGCCACCAATCGCCGACCACGGCACCGACATTTCCACGACGCGGGTTGTCTGGTTTTCCGCTTCCTTGACGACGTCGGTGCCGTAGTGCGCCGCGTCGCTCGCGACATCGTAGAAATGCGGATCTGCATAACCGCCGCGATTGGAAAGGTGGAAATTATACTGGAAGCCATCGCCAAAGGCAACCTTGGGCGACTGGTTGTGGAGGGCATGAGCGCCGGTCTCCGCGGTGCTGGAACCACCGCTCAGATCCGATCGCTCCAGATAGACGGCAAGTCTGCACCCAAACGCCCCGAAGAATGTCTGATCGTCGTTCACCCGTGCGTAGAAGTAGAGGTTGTCCTCATCGTAGGCGAAGCGGAACTCCTCGATGTCCGCCTGGCCAAAGGTGATGTTCTCGTTGGTGGCCTCGGTGTAGTTGCCGTTGCCCAGGGCATCGCCGACCACATCGGTCCACACATACTGGCTTCCGACGGTTCCAGCATCAAACACCCCGCCCGTGCGCGGGGCCTGCACGACATCGCCCCATTTGACGGGGTCGGCATCGATGGCGACCGGGCCCGTGGTGGGGGGGAGGGGTTGCGCTGCCAAGGGCACGGCCATGGCCGTGGAGATGGCCAGCGCCGCGAGGGAGGGACCGAGTCTCAATCCTTTCATGCGGGTGTCTCCATTCTGAAGATGTGAAGCGGTCCTGCTGGTGCTGCGAAAACCGGCCCCCTGGATTTGAGGTGGAGGGGGCCGGAATGTTGCCGAAGGTTGATCAGCGCCCTTGCTGGGCGGCGATGGAGCGGTCGCTGAAGGTCACGATGTCGCCATCGCTGACGGTTCCGTTGGTCGCATCGTAGATGCGGGCAAAGGCGCCGTTGCCCACCGGGTTGCGGGCGGCGTCCTCGCGGTCATCGAAGTTGTTGGGGCCCACGCTTTTCAGGAACCACTCGCCGCTTTGCGCCAAATCGCGCAGGCCAGGCGGCACTGCGCCAGTGACATTCGCACCAGCCAGGTACACCGCGCGGTCGCGCTCGTAACTCTGATCGATCACGAACTCACCGCCACTACCCAGGAAGGCGGAATACTTGCGCACGTGAAGGTAGATGCCCAGGACATTGGAGTGCTTGGGCTGGCCCGAGGGGGCACCCATGTTCTTCTCGCTAAAGGGCGAGGTTGGCACGGACGACAGGTAGGAAATCGGAGTCGTCAGGCGGAACAAGCCCTGGCCACGTGGATACTGCGACAGGCCCAGATCCGTTTCCGGGTATTTGTTGTTGTCGACGCGATAGCTCTCCAGACCGGTTGCGATGGTGCGGAAATCGTTGAGCACGCGCGCCACCTTGGAGCGTGTCTGCGCCTCCAGAAAGTTGGGAACCGCGATCGCCGCCAGGATCGCAATGATCGCGACGACGATGAGCAGCTCAATGAGCGTGAAGCCATGCGGTTCGCGGGACTTGGTGGGGGGATGCATCTGCCAGGGGGGGCCTC
>CAZVAQ010000275.1:0-2652 GCA_964625145.1 uncultured Candidatus Sumerlaeota bacterium
GGTTTCGCCCGATACGCCCACGCCGTGCGGCACCACCTGTTCGCTGTTGCGGTCGGCATACAGCAGAATCGCGGTACCCAGTTGCTTAAGGTTGTTGGCGCAGTTGGCTCGGCGGGCTGATTCGCGTGCCGCCTGGATCGCCGGCAGAAGCATGGCGATCAAGATGCCGATGATGGCGATCACCACCAGCAGTTCGACGAGTGTGAAGGCGGAGCGGCGACGTGAACGGCTGACTTGAGACGTGAGAAGGGACATACCAACTCCTGGAGTAACTTACAAACCAACATCAGGTGATAACTGCATGGCGTCGACTCGCTGGCAGCCATTGCGGCCACGCTGCGGACTCTAGCGACACCGAAGCCAGATGAATGACTCCCTTCCGTTCCGGCACGGGTTGCCTCGCGTGCGGTGCCTTGCACTGGCGGCAATGGCGACTCGCTCGACGTGGCAGATTGCGGTTTTGGCCCCTGTCCTCACCCGGCATCCTGGGCGAGTTTGACCGGGCCGGCCTCAGCGCAAGCCAGCTTGCTTTTGCAGTAGCCGGTCGTTGGTCGGTGGTCTTGTCGCGTGCGGCCTCGGAACCATCTCGCGCCCCAGCACAACCTGGGGCAGCTACCGCGGGTTCAAGCACGCGACTTGCCGGTTTGCCTCCTCAAGGTTTTCGGTTCACTGTTCCGGACATGCGTTGGCTGCAAGTGGTCGCTTACGCGTGCCGAACAGGCGGCACGCGCGGCGTCCCTTCACAACTTCCGCTGCCTACCCTGCCGTCTCAGTAGGATGCGAGCCGCGAGAAGCCGCAGCCGCGATCATCCAGGTGCCGTATCAATGATTGGAACTTGCAGGATATGCCATTCTTTGCTTTTACTCACAGCCGCGCGATGGCGTAACTACCATTGCGGGGGAGCATCAAAATTTGTTTGAAGATCTCGTTATGTATGCCCTCACATTCCAATACCATACAGATGAGGGGCGACCTGTATTGCATGCCCCCCATTTCTGTATCCCTTATGGGGCGTGCTTGGAGGGTTAACTACCTGCTGCGGCGAGGCACCATGATGCGGCCCACATCCCCACTTTCACCGGTAAACTGCGTGGGTTTCCGGTAAATCTGGGGGGGCGTGCTTCCCAGGGTGATCTTTCGAGACGCCTTTGGGGGGAAGGCATTAATGCCCGGCCTGCTACAGATACCGCTGCGATTATGGATCCATGATCAATGGCGACAAGTATGAGCAGATATCACGCGTTGGCAGCGCGTAAGCTGCTTGATAAAGAAGTGCTTATTGAAGCATAGCCCGCGTGATCGATCGCCATGCCCACCCCCCGGATCTATATATGCCGGGATTGATGCGGCGGACACTTGGCCCCGATGATTGACGGGCGGGCAGCTCGATTGCCACGTATGGGTGGCTAGATCACTCGGCGCTGACTGCCATGATGCGCCAGCGCGGTGTCCCTTCTAAGCGTAACGCTCAAGCTATCCTTAGAGTGTTGCCTGGAAACCCAGCAGCAGGAAGAAGCCTTCGCGGGGATGGGTGTTGTCGAAGGCGTGGGGCACGCTGTTCTCCAGCATCAGCATCGAGTACCAGGAGAAGTACTCATTGAGGTGATAGGCGAACTTGACGATGCCCCGCCGTGAGGTCTCGTCGTGGATGCGGTCGCCGATCGCGTCCGGGTAATACTCGCCGTAGTTGAAGTGGAGTTGCCAGTATTCGGCCACGTAGCCCAGGTCGATGTAGTAACCAACGCCCTCGACCGTCCCGCCGTCGGGATGCCGCACATGGCGGTTGTACAGGCTGCGGCCCCAAAAGACGTCATCCGGCATGACGTTGCCTTTGCGGAAGCCGTACTGGTCGTAGATCACCTCGCCCGAGAGAATCCACGATCCCCACTTCACCATGCCGTCCAGGCCGATGTGATTGTTGCGTTCTTTCTGGGCTTCGGAGCCGATGCCGTCCTGCCATTTGATTGACGTGCCCACGGCCCAGTTTTCTTCTTCCATGCCAAGCCGGGCGATCATGGCCTTGGACGAGTTGGCGTCACGGTCCAGGCCGCCGTTGGTCAGAGCCAACGTGCCGACGAAAATCGACGGGTCGTATTGCAGCAGGATGCCTGTCTCACGCCACCGGATCGCTTCACTACGGATGAACGGGGCGTCGTTCATCGCGTTGGTAAACAGCGGAAAGTAGAACCGGCCAAAGGGCGTAACCATCTTGCCCAGCGACACCATGAAATCGCCCCGCCGCCCCGATAGCGCCAGTTGCGAAATCTCGAGCACGTCGACGTCGAAGTTGTTCGCGAACGAAGCCCGGGTGGGCGTGTCGACCAGCACGTTTCGATCATAGGGCTGGTTGAGGTACAACTCGGCGTCGAGGCGGTAGGTCCAGTTGGGCTGCGGCGCCTCCACAAATCCGGAGAGGCCGCCTTCCACGGCAAAGGTCGATTCCAGGCCGGTGAACCACAATCGGCGATCCGACCGGTAATAACCGCGGCCATAGGCCGACAGGTCGTAGCGGAGCGTGTCCCACCACGTGCCGTCTTCGACTTCGATCTCAATTTCGGGCCCCTGGTCCACATCCAACTGCCGCGAGGGCGGCAGTTCCTCGACAAAGGCCGCCGGTAGCGCTTTCGTTGAATCCTCCTCCGATGGTTCGA
>CAZVAQ010000276.1:0-2633 GCA_964625145.1 uncultured Candidatus Sumerlaeota bacterium
CTATGAGAGAAGGATGAAGGGGGGAGGGGGAAGGATGAAGGATGAAGGATGAAGGGGGAAGGATGAAGGCGGAAGGTGAGAAAGGTAGACTACAAATCAAGAGCGGCGGCCAGTTTTCACCGGCCGCCGCTCGTCGTTTCTTTATCCTTCAGCCTTTATCCTTGTTACTTGATGGCGTTGGGGATCGAGAACAGGGGGAGGTACAGCGCGACGACGATGACACCGACGATGGCGCCGAGGCCCACGATCAGCACGGGCTCCAGGATCGACGTCAGGGCTTCCACCGTGTCGTCCACTTCGCGCTCGTACGCTTCGGCCACCTTGTTCAGCATCTGGTCGATGGCGCCGGTTTCCTCGCCGACGGCCACCATGTGCACCACCAGCGGCGGGAAGACGGGGCATTGCTTCAGCGGCTCGTGGATCGTCTCGCCGTCCTTCACGGACTGGTAGACCTTGTCCATGGCGCGGGCGACGACTTCGTTGCCCGATGTGTCGCGCACGATGTCCAGCGCCTGCAGGATGGGTACGCCGGAGGTAACCAGCGTGGCCAGCGTGCTGGCAAAGCGCGCGATCGCGACCTTCTGGAAGAGCGTCCCGAACACCGGGAGCTTGAGCAGGATCTGGTCCCACACGTGCTTGCCTTCGCGCGTGCCGATGATCAGCTTGAACAGGAAGAACGCCGCCACCACGCCGACGACCACGAAGATTGCCTTCCACGAGGTCAGCACCAGCGACGAATCCACCAGGAACTGCGTCAACGCCGGCAGTTCCGCGCCCAGGGACGCGAAGATTTCCACGAACTCCGGCATGATGAAGATCAGGATGAAGCCCACGATCAGGATCGCCAGCACGGACACGACGACCGGGTACATCATGGCCGACTTGATCTTGCCCTTGAGTGCCTCGCGCTTTTCCAGGAACTGCGCGATCTTGTTCAGCACGGCCTCGAGCACACCGCCGATCTCGCCCGCGCGCACCATGTTCACGTACAGGTTGTCGAACACGCGCGGATGCTTTGCCAGACCTTCCGAGAGCGATGAGCCGCCCTCGATGTCCTTGGCGATCTTCAGGATCTTTTCCTTGAAGATGACCGACTCGGTCTGTTCCGTCAGAATGTTGAGCGAGCGCACGATCGGCAGGCCCGCGTCGATCAGCGTGGCCAACTGGCGCGTGAACGTCGTCACGTGCTTCGTGCGGATCCGGTGCATGATGTTCCGGATGCCGGGCATGGCGAACAGGTCGACGTCCGCCGCGCTCTTCTTGTTCTGCGAGACCTTCAGGGGATAGTAGCCCATCCCCCGCAGCTTCTCGATGATGATGTCCTCGTTGGCGGCCTCGATGACCCCGCGCACCTGCTTGCCGCCCTTGTCGAGTGCCTCGTAGAAAAACTCTGCCATGGGAAGGAACCCCGTCAGCTTTGGCTCAATTGCGACGCTGGCGATCCCATCGGGGACCCGCCAAGCGCCGGTTGCACATCCTTGGTGTCGGCCCGGCCGGGGGAACTGTCAACCGCATTCCCCGCGGGTGTTCCCTAGTTCACCCGGAGCGTACCCAGCGGCAACTCGGGTTCAGGGGCCTCGTCCGCCGGCGCCGGTGCAGGAGACGCTTCCGTCGCGGACGACCCCGCGCCGCCCTCCGACATCTTCACATTCACGTCCAGTTCGCGCTTGTTCTGGATCGCCATCGCGATGGCCTGCAGGCCTTGGGCGATTTCCAGATTCGCTGCCGCCACCCGCTCGGTGGCGGCAGCCACCGCCTGGTTCGACTGCGCGATCCGGTCCGTCGCCGCCGTGGTGTCATAGGTCGGCGTCGTCCCCATCTGTGCGAACAGATTCAGGCTCAGCAACACACCAATCACGATCAGCAGGAAAGTCGTGTACGACTTGGAATCCAGCTTCGGTCCAAACATGGTACGGCCTCCGAGGGTGGGCGTCTCGTCCGTAGGGTGCCCATTGTCGGCCACCACCGCACCAGACCCCCGGCAGGACGTCAAGCCCACTGACCAGCCCGGGGTCATCCCCCCCATTGGTGCTTGCCGTGGAGAGGCGGGCGCCCCGCCCGCCAATTGGGGAGTGGCGTGTCGGCTGGGCGGGCGATGGCGCCCGCCCTCCACGGCGACTGCCCCAAAGAAGTTGGGGCCAGCTTTCGCCAGCCCCAACTTCATCCTTTCAACTTCATCCTTCCCCATCAGCGGATGTTGTAAAACGCCTTCAACCCCGGATAGTACGCCAAATCGTCCAGCTCGTCCTCGATCCGCAGGAGCTGGTTGTACTTGGCGATGCGGTCGCTGCGGCTGGCGGAGCCGGTCTTGATCTGGCCTGCGTTCACCGCCACGGCGATGTCCGCGATGGTGCTGTCCTCGGTCTCGCCGCTGCGGTGGCTCAGCACGCACGTGTATCCGGCGCGCTTGGCCATCTCGATCGCGTCCAGCGTCTCGGTGAGGCTGCCGATCTGGTTCACCTTCACCAGTATCGAGTTTGCGCAACCCAGCTCGATGCCCTTCGAGAGGAACTTGGTGTTCGTCACGAACAGGTCATCGCCCACCAACTGCACCTTTTTCCCGACCTTGTCCGTCAGCAGCTTCCAGCCATCCCAATCGTTTTCGTCGCAGCCGTCCTCGATGGAGATGATCG
>CAZVAQ010000277.1:0-2594 GCA_964625145.1 uncultured Candidatus Sumerlaeota bacterium
CCTACGGCGTGCGCAGGGACGACCACTTGCTCGACATGGACGAGATCGAGCGCAAGGCGCATGAGCACAAGCCAAAGCTTATCCTTGCGGGCGGCACTGCCTATTCGCGTATCTGGGACTGGAAGCGCTTCCGCGAGATCGCCGATGCCGTCGGTGCCTATCTCATGGTCGACATGGCCCACATCGCCGGCCTTGTTGCGGGTGGCGTGCATCCTTCGCCTATCCCGCATGCTCATGTCGTCACCACGACGACGCACAAATCCCTGCGCGGTCCGCGTGGCGGCATGATCCTCAGCAATGACGAGGACATCGCAAAAAAGATCAACTCCGCCGTATTCCCCGGCCTTCAGGGCGGACCGCTCATGCACGTTATCGCGGCCAAGGCTGTCGCGCTTGGCGAGGCCCTGACGCCCGAGTTCAAGACCTATGCTGCCCAGGTCGTTGCCAACGCCCGGACACTGGCCGCTACTCTTATGGAAAATGGCCTCGATGTCGTTTCCGGCGGCACGGACAATCATTTGATGCTGGTCGACCTGCGCCCCAAGAACGCCACCGGCAAGCGGGCAGAGCAGGGGCTTGGCCGCGCGTGGATCACCTGCAACAAGAACGGCATTCCCTTCGACCCCGAAAAGCCGGCCATTACATCGGGCATCCGCCTCGGCACGCCGGCCGGCACCAGCCGCGGTTTCGGTGAGGCGGAATACCGCCAGATTGGGGAGTTCATCGTCGAAGTGCTCGATGGCCTGCGCGAAGCCAATTCCGATGACGGCAATGCCGCCGTCGAGTCGGCCGTGCGTGCCAAGGTCAAGGCGCTGACCGACCGCTTCCCGATCTACCCGGCCTAGGGCATTTCAAGACATGCGTTGCCCCTATTGCGGAAACGACGACACCCAGGTCAAGGACTCCCGGCCCACCGAGGACTCCAACGCCATCCGCCGCCGCCGTGTCTGCAATGGCTGCGGCGGGCGCTTCACGACCTTTGAGCGCGTGCAACTGCGCGATCTCATCGTCGTCAAGAAGTCGGGCCGCAAGGTGCCTTTCGACCGCGAAAAGCTCTCGCGGTCGGTCTATACCGCCTTGCGCAAGCGCCAGATCGATCCCGAGGTCGTCGAACGCATGATTTCGGGCGTCGTCCGCCAGCTTGAGAGCCTGGGCGAGGTCGAAGTCACCTCGGACCAGATCGGCGAATACGTCATGGAAGGGCTCAAAGGCCTCGATGACGTGGCCTTCGTGCGCTTCGCCTCCGTCTACAAGAACTTCGCCAAGGCAGACGACTTCCAGTCCTTTCTCAAGACGCTCGACGAGGACGAGGGGTGACGACCCCGGCGGGGGAGGATCTGCGCTGGCTCGAAGCGGCCGCCCGCATTGCCATGCCGTATCGCGGCACCACGGCTGAGAATCCCACTGTCGGTGCCATTGTCGTTTCCCCCGATGGGCGGATGCTCGGCCGCGGCGTCACGGCACCCGGCGGACGCCCCCATGCTGAACCGGTTGCCCTCGCCGCCGCGGGCGGAAAGGCGAGGGGGGCAACACTTTACGTCACGCTAGAACCCTGCCATCACTGGGGCCGCACGCCACCCTGCGTCGACGCCGTGATTGCTTCCGGCGTCTCTCGCGTCGTGATCGGCGCCACCGACCCCGATCCACGCACCGCCGGCCGGAGCATCGACAAGCTCCGCCAGGCGGGCATCGAGGTGCTGGTGGCCAAAAAACACGCGCCGAGCCTCGAACTCCACGAGGGGTTCTTCTCCCGCATCCTTCGCGGCCGTCCCTTCGTCACGGCCAAGTTGGCTGTTTCCGCCGACGGCAGGATCGGGCTGCCGGACAAGGGCAACTTCCCCATCACCGGCGAAACGGCGCGGCGCTGGACCCACATGCAGCGCGCGCTGTCCGACGCCATAATGGTCGGCGCCAATACCGCGCTCCTCGACCGCCCACGCCTCTCGGTAAGGCTCCACGGACTGGACGATCGCCAGCCGCTTCGCGTTTTCGTGCTGGGCAGGCGACAGTTGAATCAGATCGACGGCATCGCGGCCGAAAACGCTGTTTTCATTGTCGAAAGTGCTGAACCAGAGCGAGATGCCCTTCGGCAGGAGCAGGTTGAATCACAATTTCAAATTATTGAATCACCATCTGATGATGGGCGCCCCAACCTCCTGAGGGGACTCGAAAAATTGGCAGAGAGGGGTGTCTCCACGGTCCTGGTCGAAGGCGGCGCGACCCTCAACGATGCCCTGCTCGACGCTGACCTCATCGACCGTTTCCACCTGCTCGAAAGCGATGTCGAAATCGGCCCGCAAGGAGTCCCCGCGACTGTTCACTCATCCTTGCCAAACCGTTTGTCCGCCCTCGGCTTCATCGCAGTTGATCGCCGCCCGCTCGGGTGCGATAGACTGACGACGTTTGAGAAGAGGTAGGATCGACCGGCCCACTATTGGCATCGCAGCCCCCTCACCCCCAACCCCTCTCCCACGAGGGGAGAGGGGGCTCGTATGGCAACCCCACGGTTCCCCTTCTCCCCTCGTGGGAGAAGGGGGGCTTTCGCGAAGCGACAGGTCGGATGAGGGGGCAGCGATGCTTCGACAAACCGCGAC
>CAZVAQ010000278.1:0-2585 GCA_964625145.1 uncultured Candidatus Sumerlaeota bacterium
GGGCGGCCCCGGGCCGCGGGGCGGGGGGCCCCCGCGCGGGGGGGGGGGGGGGGGGGGGGGATGGTGGCCTCATGATTGACTCATCAAGACAGGCGGGTTGGTGGGTGGCCTATGCGGTGCGCGTGGGGTTTGGGGTGTTGTTGTTGGTGGTGGCCTCGGGATTGTTGGCGCAGACCCGGCGCGAGATACGGGTGGATGCGAACATTCCGCGCATCCGGGAGAGCGAGCGGTTCAATCCGCTGTCGCAGGCGCGGGAGGTGCGCGTGCGCCAGGCGTTGGCGCTGGATCCGGGAAACGCGAGGGCGGTGGAGATTTTGGCGCGTCACCTGGTGGCGCAGGAGAAGATGAAGCTGCACGCGGGGCAGTTGGGGCTGATCGAGGACGAGCGGCTGGCGGAGGTGCTGGAGTTGCTGGACCGCCGTCGGCGTGTCTATGCCGCCGTGCCGGATACCACGCGCATGCAGGCGGAGATTCATCAACTGATGGCGAGGGTCCATGAGCGGCGCGGCGACGCGGAGAAGGCGCGGGAGGAGGCGAAGAAGGCCCTGGCTGCCTATCGCCGCGCGATCCGCGAGCTGCCGGAGCCGCGCATCCTGCAGGATGAGTTCTACATCGGGGCGATTCTGGCCGCCTCCATCGCGGAGGATCCCGCAGAGGTGATCGACGTGACGCAGCGCATGGACCGCGATTGGCGGCGCTATGCCATCAATGAATGGGCGATGTACGAGGATGTTTCGCGCGCCTACTACATGCTGGGCATGCATGGGCACCAGGTGCGCGAGATGCGCTATGCGCTGGTGTGGGAATCGTGGAACGATCGCGTGATTCCCGGGATGCGAATCGCGGCGGCGCAGCTTGATCAGGAAGTGGCTGTGCGGCAGACGCTGCGATCGGTGAAGCCGCGCGACCACGATGAGCGCGACGCGGAGCGGATGGAATTGCTGGCAGAACTGGAGGAACAAGCACCCCAACCAAGAGCATGGAGCGAATGATGAAGTTTACCGTGAACGCCGCGGCGCTGGAAAATGTGACGAGCGATGCATTGGTCGTGATCCACCGGGATGGGTTGATGCTGGGACATTCGGACAACGTGGCCCTGACCGGGCACATCAAGGCATGGAAGCGGGCCGTGGAGAAGAAGGAATCGCGTGCGGAATGGTTCTGCACGATGCCGCCGGACAGCGGGGTGAAGACGCGACACGTCCTATTTGAATCGGAAACGTTTGGCGCGTGGATGCCGGGGTCGGAGCGGCTGAAGGCCGCGGCGGCGCGGGCGGTGGCCCTGTGCCGCAAGCATTCGCTGTCGCGGGTTGCCTTTGCGGTGCAATGCGACGGTGCGGCGGAGATCGCGGCTACGCTGCTGGAGGGCGCGGCGCTCGGCGACTTCAAGGACACGCGGTTCAAGTCCGCCGCTGATTCGCGCGCGGCGTTGGAGTTGCAGTTTGTGGTGCGCAGCGGGGATGTCGCGGAGGTGAAGCGCGCGGTGCAGGATCGTGCGCACGTGGTGGTGGGAACAAGGCTGGCGCGGGAACTGGTGAACGCGCCCAACAACATCATGACGCCGGCGGAGTTTGCCAAGGAAGCGCGACGCGTGGCGCGCAAGTCGGGCCTGCAGTGCGAGGTGTTGGATGAGAAGGCGCTGGAGAAGCAGGGATACGGGTTGTTGCTGGGCGTCGGGCGGGCCAGCGAGCATCCGCCGCGGCTGATCGTCCTGCGGCATCGGCCGAAGCGGGTGAAGTCGAAGGAGCATCTGGCCCTGGTTGGGAAAGGCGTGATGTTCGACACGGGCGGCTATTGCATCAAGCCCAGCGCCTCCATGCACACGATGAACTGCGACATGGCGGGTGCGGCGGCGGTGCTGGGCGCGATGCAGGCCATCGCGGCGCTGAAGTTGCCCGTGCGCGTGACGGCGATCATTCCCGCGGCGGTCAATGCGATCGATGGCGTGGCGACATTGCCCGGGGCCGTGCTGACTTCGCGCAAGGGCCTGACGGTCTATGTGGAGAACACGGACGCGGAGGGACGGTTGCTGCTGGCCGATGCGTTCACGCGCGCGGCGGAGGAGAAGGCGACGGTGATGGTGGACATCGCGACGCTGACCGGCGCGGCAAAGGCTGCGCTGGGTCCGGGGCTGTCGGCGTTGTTCACCGATGACGAGGAGCTTGCGGCGCAGTTGCTTGCTGCGGGCGATGCGACGGGCGATTTCCTGTGGCGATTGCCGGTCTGGCGCGAATACGCGCCGGCCTTGGAGCACAATGTCGCGGACATGGCCAACCGCGCGCCGTACTCGGAAGGAGGCGCGATCCACGCGGCGAATTTCCTGAAGGCGTTTGTGCCGGCGGGAGTGCGGTGGGCGCATCTGGACATTGCCGCCGTCGCCCGCACCAGCCGCGTGCCGCGATACTACGGCAGTGATTCGCCGACGGGCATGGGGGTGAGGTTGTTTGTGGAGTGGGCGAGGGGAAGTGTGAAGGGTGAAGGGTGAAGGGTGAAGAGTGAAAGAGAAGGATGAAGGATGACCCGGCTTCGCCTTCGGCTACGCCGTGGCTGGAGGATGAAGCAACTTGGGGGGGGGAAATCGGACT
>CAZVAQ010000279.1:0-2562 GCA_964625145.1 uncultured Candidatus Sumerlaeota bacterium
ACAGCATGGCGATCAAGATGCCGATGATGGCGATCACCACCAGCAGTTCGACGAGGGTAAAGCCGGATCGATGTCGGGTGTGCATGGCGGGCTGTCCTCTGGGAGTAATCAATCACCCGGTTCCAGCGAAGCGCTGGCCGTTGCGTCTGTAGCCTCTCTGCACTCCATTCCTGGTGGACGAAGCGCCGCGCGTGTCGCGGCGCGTTACTGCATGTTGTGGGTGTAAACCGCGGGGGCGCAAGTCCGGAGACTGGCGAGGGGGCGTCTCGCGATTCGCCGCTACGGCAGGTTGTAGGGTTGGCCGTCGGCCCGTTCGCCCATCCGCTGCAGGACCGAAGGCTCGGTAAAGTTCTTCACCGCCACGACGCGGTTATCGCCGAAGACAAACTGGCAAATACTCGGGTGCCAGCTTCCAAACAGGTAGTTATTCGGGTCGCTGTTGTCGACTTCGACCGACATGCCGCCGGCAGCCCAATGCGTGATGCTCACGGCTTCCATTTGCGGGTCTTGTGGCGAGGCAGCGAGGCCCGCCCCGATGATGCGGCCCGTCTGCCAGTCGCCAGTTCCTACGCCTGGTGGCGAGGGATTATCAAACCCGAGTTGGAGCAGCTTATCCGGGTTGACGTGCCGTTCGCCGATCCAGGCGGTATAGGTCAAACCGTCGGTGATGCGGCCGAGCGTAACTTTCGAGATGAACCGCAGCTTTCCGGGCGCGCGAGGGTCGGGAATTGCTTTGTTGGGGCCCAAAATCGAGCCGCCCAGATACGCGGCCCCGCCTTTGAGTGAACTGAAATGCTGTCCGTTATTGGCTGGGTAGCTTCCGCCGGGGTGGTACGTTACGCCTATGGCCGCGTAATCCATCGGCTGGCAGATCCGCTCGCCGCTTGCCGAGTGCCGCGGGTACTTCCGCACACCGCGGGTGGGGCAGGAATAGGTGCCCGACACGGTCGTATGGATTTCGACATTGGAGCTTCCACCATTGTTGGCCGATGTATCGTGCCAGCGTTTGGTCATGTCCAGGCCTTGAAAGGCCGACATGTTCTCCATCACCGGCCACAGAAAGGCTACCCAGTTGTGATCGCCCCACTGGGGATTGGCATGCCCCATGTGGGAAGGTGGAAGCTGCTCCTCGTGACGGTCGGCGTAAATCTGTATGGCCAAACCAAGTTGCTTGAGGTTACTGGCACAATTGGCGCGCCGCGCCGATTCGCGTGCCGCCTGAATGGCCGGCAACAGCATGGCGATCAAGATGCCGATGATGGCGATCACCACCAGCAGTTCGACGAGAGTAAAGCCGGATCGATGTCGGGTGTGCATGGCGGTTCGATCCTGGTTGAAGAAATCGATCACACAGGACCAGCGCTGCGCTGGCCGTCGCGATAGACGCCTCTGCAACCTGCTCCGTTCTTGGTTATTGCCAAGCACCGCGCGTGTCGCGGCGCGTTACTGCTTGGGTCGGGGCCTTTCTGAGCTAGGACTGCGAATTACATCCGGTACGTCAGCCGGGTGAAGCCCGTAGTGGTTCAGCCGGCTTGAGCCACTCCGCTTCAAAGTGTGAGCATGTGTGGATGCGAATGGTTGGGCTGAGGCGGACTGTGCTATTCGATATTGCTTGGGTGGGGGCGATTTCTGCCTTTCAGGGGGTGGGGGGTACCAAGATGGGCTACGCATAAAGGGGTGTCAACCCGAAAATGGTGGGGTTGGGTAAATTGCTCATCTGGTACAAAGGGGCGGATAAGGCGCGGCGTGTTGCAATGGAATCTCTCGCGCGAAGTAAGCGCATCAGAGGTGGTTTGACCGGCCATCGAGGCGTATCACCAGCGGTTCAGGCCCATAGACGCAAGTGATGAACACTGCAAGTTTTAAGAATGCGTTTATGGTCCAGGTTTTGCTGGCTGGTAGAAGGTGCCGACCCGATTTGCTATCCTGTCGCGGGAGCGAGAGCCGCTGGGGCTCCCCCCAGTAGCCGGGGGATTGCCGCCGTGCCACGCTCCACTGTTGCAGGATCTGCCCGCGGCAATCGCTCAAGGCATTTCCTGATCCTCCGCGTCCTTTTCTTTTCTGGGACCTGCTCATGACGACTCCGTTGGAATCGTTGATTGCGACCGGTACAAAGCTCTGGCTCGATTCGATCGATCCCGAATTGGTCGCGGAGAACCGCCGCCTGGGGGCAACCGGCGCCACGTCCAACCCGATCATCGTGGCCGACATTCTCAAGACCGGCCGCTTTGATGATCGGATCGAGCAGTTGATGCGGCAGGGCCTGACTGATGCCGACGTGGCATGGGAGATGACCGATCACCTGGTGTCGCTGGCCCAGGAAGTGTTTCTGCCCGTGTGGGAAGAAACCGAGCTTGGCCCGCCCGAGGATGAACGGGTGGCCCGGTATATCGAGCTTGGCAAGAAATGGTCGGCCGGGCATCAAAACCGGATGATCAAGGTGCCGGCCACGCCCGCCGGCTTGCAGGCGCTGGAGGACCTGGCCGCGGCCGGGGTCACGCTCAACGTGACGCTGATCTTCACCCAGCGGCAATACGAACAGGCCCGCGAAGCCATCTGGCG
>CAZVAQ010000280.1:0-2517 GCA_964625145.1 uncultured Candidatus Sumerlaeota bacterium
TCAGCGAGGAAGACCGCCTCGCCGTCAACCGCGCGCGCAAGGTGCAGCGCTTCCTCAGCCAGCCCTTCCACGTCGCCGAGCAGTTCACCGGCCGCGCGGGCGAGTACGTCGAGCTGGAAGAGACCATTTCCAGCTTCGAGCGCATCCTCTCCGGCGAGTTCGACAGCAACGAGAAGTACCCCGAGCAGGCATTTTACATGTGCGGCGGCATTGACCAGATGATTGCCAACGCCGAGAAGATGACCGCGTAAGGTGGGAATCCCATTTCCGCCTTCTGCCTTCCTCCTTCTGCCTTCCATCCCCTGACTCCCGACCCCTGACCTCTGACTCCCAACCATGGCCGACTTCCGTCTTCACATCGTCACATCCCAGCGCGTCGTGTTCGACGAGCCGGTGACTTCCCTGACCCTGCCGGGTGAGCATGGCTACTTTGGCCTGCTCGCGCACCACGCGCCGATCGTGGCGGTCCTGGGCGAGGGGAAGATGACCCTGCGCCGCGGCAATCGCGAGGACGACGCCCGCATCAAGGGCGGCTTCCTCGAAATGAGCGACAACGTCGCGACGCTACTCCTCGACGAGCTCGAAGGCCTCGGCAGCATCGTGCAGGAAGAAGCGGCCGAGTAGGCCCACGCCTGCTTGCGGGCAACATTGGCTTCGCCAAATTCGGCCGGGGGAGATGATCCTCCGGCCTTTTTCCATGCGCGCACGCCCCGCTTTGAGCTTTACAAACCGGGCAAGGACGATGATACCAGACGACAAACCTCGGAGGTTCGACCATGACCCAGACTGTCTCGCGGCAGACGGCTTTCACGTTGATCGAGCTCCTCATCGTTGTGGCAATCATCGCCATCCTGGCGGCCATTGCCGTGCCGAACTTCCTGGAGGCGCAGGTGCGGTCCAAGGTCTCCAAGACCGTCTCCGACATGCGCAGCCTCGCCACCGCCCTCGAAACCTACGCCGTCGACAACAACGGTTGGTATCCCCCCAACGTGGAATACCACGACCGCACCCCCCGCACGAACATCGACGCCGACAGCGCCTACTTCCACGCCCGCGTCCCTTCCTGGCTCTCCACCCCTGTGGCCCACATCTCGTCGATCCCCTACGATCCTTTTGTCGTCCAGCAAAGCACCGTGCAGACCGGCTTCCCGTGGGACATGCAGACCATCGGCCGACGCCACGTCTTCAACAATTGGAAGTACCTGTTCGATCCGACGTCGGGCTACAGCGCCGGTGATGTGTGGAACGGCGCCATCGCCTGGACGGGGTACTGGCTGCTGTATTCCTACGGCCCGGACAAGGAACCCTTCCACGGCGCCGCCGCCACCTTCCTCCCCTACGACGCCTCCAACGGCACCATCTCCGACGGCAACATCATCCGAACCCAGAAGAGCGCCGCCGGCATCGATCCCCATCCGCGCACGGGCACGTTCTTCTGGAACTGAGCAGGAGAGGTCCCGTTGAAGGGACGATTTTGCTGACAAACGCGGTGTGACGCTCCAGACTGTGGGGTGGTGCAGCCCTCACACGGTTGGTGCGGCGGTTTGGTCTTTACAGACACCCGCCCGTGGCCTGCTAAATCGGGGCAAGACTCTGGAGGTCACACCAATGCGGACTAGTCTTTCCTTGCGTTCAGCTTTCACGCTGATCGAGTTGCTGATCGTCGTCGCCATCATTGCCATTTTGGCGGCGATTGCTGTCCCGAATTTCCTGGAGGCGCAGGTGCGCTCGAAGGTGTCCCGCGCGAAGACGGACATGCGGACTGTTGCCACCGCTCTGGAATCCTACCGCGTGGACAACAACAAGTACCCCGCGCCCATGGAGGCATTTGCCACGGGTGACACCGGTTGGGGGGCCGGGAACCCTTCCGAACCGCCTTTCCACTCCCGCACGTCCAGCTTGTTGACGACGCCCATCGCCTACATCGCGTCGCTCCCCTTGGATCCCTTCCGCACCACCCGGGAACCACCCTTCGCCATGTCGGACTGGGTGAAGATGTTCAAGGACCGGCACATCTACTTCAACTTCGACTACTTCCGCGGCAAGTACCCGGCTTACTTCAACCCGGGCGCCCGGAACAACTTCTCCATCGCCGAACAGCTCGGTGGCGCCTACCTCTTCTACTCGGTTGGCCCCGACGGTGATGAGACCAACGGCGCCGGCGTGAACAGCGGCGCCAACTACCGCGACTACGATCCGTCGAACGGCACCATCAGCGACGGCAACATCTTCCGCACCCAGAAGAACGGCGAGTTGCTGGGCGTGGATCCCTACTTCTATCCGTGAGTCCCCACGTTCCACCTTGCCTGCCAACCCCGATCGCGCCAGCTTTTCACTGGCGCGATCATCTTTTGGAGCCGGGAGTCCGTGCGTGCTGCGACCAGCCATTCTTGTGTGGGTGTTCTTGATCCTCGCGTCTGCAGTCGGCGGGACGACGGTCCTGCACTACACGTTGGAGGAAGCCGTGGCCACGGCCGACGAGGCCGTCCGCGGCCATGTGACCGACCGCCAAGCCAC
>CAZVAQ010000281.1:0-2489 GCA_964625145.1 uncultured Candidatus Sumerlaeota bacterium
TCATCGTCACGCGCGACGAAGACGCGGACGGCCCGCTGAGCCGCGAGCTTCGCGCACTGGGTATCGACCCCGTGTGCATTCCGCTCATCCGCACCCGCATCCTGCGGCCGGCCGAGGAGCTGGAAGCCGCGTGCGCCGCGGGCCTGGATTGGGTGGTGTTGAGCAGCGCCGTCGCGGTGCAGGCCCTGGCCGCCAGCTCCGAAGCCGTGCACACGGCGATCCGCCGCGCGCGCGTCGCCTGCGTGGGGAGTGCCACGGCCGACGCGCTGAGACGCGAGCTGGATGTCATTGCACATGTCATCGGCGACAACGGCCGCGACGAACTGCTGGCGCAGTTGAAGCCGCTGGTCGCATCACCGGCGAACCGCGTGTTGGTCGCCAAGGGAAACCTGGCGCCGCTCACCGTGGAGGAAACCCTGCGCGCCGCCGGATGCGACGTGAAGGCAGTCGTCGTCTACGAGACGACTGTGCGCAAGGATCGCGCCGCGTTGTTGCGGCAATTGCTGACGGACGGGGGATGCCACGCCATCACGTTCTGCAGCTCCTCCGCCGTTGATGCCTTTGTGCGGCTGGTCCCCAGCGCCGCAACATTGCTTGCAGGAAATGCCACGCGTGTGGTTTCCATTGGTGTCAGCACGAGCGAATCGCTGCGCGGCCACGGCCTGCCGGTACATGCCCAGCCAAGCACCCCGACGTTCCCGGAATTGGCCGCGACAGTGGCAACGGCGCTCGACGCCAAACCAACAAGCTGAGGCCCCATCGTGACCGACCAACGTCATCCCGCCACCGCCACCAGCGATGAATTGTTTGCCCGCGCCCGCACACGCATCCCCGGCGGCGTCAATTCACCCGTGCGCGCGTTTCTCGCCGTTGGCGGCACGCCGCGCTTCATCGCGCGCGGTGAAGGGCCGTGGCTCCTTGACGAGGACGGCAACCGCTACCTCGACTGCTACAACTCCTGGGGGCCGATGATCCTCGGCTACAGCCACCCCGAAGTCGTGGAGGCGGTGCAGCGACAAACGGCCATCGGCATGAGCTATGGCGCGCCCACGCGGCTCGAAGTGGAGATGGCCGAACTCGTGACAGAGCTCATGCCCAACGTCGAGATGGTGCGCATGGTGAACTCCGGCACGGAAGCGTGCATGAGCGCCATCCGTGTGGCGCGTTCTGCTACTGGACGCGACATGATCATCAAGTTCGAGGGGTGCTACCACGGCCACGGTGACGCTTTCCTGAGCAAGGCGGGTTCCGGCGCGGCGACATTGGGACAACCCACAAGCCCCGGCGTGCCGCAAGGCGCCGCGCGCTCGACGCTCAACGCCACCTACAACGATCTCGACAGTGTGCGCGCGTTGTTCGACGCGCATCCGCAAGAGATCGCCGCTGTCATCGTCGAGCCCGTCGCGGGGAACATGGGCTGCGTGCCCTCCACGCCGGAGTTCCTGAAGGGACTGCGCGCGCTTTGCGATCAACACGGCGCCGTCCTCATCTTTGATGAAGTCATGACCGGCTTCCGCGTCGCACTCGGTGGCGCGCAGTCGCTCTATGGCATCACGCCCGACCTGACCACGCTGGGCAAAGTAATCGGCGGCGGCCTGCCCGTCGGTGCGTTTGGTGGCAAACGCGCGCTGATGGAGTTGGTTTCACCGGCCGGAAAGACCTACCAGGCGGGAACGCTCTCCGGCAATCCGCTCGGCATGGCGGCGGGATTGGCAACGCTTCGGCATTTGAAGGCGCATCCGGAAATCTACGAGCGTCTCGACCGGAAGCCCACCGCGCTGAAGAACGCCATCGAGGCGGCGACAAGGGAGCACGGTTGGCCGGTCGTCACCCAACAGTTTGGCAGCATGCTCACGATCTTCTTCACCAGCGAGCCGGTGCAAAGTTGGAAGCAGGCCTCGCAATGTGACACGGCCGCGTTCGGACGTTTCTTCCACGCGATGCTGGACCGCGGCGTGCACCTGCCCCCCGCGCAGTTCGAAGCATGGTTCTTCAGCGCCGCCATGGGCGACGCGGAGTTCGCGGAGCTGGAGCGAAAGGTCGTGGAGGCTTTGGGGGTTGTTTTTCACTAGGGCGGATATAGAGTTCCCCGTTGCCATGGGCGTCTGAATAGTTGCAGGTTCAAAAAGAAGCCTGCTGGGGAGGAATGTGCCATGCCCACAAATCCGGTTTTTGATGCACTAGCCGCTCATGCGGAGTCCCTCCGCGAGGAGTTTGGGTTTGTCGGGCTGTCAATCTTCGGTTCCGTTGCCCGAGGTGAGGATACCCAATCAAGCGACGTGGACATGGTTGTGGACTTTGGTGAGCCCGCCACATTCGTGAAGTTCATGGCGCTGCGCGAAAGGTTGGAGGAGCTGCTTGGCCGTCCTGTCGACCTTGTCACAACCAAGGCCTTGCGACCCGAATTGAGGGAACAAATCGAAGGAGAGGCGTTGAGTATCGCGTGATTCAATCCTCTACCTGAAGGACATTCGTGAGGCATGTCGACG
>CAZVAQ010000282.1:0-2477 GCA_964625145.1 uncultured Candidatus Sumerlaeota bacterium
GGCCGGGGTTGGGGGCGGGGGAGAAGGCGAGGCGGAAAACGCTTGCCGATGGCGCGGGGGGTTGCCCAGCGTCACCCAAGTTTGCGCGAAAACGAGAGGAAACTTGATGAACGTTTGCAGTTCCCCGATCAACCGCCTGACGCGTGGTTTCATGGCGGTGTTGGTTGCCGGTGCATTGTGCCTGGGGGCGACGGGTTGTTCGCAGAAGACACCCGAGGAGAGGTTGGAGGAGGCCGTGCTGATGCTGCAGCAGGGCCAGTTGGCCCGGGCGGTGTTGGAACTGCGCACGATCGTGCGGGAGAACCCCGGCGATCCGGCCTCGGCCCAGGCGCGCATGTATCTGGCGCAGTACTATGTGAGCGAAGGGAACGCGGCGCGGGCCATCGAGGAGTTGCAGGCGGTCTACGATCAATATGGGCGCTCGGAGCAAATGGGGCGCGAGGCGGGCGATGCCTTGATGGGCATTTGGTCGCAGGTGGGGGATCTGGAATCGGCGTTGAAGATGGCGGACGAGGCGATTGCCGCGTTGCCCCCCGACGATGAGGAACGCGCCGGCGAGTACAAGATGCTGCGGGCGACGATCCTGGTGGACCAGGACTCGGAAGAGAGCAAGGCGAAGGGGATCGAGGAGTTGCGGACGCTGATGCTGGAGGCGAATTCGCCGTGGCAGCGGGGTCAGGCGCGGGAGATCCTGGCGAACATTCATCGGCAGAAGAAGGATTACGAAGGTTCCAATGCCGTGTATCGCGATTACCTGGAGGCCTTTCCGGAGGATCAGATTCGCAGCCGGATCGAGTTGGCCATGGCGGTGAATGTGATCAGCAGCGGTGACAAGGAACAGGGGCGCGCGGATTTCGATGCCGCGGCGGCCAAGCTGATGACCGAGGCGAACGAGGAGCTGGACCGCGAGCAGAAGACGCAGATGCTGCAGGAGCTGGCGACGTTCCACCAGAGCATCGGGGACCTGGCCGGCGCGGAGCAGGTCATGCTGAAGATCATGGGCGAGAACCCCATGAGCATGACCGCGATCCAGACGCAGTTTGGCATCGCGCAAATGTATGCCACGGCCGGCGTGTTGGAAGAGCGCGACGATTACTTCGACCGCGGGATGGAGATCCTGGACCAGATCCAGAAGGAGAATCCGAACACGAGCATCGCCATGAATGCCGAGCAGATGGCGGCGCAGTACAAGGAAGGTCGCGAGAATTACCGCAAGCGGATGGAGGAGATGAAGGCGCAGGAGGCGGCCGCAACGGAAGGCGGGGAAACCACCGAGGCCACGGAGGTTGGCGAGGACAAGAATGAGTGACGGGGGCGCCATTCGCATCGTGACGGTGCGCAGCAAGCCGGCGCTGCGGGAATTCATTGAGACGGCGTATCGTTTGCGGGGGCGGGATCCTCATTGGGTTCCGCCCCTTCGTCGTGATCAGTGGGTGCTGCTGGATCGGAGGAAGCATCCGGTGCACGAGCACCTGGAGGTGGAGTACTTCCTGGCGCGGCGGGATGGCGCGACGGTGGGGCGCATCGCGGCGATCGAGAATCACGCCCACAACCGCGCCCATGACGAGAAGATCGGGTTCTTTGGCTTCCTGGAGGCGGAGGACGACGTGGAGGTGTTCCGCGCGTTGTTTCGTGCGGCGGAGCAGTGGGCGCGGCGGCGCGGGCTGACGGCCCTGCGCGGGCCGTGTTCGTTCAGCACGAACGAGGAATGCGGCCTGCTCATCAGCGATCATTTGACAATGCCGGCGATCCTTACGCCTCACAACCCGCCGTGGTATCAACGACACGTGGAGGCCTGCGGGTTCACCAAGGCGGAGGACCTGCTGAACTACTGGCTGACGCGGCATGCGTTCACCGAACGTGTGCGCAAGTTGGCGGAGGCGGTGGAGAAGCGGCTGGAGCGCAAGTCGATCCATGTGGTGTCGCGGCCGCTGGACATGGGGCGATGGCGGGAGGAGCTGGACCTGATCAAGTCGCTGTACAACCGCGCTTGGGAGAAGAACTGGGGCTTTGTGCCGATGACCGACGCGGAGATCATGTTCGTCGCGAAGGAGCTGAAGCCTCTGCTGAACCCGCGCCTGGTGCGCTTCATCGAGGTGGACGGCGAGCCTGCCGGGTTTGCGCTGTGCCTGCCGGAGTGGAACGTGGTGCTTAAGCACATGAACGGCCGGCTCAACGCGCGCGGCATCCTGACGGCGCTGATGCTCAAGCGCGACATCAAGCAGATCCGGTTGCTGATGATGGGTTTCCTGCCGGAATTCCGCGGCCGCGGCTTCGACCCAATAATCTACCGCGACATCGCCGACGCGTGCATCGCGGAAGGAATCTATGAGGGGGAGCTCGGCTGGGTGCTGGAACGCAACATGCCCATGCGCCGCGGAATCGAAGCGATGGGAGGAGTGGAGAGGCGGAGGTATAGGATCTATGAGAGAAGGATGAAGGGGGGAGGGGGAAGGATGAAGGATGAAGGATGAAGG
>CAZVAQ010000283.1:0-2466 GCA_964625145.1 uncultured Candidatus Sumerlaeota bacterium
CAAGCCTAGAAGAGATGGCCTATGTCGCCTCGGAAATGCAGCGGGAAGGCTTTGAGGTACCGCTGCTGATCGGAGGCGCCACTACCAGCAGGATCCACACGGCGGTGAAGATCGCGCCGAAGTACCACCGCAACCAAACGGTGCATGTGCTGGACGCATCGCGCGCCGTCGGCGTGGTGCAGGGAATGATCGATCCGAAGAGCGGCATGCGCGAGAAGATCGAGGCGGATTACCAGGCGCTGCGCGAGCATCACGCGCGGTCTGTGGCCAAGACCGTGCTGGTCTCCCTCGAGGAGGCGCGCGCGCGTCGTTTCAAGACCGATTGGAGGAAGGCGTCGCTCCCCAAGCCACAGTTCACCGGCGTGCGCGTCTTCGAGGATTATCCCATCGCCGAGATCGCCCAGTACATCGATTGGACGCCGTTCTTCCACGCTTGGGAGCTGAAGGGCGTCTTCCCGAAGATCCTCGATCATCCCAAGTACGGCGAGCAGGCGCGCAAGCTCTACGAGGAGGGGCGCGAGATGCTGGAAAAGATCATCGCCAACAAGTGGTTGACGGCCAGTGCCGTCGTTGCGTTCTGGCCCGCCAACAGCACCGGCGATGACATCGAGCTGTACACCGACGACACGCGCGAGCAGGTGCTGGCGACGATCCCCTGCCTGCGCCAGCAGCAGGCGAAGGAGGGAGAGAAGCCCTACTATTGCCTCTCCGACTTTGTGGCGCCGCATGATACGGGACTTGCCGATTACATTGGCGGGTTCGCCGTCACCGCGGCTGGCGGCATCGACGAAGTGGCAGCCCGCTTCGAGCGCGACAACGATGACTTCAACGCGATCCTGGTGAAGGCCATCGCCGACCGTTGCGCCGAGGCCTTTGCCGAGCGCATGCATCAACGGATGCGTGAATGGTGGGGCTATGAGGGTGAAGGCGAGCTGTCCAACCAGGACCTGATCGCCGAGAAGTATCGCGGCATTCGCCCCGCGCCCGGATATCCCGCGTGTCCGGATCACACGGTGAAGCGCGGCTTGTTCGAATTGCTCGACGCACCTGCCAAGGCAGGCATTCGCCTGACCGAAAACTGCGCCATGATGCCCGCCGCCTCGGTCAGCGGGTTGTACTTCGCACATCCGGAGTCGCGCTATTTCGACGTCGGCTCCATCGGCAAGGACCAGGTGGCGGACTACGCCGCGCGGCGCGACATGCCGCTGAAGGAAGTCGAGCGCTGGCTTCGCCCCAACCTTGGCTACGAACCCGACGCGAAGGAGCCTGTCGCCGCAGCGGCAGGCGCCGGTTGCGGGTGCGGAGGGCACTAGGGGAAGGATAAAGGATGAAGTAAGGCTTGGACCAACTGGTTCGATATCTGTGCTGATCTGTTTGATCTGTGGATCTGGGTCTCCTCCGTGCTCTTCGTGCCTCTGTGGTTGTCTGCTAAATTCACCACGGAGACACGGAGAACACGGAGTGGGAGGATGAGGGGGGATACAGTTTCATGGAAAGGCATTTCGAAACTGACTTCGAAGAAATGTGATGGGGATTGACCTCACGGGCGAAGTTTGCCCCTCCTTGGATGATTCTGCAAGTTGATCGCCAAGGAGGGTTTTTCATGCCTCGCTCTTGGTTTGAGCTTCTCGCGATGGTTGTAGTGGCTGTGGCGAATTCCTGTGCTGTGCGCAGCGTGCCGCCGATCACGGCGGACCTTGAACCACAGGCGTACTTCGATGCGATCGAGCAGCGCCTTCTCGATGCAGAGTCGTTGCGCGTCAACTTTCACATCACATCGGAAGGCGCCGTGGAGTCGGACCTGACCGGCACCTTGGAGCTTCCCGGCAACGGAGTCGCGAAGCTCTCTGCCGATGGGATCTTCGCGGGCGATCCGGCCTCGATCACGCTGGCGGCTGATGGCATCACAATGACCGGCGGCAATAACGACAGGATCTTCTCTCAGGAGCAACCGCCGCACCTGCGCGAAGCCCTGATCATCGGTCTCACGCGCATGGGCCTGCTGCACAACCTGGCTGTGATGAGCGCCGGTGCCCCGCCCGACCGCGCCGGCGGTGGGGTTCGCGAATGGGTTCAGATCAACGGCGCAAAACATTCGGATGTAAACTCGGCCATCGCGGACGAGCGCGTGCTCAATCTGCCGATTCACGTCACCGGCAATCATGTGGCTGATGCAATGCTGCACTGCGACATCAAGAGCAGCCTCCCCACCCGCCGCGGCCAGGTTGTTCGTTTCCCGGGCGGCACCATGACGGTGGTTGAGGAGTATGAGATCGTGTTGGGGCGCGAGTAGGTCTTCAGGCAGGTATTCACCACGGAGGCACGAAGGGCACGGAGAAAGGGAATCCTCCACAGATGAATCAGATGAACACAGATTCAAGAATCAGTCGTCGGGAGCCCCTTGCTTCAGTCTTTATCCTTTATCCTTATTTTTCCCTCCGTGTTCTCCGTGACTCCGTGGTAAAC
>CAZVAQ010000284.1:0-2459 GCA_964625145.1 uncultured Candidatus Sumerlaeota bacterium
TACCTCAACGCGTGAGTTAGGTTTGCGCGAAGTGATGCTAGACTTTCTATTGTTATACGATGGTCCCAAGACCACCGAGTTGTTGTGTTGCCGATGATCTCGTCGCCGACGATACAGTAGTATACATGACTGACTTTGTAGGAAGATGAAGAGCAGGCAGCTCCATTGGAAAGCGCATACGAACCGCTTAGGGAAAATAATAGCGCCTCCGAATCTAGCTGAGGGTTGAAGGCTGCGACTATGTGACCAATGGATCTTGATGTGTCGCCAACAAAGCCAAATCCCAATCCTGAAAGCGTTTCGATAAACCATGACAAAACGTATCGACATTGCGACAGCCTATTCGCGCCCTCACTTTCCGCCAAGGCTGACCCAAGGCCAAACCCTGCGATTAGCGGTACGGAATGTGTCCCAGGGCGGTGCCCAAACTCCTGGCCGCCACCGAACATAAGCGGCTTGAGAGGTGGACGTTTGAAGCGCCTCCTCCGAGCGATGAGGGCTCCGATGCCTTTGGGAGCATAGACTTTGTGGCCGCTGATGGAAATCAAATCCACGCGCTTTAGGCGTGGTGCTTCCAACTCCTTGCCGTATCCCTGGGCGGCATCCATGTGAAAGTAGGCCGGGTGCTCCTTCAGGGCCTCGCAGATTTCCGCGATGGGCTGGATGATCCCCGTCTCGTTGTTTACGTGCATGACGCTGACGAGCAGGGTGTCGGGGCGCAGGGCTTTTGCTACTTCCTCCGCCGGGACCCAGCCACCCGAGTTGGGGGGAAGGAGGGTCACCTCGAAGCCGCGCCGCTCCATCTCCTGAAGAGGCTCCAGGACGGCCTTGTGCTCGATCTGGGTGCTGATGATGTGGCGTTTTCCTTCAGCCAGGCCATAAGCGGTCAGGCCGAGAATCGCCAGGTTGTTGGATTCGGTGGCGCCACTGGTGAAGATCACCTCGTCCGGGCTCGCTTCAACGACCGCCGCTACCTGCTCTCTGGCCCGCTCCACCAATTTCTTGGCCTCGGTACCCCAGATATGAGTCCGGCTGCCTGCGTTGCCGAATTCTTCCGTCATGACGTGGTAAACCAGGTCGGCAACACGGGGATCAACGGGTGTCGTTGCGGCAAAGTCGAGGTAGATGGGGCGGTTCTGCACGTTTTTCCTTTACCCGGGACGTGGATGCGCTTCAAACAGACGTTTGTCTGTGTAGAGTCAAACATACGGCTCCATTCAACCACCTTGAACGGCGGGTGCGCAACGGTAGATGAGATGAGCGATACGACTTTTGGATACGTTTTCCCGGCGATTCGGGGCATCCAGGCCAGGCGGGAGTACTACACCTCGATGTGCCCTCTCCGCCTGATCCCCAAGATCATCCTCTTTGACGAGGAGGAGCTTCCCCCGGAGATGCGTGCCCAGCGCGTTCTGAACAAGGGCCGCATCCCCGAGATGTCTCGCTACATCCTCGGCAACCGCGAGAATTACGTGTTCTCCGCGATCACGGCGTCGATCGACGCAGATGTTCGCTTTGAGCCGGTGGGCCCGTCAGGAGAAGCCAGCAAGGTGGGGCTGCTCCATGTCCCGATGGATGCCAAATTTATCATCAACGACGGCCAGCACCGGCGGGCCGCGATCGAGGCCGCCCTACGGGAGAATCCGGAAATCGGTGATGAATCGATCGCCGTGGTCTTCTTCCTGGACAAGGGCTTGGCCCGCTGTCAGCAGATGTTCGCGGATCTGAACCGCTATGCCATCAGGCCGAGTCGATCCATCGGTGTGCTCTACGATCACCGGGATGTCCTCGCCGCGATGACTAGAGAGGTTGTTCTGAAGTCAGCCTTCTTCCGCGACATCGTGGAGATGGAGCGCAGCTCACTTTCTCCGAGATCGAGGAAGCTGTTCACGCTGAGCGCTTTCTACGGCGCCAACGCCTCCATTCTTGAAGGGGAGGAACTGACCGGAGAAGCTGAGCAGGTTTCAGTGCTTGCGGATTACTGGGAAGAAGTAGCCAAGCACTTCCCAGAATGGGCCTTGGTAAGAGAAAGCAAGATGTCGGCAGGCGAAGTGCGCCAAGACTTCATTCATTCTCATGGCATCGTCCTCCATGCTTTGGGCAAGGTAGGTCACTCGCTCATCACCTCCACCAAGGGCTGGAAAAGGAACCTGAAGAAACTAGGCACAATAGATTGGGCCCGAAGTAACGCCTCCCTATGGGAGGGGCGGGCGCTATCCGCCGGACGTGTTACAAAGGCAGGGCAACATGTAGAGCTGACGGCCAACGCTATCAAGCTGGCGTTGGGCATGAGGCTTTCGCCCGAGGAGCGGCGGATAGAAGATTCCTTCAAGCGAGGCAACAATGGCTGAGGTGTCGCTGAACAAGAAGTCAGTCTTCGAGGAGTTGGGTTTTTCGGCGTTCCTCGACCGATTGACCGAAGAGATTCAAGCACTGTATCTCTCCGATTCTGTTCCGTG
>CAZVAQ010000285.1:0-2416 GCA_964625145.1 uncultured Candidatus Sumerlaeota bacterium
GCGCGATCACGAAGGTAGTGGTAGGGATAGGGCTTTTCGGTTCTCATCCCCAAGTGCGTCGCATCCGAGCGCGAACCATGTCAAGTTATGACGTGAGGGTCAGTAGAATAGCGCTCTCAATTTCATCTTGGAATAACACGCTCTCTTACCCAAACAAATCCCCCGGCCCACTCCCCGCTCCCTCCCCCACTTCAATCCCCGCCGGCGCTTCCAACCCGAGGTGGCGCCAGGCTTCGGGGGTGGCGACGCGGCCTCGGGGGGTTCGGGCCAGAAAGCCGCTCTGGATCAGGTAGGGTTCCACGACGTCGAGGAGGGTGTCTTCGTCTTCGCTGAGGCTGACGGCGAGGGTGTTGAGGCCGACGGGGCCGCCTTTGAATTTGTGGATGAGGGCGGCGAGGAAGGCGCGGTCCTGGGTGTCGAGGCCGCGGGCGTCGACGTCGAGCAGGCGCAGGGCGTCGTTGGCGACCTCGGGGGTGATGTGGCCTTCGTGGCGGACTTGGGCGATGTCGCGCACGCGGCGCAGCAACCGGTTGGCAATGCGCGGTGTGCCGCGGGAGCGGCCGGCGATGAGGGCGGTGGCTTCCGGTTCGATGGGCGCGTTGAGAATGCCGGCGGAGCGGTTGACAATGCGGCGCATCTCGTCGTCGTTGTAAAACTCCAACCGCTGCGTGATGCCGAACCGCGAGCGCAGCGGGCCGGAGAGCATCCCCGCGCGCGTTGTCGCGCCGACGAGTGTGAACGGCGCGATTTCGAGCTGGATCGATTTGGCGTGGGGACCGTCGCCGATAAGGATGTCGATGCGGCGGTCTTCTAGGGCCGGGTAGAGGCATTCCTCGACGGTGCGGTTGAGGCGGTGGATCTCGTCGATGAACAGGACGTCGCGGGGTTGGAGGTCGGTGAGGATGGCGGCGAGGTCGTCCTTGCGGTCGAGGATCGGGCCGCTGGTGGCGCGCAGGCGCGAGCCCATCTCGGCGGCGACGATGTTGGCCAGCGTGGTTTTGCCAAGGCCGGGAGGGCCGTACAGGAGAAGATGGTCGAGGGCTTCGCCGCGTTGGCGGGCGGCCTGGACGAAGATGCGGAGGTTTTCGACGGCGGCGCGCTGGCCGATGAACTCGGCCATGCTGGCGGGCCGGAGTTGGCGGTCGTCTTCGGGGTCGGTGATGGCGCCGGGTCTGGGGTCGAGATTGTTCATAGGGACTTTAGTTTACCACGGAGGCACGGAGGGCACGGAGCAAAGAGCTGGTTCCACAGGTGAGGAAGATGAACGCAGAAGTAAGGCGGAATGCAGAATTCAGAATACAAGAATCAAAGTGCAAAAACGGGATGCAAGGATCGGGATGCTGTGGTTTCGGGTTCGGCTAGTTCGTGAGGATGTTCAGGGGACAGGATGTTGGCTCTTGAACCCTCCGTGTCCTCCGTGACTCCGTGGTGGATTACTTATCCTCTTCTTTTCCCTTCTCTTTCTCGCCTGCGCCGGCTTCGAGGTCGCGGACGATGCGGTCGGTCAGGTAGCGGCTGCGGACGGTTTCGTTGGCGGCGACTTCCTTCATGGAGCCGGAGACTATGACGACGCCATCCAGTAGGATGTAGGAGCGGTCGGTGACCTGAAGGGTCTCGCGGACGTTGTGGTCGGTAATGAGGATGCCGAGGCCGCGCTGCTTGAGTTGGGCGATGATGCCCTGGATTTCCTCGACGGTGGGGGGATCGATGCCGGCGAAGGGCTCATCGAGGAAGATGAAGCGTGGATCGGTGGTGAGGGCGCGGGCGATCTCGACGCGGCGCTTCTCGCCCCCGGAGAGGGTCTCGGCGCGTTGACGGCGCAAGTGGCCGATGCCCAGTTCCTCCTCCAATTGATTGATGCGCGCGCGGATGTCGTTGGGCTTCATGCCGTGGATTTCCAGGATGGCCTTCATGTTCTCGCGCACGGTCATCTTGCGGAAGACGCTGGTCTCCTGGGGCAGGTAGCCGATGCCGCGCTGGGCGCGGCGATGGATGGAGAGGCCGGTGATGTCCTCGTCGTCGAGGAAGACACGCCCCTGGGTGGGCGGCTCAAAGCCGACCATCATCTTGAAGGTGGTCGTCTTGCCGGCGCCGTTGGGACCCAGCAGGCCGACGATCTCGCCGGTGTTGAGGGCGATGGAGACCTGGTCGACGACGCGTTTGCCGCCGTATTCCTTGACGACTTTGTCGGTGCGAATGGTTGGCATGAAGCTCCGGGTTCGGGGTTCCGAGTTGGGGGATGCCCCCTCGAAGGGGGAGCAGGACGCTGGCAATTCGGACCGCAGACGGACAAGGGGGAAATCATTGACAGGTTCCGGCCCGGGCGGAGGTGGGTAGTTCAAGCCAGCCTAAACTGAGGCAAACTTCAGAAATGAAGAGAAGGCGATTGCGGCCTCGTGACAAAAAAAAGGTTGAC
>CAZVAQ010000286.1:0-2408 GCA_964625145.1 uncultured Candidatus Sumerlaeota bacterium
CGCCCGGCAGCCAAGGGTTCGCCCCAACCGCCACGCTCTGCCGCCAGTTGCAGAACGCGTAGATCACGGGGGTGCTCGGCGAAGATATGCGCCTTCATGGGCTCAGGGATCGCCAGAACGTCAATTTGCTTCTCGCGCACGTCATGCGAAAGCAGACTGCGCCGCAGCTCGTAGGGATCGCGGCCCGCCGCATGGGCAACCTCGTCGAGGAAGGTTTCCATGGCGTAGGCCATGTGATTGTTGCCCCGGTAGGTGGATACCGGCAGGCCCAGATCTACATTGTGGGTTTCAACGAGGATGTTCGGAATGTTGTAAGAGGTCGTTGCAACGCCGGCCACGGAGGTAAGGTCCACGCCCTCGACGAGGAAGTGCGCGAATTCGGGAAACTGCCCTAGCAGCGACTGCCCCACGATACGGTGGTGCCAGGCAATGACGTTG
This sequence comes from uncultured Candidatus Sumerlaeota bacterium, assembly GCA_964625145.1. Taxonomy (GTDB): domain Bacteria; phylum Sumerlaeota; class Sumerlaeia; order SLMS01; family JAHLLQ01; genus CAYTRP01. Next base: position 439 of record CAZVAQ010000286.1, read on the forward strand.
CCCTCCTCGTCCAGACCGGCGGTGGCGCGGTGGAGATACATCGGACGATAGAGACCGTTGCGCATTTCGTCCTCGCGCGTCCATTGCAGCTTGACCGGGGCGCGGCCACCAATCGCTTTGACGATCTCAACCGCCTCCAGAGCCGTTTCCTTGCGCCGGCCAAAGTGCCCGCCGGCAAAGACCGAGTGGATCGTTATCTGGTCAGGCCGCAGTCCGAGCGTTTCAGCGGCCTTCATTTGCAGCGGCGTGAGGGTCGTGTCCCCCGTCCAGATCTCACAGCCCTCATCCGTCAGGCGCGCGAGACAGCTGACGGGTTCGAGAGGCGCGTGCGCGAGGATGGGGAATGAATAATCGGCGGTAACCGTCTTGGCGGCGCGCGCCAGCGCAACCTCGACATCCCCGTCCCTGCGCGCAACGAGGCCGGGCTCATCCAGCAGTCTTTGATGCTCGGCAAGAAGTTCCGGCGTGCCGCGCCTTTCGGCGTCCGTCTCGTCCCATTCCACGCGCAAGGCCTCTCGACCCCGCAAAGCCGCCCAGAATGAATTCGCGAGCACGGCAACGCCGGTCGGTATCGGCACCACCTCGGCCACGCCTGGCACTTGCCGCGCTGCTGAATCATCGAGCGATTCTACAGTGGCGCCGAAGAGACGCGGTCGCGCCACAACAGCCACAAGCATATCAGGCAAGCTCATATCTATGCCGTAGGTCGCCGTGCCGTTTATCTTCGACGGGCTATCAAGCCGCCTGATTATGCCATCGTCGCTGCCAATCAGGCGGAAATGGGCTGGGTCCTTGAGCGTCACCTCGCCAGGCACATCGAAGGATGCCGCCTCATCGGCCAACTCGCCGAAGGTGGCTCGGCGCTCGCTGGCTTCGTGCCGCAGAGTGCCACGAACGATCGATACATCAGCTGGGTCCACATTCCACCGCGCAGCTGCCGCAGCCACCAGGAGGGCACGCGCGGTAGCACCCGCCCGCCGATACTGCTGATAGGCGTTGCTCATCGAGTTACTGCCGCCGGTATCTTGGATACCGAAGGCCAGGTTTTTGTATAGCTCCACGTCTGCGGGCGCTGGCTCGACCGCCATCTGCGACCAGTCCGCATCGAGTTCCTCAGCGATCACGGTCGCAAGCCCGGTATGAATGCCCACCCCATGTTCAAGATGCTTGGAAATGACGGTAACGCGGTTGTCAGGCGTCACCCGCAAAAAGGCATTGGGTGCGAGACTTCGAGGTCCGGAACTCTGTTGAGCAAAGCCCCGTTCGGGCAGATGGAAGCCAATAATCAAGCCGGCACCCGCCGCTGCGGCACCTTTGAGAAGGCTGCGGCGAGAAACCAGGGGCGTTGCGCTAAGAACTTGCTTCATGGGTCAGCCTTTCATTGTTCGGGCAGCTTCGTGTATTGCCGCGCGAATGCGTTGATAGGTCCCGCAGCGGCAGATGTTGCCGCGCATGGCGCTATCGACATCGGCATCCGTGGGGCTCGGGGTCTCCTCCAGAAGGGCGATGGCCGCCATGATCTGTCCTGACTGGCAATAGCCGCACTGGACCACATCAAGTCTTCGCCAGGCCGCCTGGACGCTTGCAGCCACCGGGCCGGATGCGCCTTCGATGGTCGTTACCTTGGCGCCCTCCACATCCGCTACTGTCGTGATGCAAGAGCGAATGGGCACGCCGTCGAGGTGAACCGTGCAGGCGCCGCATTGCGCCGCCCCGCAGCCGAACTTCGTTCCTGTCAGACCGCCCGCTTCGCGTAGCACCCAAAGCAAAGGCGTCTCGGGATCGACATCGAATGAAGCATCCCGACCGTTGAGTGTGAGGGTGATTGCCATACTTCCTCCGGAGTTATGATCCTGCGATCTGTCGTGCCAAAACTATGGCGCAGTGCTTCCGGATGAACTACAATAGGATGTCCTTAATCCTTAAGCATATGTCCTGAAATGTCCGATCCACACGCACATGACCTCACT
>CAZVAQ010000287.1:0-2406 GCA_964625145.1 uncultured Candidatus Sumerlaeota bacterium
GCGGCGTTGATCGCGGAGATCCGGCAGTTGCAGGGGCAGTATCCGGTGATGACGTCGGCGGGGAAGGCGCCTGCGGATCTGGCGGCGATCATCCACCAGCGTCACCAGGCGATTGCCGATCATGAGGCGGCGGTGAATCAGGACATGGCGCAGAAGCAGGCGTGGCGCGGCGCGATCTTTGGGAGCTTCGAGGCGGCCGCGACGGTGGCGATTGGTGGCGGGACGCCGGTGGCGGTGGGTACGGCGTTGCTGCCGGCACTGAATGCGTTGCGGGAGATCGCGACGGCGCTGGGGATTACGGTGGTGGAGTGAGGCGGTCGGCCGTCAGGTCGACCGCCATCTACTAATTCGACACGAATCAGTAGGAAATTAGTACTTCGTCGAACGCAGAGAGTCCAGCCATGCCCATCGTCGTGAACGCAACTCCTGGGGACGCCGCGGCCAACAGTTACGCGACTGTGGCCGCGGCGGATGCTTACATGGAAACGGTTCCCGCCTATGCAGGCGTGTGGGCCGCATTCACGAATGACCAGAAGGGCGCGCGCCTCATCTCCGGCACGCGCGCCATCGACCGCCTTCCCGTCAAGGGCGCCAAGGTGGATCCTGACCAAGCTCTGGCCTTCCCGCGCGATCTGCAGGACGATACGGCCATCATCCCACGCGAAGTCGTCGAGGCTCTCTTCGAGCTCATCATCTTCACGCACTTCCAAGTCGACGCTTCCACCGGCCGCGGCGTGCGGGACATCGAAGAGGTCGAGATCGAGGACGTCCTGCGGGTGAAGTACGCGGCCGGCGTCTCCTCGCGCGCCTTCGTGGGCCAGGAGGCCGTCGTGGGCGGATCGATGGACGCAGTCCATGCACTCCTGCGCGACTGGCTCGATGTTCCTTCTGCCTCGACGTTCACCGTGACCAAGTAACCCGGCGGAGGGGCCGCGATGGCGCTATCGCCCGCCGAGAAGACGATCTTATCCAACCAGATGGATGTCCTGCGCTATGGCGACGCCACGGCGAAGGAACTGATCTTCATTTTGGGTGCGGCGATGGAGGAGTCGATCAAGACCCTGCGCGAGATCCGGGGCATGGACATGCCGATGACCTCTCTGCATACCCAGATCGTCCTGATGCAAGTCTCTGGGACCTTGAGCGGCCTGATCGAGCGCTACACCGAGGTCATCACCGATGCGCAGGCGGCCATCATTCGCAACGAGTACGAAACCGTCGTGGCTGCGCTGAAGCAAGAGGTGGCGCAGGCCCGGGCGGTGCCGGACGTCCTTCCGAAGATTCCGACAGAGCGCCTGAGGATCCTTGTCGAGCGACCGCTCGGTGGGCACAAGCTCGGGACTTGGATAAAGCAGAACATCGGCCACCTGGAGAAAGATCTTCGTCGCGAGCTTGGAACTGCCGCCGCGCGCGGGGAAAGCGCCCAGCAGGCCACGCAGCGCCTCAGGGACGCCTTTGGGTTGAGCCGCAAGGGGGCGACGGTGATTGCGCGAACCGCCCTGATCAACGCCGCGAATGAAGCCCGCGAGGAGGTCTACAAGCGGTTCGAGAAAAGCATTACGGGCTATGTATACCTAGCCACCCTCGATTCGCGAACCTGTCCCGTGTGCATGCCTTGGGATGGGCTGACAACTGAGAAGCGCGATCGGCTTCCCCCATTGCCTCAACATCCGCAGTGCCGGTGCGTCGTGTCAGCAACTACCCGTTTCGACGATCCTTCTACACTCCGAAGACCTTCGGTCATCAAGGTGGAGAAGAAGGTCACGCGCCACCGGGACGGCTCGACCTCAACGACGTTCAAACCCGTCGAAGTCCGCCGGGTTCCCGCCACGACCACTTACCGAGAGTTCTTTGAGTCCCAGCCCGAGAAATGGCAGCGAGAGGTCCTTGGCAAGACGCGCTTCCGAATGTGGAAGGAAGGGCAGATCACCTTGGACGACCTGAGCTCGACGAAGGATGCCCGTGTTCTCACCATCAAGGAGCTTAAGGCAAAGATCGCGGCCCGCGGTGGGTAGCCTGAAATCCAGCTTGATCGGGTTCCGAGCAATTCATGGCATCGGAGGCGGAGGGTGTTTGTGCGATGTCGCTCGGAAACATCACAGCGCTGCTGGACAAGGCCTTCGGGAACTCGATGATCCCGGGGATGCCCGTTGCCCGGGAAGTGCAGCATCGCGTCACCGTTCGCAACTATGACGTCGCAACCGGAATGGCGATGCGCAGCGAGACGGTGCACACGCGGCCGGCCATCATCATGCGTTACACGACGCGCGAGATCGCCGAGAGTGGCGGGCTCATCCAGCAGGGTGATCGCCTCGTCATGTTGCGCCCCGTGGCAAGTGTTCCCGCGCCCGAGATTGACGATCGCGTCATCATCGAATCTGACACTTTTGTGATCCTCGACATCAT
>CAZVAQ010000288.1:0-2371 GCA_964625145.1 uncultured Candidatus Sumerlaeota bacterium
TTCACTCTTCACTCTTCACCCTTCACTCTTCCTCTTGCCCTCGCCAAGCGGCTTCCTTCCCCCTGCCGGAATGTCACGCAACCTGACTGCACTCGAAACGGAACCACCCCTGGTCCAGCGCATCGGCCTGCTGCTGGGACCGGCGTTGTTTCTGCTCACGATCCTGTTCGCCGATCTGGGCGATCCGATGGTCACGCGCACCGCCGCCGTGGCGTTGTGGATGGCCGTGTGGTGGATCACCGACGCGATCCCGCTCGCCGCGACGGCGTTGCTGCCGATCGTGCTGTTTCCGCTGCTCGGCGTGCAAAGCGGCGCCGCTGTCGTGGGGGCCTATGCCCATCACATCATCGCGCTGTATGTTGGCGGATTCCTGGTGGCGACGGCGCTGGAGCGATGGAACCTGCACCGGCGCATCGCGCTAAACATCCTGTTGTCGATCGGCGCAAAGCCATCATCCATCCTGTTTGGCTTCATGGCGGGGACCGCGTTCCTGTCCATGTGGATCTCGAACACGGCGACGGCGATGATGATGATTCCGATCGCGCTGGCGGTGATGGCGAACCTGGACGAAATCGCCGGCCGCGGGAATGTCACGCCGTTTGGCAAGAGCGTCCTGCTCGGCATCGCGTACGCGGCCAGCATCGGCGGCATCGCCACCCTGGTCGGCACGCCCCCAAACGCCGCGTTCGTCGGCATCTATGAGACGCAGTTTCCCGACAACGCGAAGCCCGGTTTCCTGCAGTGGATGCTGTTCGCGCTGCCGCTGTCGCTTCTGCTCCTTGGCGCCGCGTGGGCGATGCTGACGTGGCAGATGAACCGCAGCGGCGGTGGGCGACTCCAGGTCGACGTGTCGATCCTGCGCGAGGAGCACAAGCGCCTGGGTCCCATGCAGATCGAGGAACGCATCGTGATGGCCATCTTCGTCGGCGTCGCCATCGCATGGATCACGCGCGAGAGCCTGCAGATCTCCGGCTTCAAGCTCCCCGGCTGGGAGTTGTTTCTCCCCGAGGCGAATCGCAAGTTCGTCAATGACGGCGTGGTCGCCATCATCTTTGCGGCGCTGCTCTTTGTGATCCCCTCGCGCAACCGTCGCGGCGAGCGATTGCTGGAGGCCGACGCCTTCTCAAAATTGCCGTGGGGAATCGTGCTCCTCTTTGGCGGCGGATTCGCCCTGGCCGGCGCGTTCGAAGCCTCCGGTCTCTCGCTCTGGGTCGGCGAGCGCCTCGGCCTGCTTGGCGGCCTGCATCCGATCCTGCTCGTTCTCATCGTGTGCCTCGTCATCACGTTCCTGACGGAAGTGACCTCCAACACCGCATCCGCACAGATCCTGCTGCCGGTGCTGGCGAGCCTCGCCGTGCAAATCGACGTGCACCCGCTGCTGCTGATGGTCCCCGGCGCGATTTCCTGCTCGTGCGCATTCATGCTCCCGGTGGCCACGCCGCCAAACGCCATCGCCTTCAGCAGCGACCGCGTGCGCATCGGCGACATGGTGCGCGCAGGCTTTGCCCTCAGCCTGTTGGGCAGTGTCTTAACGACCGCTGCCATGTTCCTGTGGGGGCGGGCGGTGTTTGGGATTTAGGGCATTTTGCGTTCGGTTATGTCCGATATGGAATGCACTCAGGCAAAGATGTTACACGCAACTCTCCACCTGGAATGATCCCGGCAGGGATCGCATTTGGATAGCCCGGTTTCGTCGCGAAGCGCGAAGCCGGGTTGTGTGCGCAAAGTTGATCGCATCCCGGATGGGATGCCACAAGGCGCAAAAACGACACGGGATTTTCACGACTCATCTGGCGTCCCTGCGGGGCGCGATTCAATCGTCGCTGCTTTCTCCCCATCGCCCTTCGGGGCGATGGGGGGTTATTCGACTATGGTCCCTATCGGGACAATTTGCAGATTTCACGCGTAGTCGAAATGGTCAAGCGGTGCTGAGTCACGACACACTGCAAAGCGCCATGGCGAACGAAGGAGAGGAGGCTACTCAATCCCCTCCAACCGCTCGCGCACTTCCTCCGGCATCAACCGCGCCTCGATCCCTTCGCCGATGAGAATCGTCTGGCCTGTTTCGATGGTGTTCCAATCATTGCCAACTTGTTCCTGAACTTCGACACGGTATTCACCGGGGGGCGCGAGGAGGGTGTGGAAGTGTTGGGTTTCGTCCTCGCCTTGGGACCAAGGGGGGTTCAGAATGACGCGGGGGTCCTGGTTGGTGGTGCGGGTGAGGCGGTAGGCAAGCATCCGGGGATTCGCGCCTATAACATCGCCACGGCGGGCGTAGGCTTGGACTTCGACCATGGGCGGGATGTGGATGTCGTGATGCCAGGTGTCTTCAATGTTGGCGGGTGGGACAACAAGCCATACGAGGGACGTC
>CAZVAQ010000289.1:0-2367 GCA_964625145.1 uncultured Candidatus Sumerlaeota bacterium
GCCGGATTCGAACTGGGACGCGGACTGGATGCGCGAGGACCTGGAGAAGCAGCAGGCCGAAGGCATCGTCACGTTCCCCGTGATCATCGACCGCGACCAGTCGCTGATGACCAAGTGGGGCGTCGAGCGCACGCCGACGGTCTTCCTGGCGGACAAGGAAGGGCGCCTGCGCTATTGGGGCGCGCCGGAGTCCACCCTGGAACCCATCATGGACGGCTACGAGTTCCTCCTGAAGGACGCGCTGGACGCCCTGCGCGCCGGCAAGGAGCCCAAGATCACGCAGTTCGATTCCGTCGGCTGCCTGATCTCCAAGCGCTCGACCACCGGGGGTTGAACCCCAAGAGGACAGGAGCCGCCATCCGCCTTCCTTCCCTTGACCCTCCCGCGGGGGGGAGGGGTTTTGGGGGCTGTTCTGTCATCCCCCTCGTGGTGAGGTCTGCGTGCGCGCCCTTCTCCAGTTCTCTTCCCTCCTACTCCTCATCGGCATGTTGGCGGTGACCAGCGGATGTGCCAAGCGCCCCGAGCCCGCCACGCTGGTGCGCCTGGCGGTGCTGGATGGACGCGTGGACCCCGCCCGCGACCGCACACAGCGCGCCAAGACGGGCTATCTGCTGGCCGATCGCAGCCGCTACGACGATGGCAACGCTGGCCGCCACTTTGCCGACGAGCTGGCCAAGTCCGTCGACAAGCTGTGGGGCGTGCAGGTCCATCCCCGCGTCGACATCCGCGCCATGATGGCCCAGAAGGAGCGCCTGCTGGCTGACCTGCAGCCGGGCATGTCCCCCGAAGAGCGCTATGACTTCCTGCTCAGCCTGGACCCGGTGGACTACGGCAAGGAACTCAACGCCGACTACGTGCTGGTGCCCTACATGCGCGAGGCGCGCATGATCCAGAACCGCGCCGTGTTTTGGTGGTACAGCAAGGTCGCCGTGGATTACGAGCTGTGGGACGTGGACAAGGGAGAGAAGGTCGCGGGATGGAGCAGCCGCAAGACGGGCTACTTCCGCTCGCAGCGCTTCGTGATGGAAGACCTCGCCAAAAGGGCGAGAGGTAAGGTCAGGAAGAGTATCAAATTGGAAGGATAGAGTTGCTGGTGCGATAGCAGTCCGCCGGCCAGTCCTAAGCCGGTCTTTATACTTTATCCTTCATCCTTTATCCTTCTCTTTCAGCATCTGTCTCGCCTCACCAATCATGGTGAATGTCTCCAGCACCGTCTTGCCGAGTTGCAGCTTGCTGGGACCGACCTTGCGGTCGTAGCGCAGGATGAAGGGAACCTCGCGGATGCGCGCGCCCAGCGCGGCGTAGCGCACCAGCAATTGGTCGGTGCACGCAAACCCCGCGCGCGTGAGCAACCCGTCGCCCCACTTGTCGAATCCGCGCTGCACGATCTCCGCGCGATAGGCGCGAAAGCCGCACGTGTAGTCGCGCACGCCCTCCAGCGGCATGGTGAGCTGGAACAGGAAACGCGCGCCCAGCGACATCACCTGGCGATGAAGTGGCACACCGACCTGACGGCTACCCCGACGATAGCGCGACGCGATGACGATGTCGGCTTCCTCCCGCCGCATCAATGCCACCATGCGCGGCACCGCATCGGGCGGATGCGTGTTGTCGGCATCCATGCAGACGATCAGATCGCGGTGCAGGTTGGTTGACAGCTCCACCGCACGCCGCAATCCCGTGACAATCGCCGGCCCCAACCCGCGATTCATTCCATGGCGGATGACTTCCACGCGGATGCCCAGCTCCTGCTCCGACTCGGCGGCGACCTGTGCGGTGTTGTCGGAACTGCCGTCATCAACAACGATGACGATCGGTTCGACATTCTCCGGCAAGCGATCAAACAACCGCGCAAAGGCTTCCAACAGGGGTGGAAGACACGCTTCCTCGTTATAGGCAGGCAGGGCGATGAGGAGGCGCATGGGGAAGAGTGAAGGGTGAAGGGTGAAGAGTGAAAAAAAGCAGGGTTCAGGAATCGGGAATCAGGATTCAGGGATCGGGGAACTGGGATCGGGGAATTGGGTCTGTGAAATCGCTCTCGATGTTCCGCCGCTGATGTCCCTGATGTCCTTGCTGTCCCATCCCTGCTGTCCCCGATCCAAAAATCGCACCCCTCCCAGAGGGAGGGGTGCAAGCGATGTCGGTGATCACCGCGACACTTACTTCGCCGCGGCGTACAGCTCACCGACCTTGTCCCAGTTCACGACGTTCCAGAACGCCGCGATGTAATCGGGCCGGCGGTTCTGGTAGTTGAGGTAGTACGCGTGCTCCCAAACATCCAAACCGAGGATGGGCGTCTTGCCCTCCATGATGGGGCTGTCCTGGTTGGCAGTGGAGAGGACCTCCAGCTTGCCGCCGCTGACGGCG
>CAZVAQ010000290.1:0-2351 GCA_964625145.1 uncultured Candidatus Sumerlaeota bacterium
CCATCCACAATCTTGAGGCTCACGATTCCCCTTGTGCTGCTGTTGATCGCTTTGCGGGCAGGTGTGTCGCCGCGCTTTCGGGTAGGGTCATCGTCCATTCGCGGGCGATTGAGTCCCGTGCGGCGAGAGAGCTGGGTCTTGCCAAGGGAAAATGCGTAGTGATTCCGCATGGGCATTATCGCGATGTCTATGGCAAAGCGCGGGAGCGATGGGAAGCGCGGCGGTTCTTGGGTTTGGATGGGGGGTCGCGTGTGTTTTTGTTTTTTGGTGCTGTTCGCCCGTACAAGGGAGTTGACGATCTTGTGCGCGTGTGGCCGCGAGCACGAGAACTGGCTGGTGAAGCGGGGAGGGATTCCGTACTTGTCATTGCGGGTGCAGCGACGGACGAGTAGTATGCTGATCGCCTCCGGAAGCTTGCCGAATGCTGTGGCAATTCGGTCCGTTTCCATCTTAGGCGGATCGAGGACGAAGACTTGCCGTTTTTTTTTGGCGCGGCGGACGTGGCTGTAACTCCATTTCGTCGAATCACGACTTCTGGGAGTGTTGTGTTGGCTATGTCATACGGGCTGCCAGTGATTGCCCCGGGGGTCGAAGCCATTCGCGAAGTGCTTGGTGATGCAGCGGACTTGTTATATGAGCCGGGCGAGGAAGGGCTTGCCGCAGCCTTGACTCGTGCGATGACTGATCAGCTCGACTCGCTGCGTGGAAAAACAATCAGCGTCTGTGACCGATTGGATTGGTCACTCATCGCACATCAAACGGCAATTACCTACAGAGGGGCGGTGGCATGACCCCTCTCGTCTCCATCCTCATCCCCTGTCACAATGCCGAGCGTTGGGTGGGGCAGGCAATTGAGAGTGCTCTGGCGCAGTCGCTTGGTGATTGCGAAGTCATCGTTGTCGATGATGGCTCGACGGACGGGGGCCTGGAGGTCATTCGATCGTTTGGTGAACGCATTCGGTTTGAATCGGGGCCGAATCGGGGGGGGAATGCGGCGCGCAATCGATTGATGGAATTGGCGCGCGGGGAGTGGTTGCAGTATTTGGATGCGGATGACTATTTGCTGCCGGAGAAGGTGGAGGAACAGTTGAAGTTTGCGGGGCAGCATGCGCCGGAAGCGGACGTGATATACAGCCCGTCAATCATCCGCGAGGAGAAGGAGCCGGAGGCGAGCGAGCGCGTGTTGGACATTCCGGAGCCGCATGATCCGTGGGTGTTGCTGGCGCGGTGGTACTTGCCGCAGACGGGTGCGGCGCTGTGGCGACGCTCGACGGTGCAGCGCGCTGGCGGATGGAAGATTGATCAGCCGTGTTGCCAGGAACATGAGCTGTATTGCCGGTTGCTGCAGGCGGGAGCGGAGTTTGTGTACTGCCCTTCGGCGAAGTCGGTGTACCGGCAATGGAGCTCGGAAACAACTTGCCGGAAGGATCCCGGCGAGACGCGGCGGCGGCGGTTGGAGGTCATCGCGAACATGGAGCAGCATCTGAAGGGCGCAGGAGAACTGACGCCGCTGCGGGCGAATGCGGTAGCGGCAGCTCGATTGGAGATTGCGCGTTCGATGTGGGGGGAGAACCGCGAGGAGGCGCGCCGGTTGGCGGCCGAGGCGCGGCGGAGTGCACCGATGAAGTTCGAGCCTAGCGGAAACGCCTTTCCCCCACTGTATCGGCGCGTGTATGGGATGTTTGGCTTTGAGTTGGCGGAGCGGGTGGCAGGATTGAGACGCGCATTGGCGGGGAAGTGATGATCCCGCAGGAGTATGCCGTCGGCGCGCCAGTTCCGCATGCCAAGGTGCTGCCTGCCTCCGCTGTGATTCCTACGCGGCATCGTGCGGTAGTTCTGGAGCGCACATTCCGCAGCCTGGCCGCGCAATCGGCACGCCCTGCAGAGATCATTGTGATCGATGCCTCGGATGATGAGTTGACTCGCGATGCATGTGCACGGGTGGCGGCCGAGACCGGATTGGATATCGAGTGGCGAAAGGCACAATCGCGGGGAGCGGCAAGCCAGCGAAACGAGGGCGTGGCGTTGGCCAATGAGGAAGTCATCTGGTTCTTCGATGATGACATCCTGTTTGGCGCGGGCTGTTGCGAGCGATTGTGGGCGGGCCTGGAGTCCGACGACCGAATCGGCGCCGTGAACGCGATGATTGCCAATTGCAGATATCAGCGACCGGGCCGCGCAACCCGCCTGGTTTACCGGCTGATCGACAAACGTCGCGAGAGCGAGTGGCCCGGGGCCGTGCTTGGCCCTGGCGTGAACGTGATGCCGGCAGATGACGACTCGCTGCCAGACCCGGCGCCTGTTCAGTGGGTGAACACGACTTGCACGCTCTATCGACGCGAGGCCCTGCC
>CAZVAQ010000291.1:0-2349 GCA_964625145.1 uncultured Candidatus Sumerlaeota bacterium
TCACTTTCAGGTGGGCAGAGGGCCCGTGTGGAAGAAGGGACGCCGGTGCGGAGACCGGCGGTCCCGGGTGGGGCTTGCTGTTGGCATTGACCCTGCAGGGGGAATGGAGAGGGTGGTGAGACCGGAGGGGTCGGTCAGGGGGACGGGAGCATCCTGAGAGGAGGTCTCCCGGATGGGTACGAGTCTGTTTCGATATGAAGGTGACTGATTATGGCTGACTTCCAGCGGATTGTGCTGGAGAATGGTATCCGGTTGCTGGTGGAGGAGGTGGCCGAGGCTTCGTCGGTTTCCGCCGGTGTGACGTTGGTGGGGGGGAGTCGGCGTGAGCCGGTGGAGCTGAGCGGCATCACGCATTTTGTGGAGCACATGCTGTTCAAGGGGACCCGGCGGCGGGACCTCCATGGTCTTGCGCGGGAGATCAACCTGCAGGGTGGCGGGCTGGATGCGTACACCTGCCACGAAAGTCTGCGGCTGTACTCGCGGGTGGTGCCGGAGGATCTGTCGGACCTGCTGGTGTTGCTGGCCGAGATGTTCTTTGAAAGCACGTTCCCGGAGTCGGAAGTGGAGCGCGAGCGCGGCGTGATCCTGGAGGAGATCGCCGAGTCGCGCGACAATCCGGAGGACTTGTGCTTCGACCTGTTTTTGGAGGCTCTGTGGGCGCCCGATGCTTTGGGGCGGTCGATCTTGGGTGTGCCGGAAACCGTTGGGGCGTTTGACCGCGCGCGGTTGGCGGGGTATTGGGAGGAGCGCCTGGATCCGGCGGATGTGATCATCTCCATGGCCGGGGCCATCAATGCGGCAGATGCGGTGCGGTTGGTGGAGAAGGCATTCCCCATGTCCACGCGCGGTTCGCACATGGTTGCGCCGCCGGTGGCAGCGCGGCCGCGCTCGCGGCGATCGGTCGTGGAGCGCGACACGGAGCAGGTGCAGTTCTGTCTGGGGCATCCGGCTTTGGCTGCCAAGGACGAGCGGCGCTTCGCACTGGGGCTGTTGAATCTGGTGCTCGGTGGCGGGATGGGCTCGCGGTTGTTCAACGAGATCCGCGAGCGGCGGGGATTGGCGTACACTATCGGTTCGGCGTATCACTCCTTCCAGACGGAGGGGTATTTGGTCATCTATGGCGGGACGACGGCGGCCAATTGCGAGGAGGTCATCGGCTTGTGCCGCGAGGAGGTGGCCCGCATTGCCGAGAAAGGCCCGACGCCGGAGGAGCTGAATGTTGCCAAGCGCCAGGTGCTGCGTGGGTTCCTGCTGGCGTATGAGAGCATCGGGTACCGGGCCAGCCGGAACGCGGATCGGGAGATGCAGGGGGAGGAACGGCTGGGGCCCAAGGAGGTGGCCGAGCGGATCCGGGAGGTGACTCTGGAGGATGTGGCGCAGTTGGCTGGCGATCTGTTCGAGCGGACCGAGGAGGCCGTGGCGATGGTGGGACCCACCGGAGCGGCAGAGGTGACGTTGTCGGCGGGTTGATGGCGCCGGGAACCGGTCTCGGAGTGCCGATTTTCTGGCCAATGCGAGCATTTGTTTGACTACTCAACATTTCCTTTGACCCGGGGGCTTTTTGCTCGATAAGCACACCCAACCCGGGCGCGGAATGTCTCGCCCCCGGCTCTGGCAAACTCGCCGCCTGCAGGATGCAGGGGCGGCTGAGGTCCCGGTCGATTCCGAATCGAATCTTGGAGGGGGGCAGATGATCTCACGGTGGGAGCGCGCGCGCGTGTCCATGCGCGCAGGGGCGGCGTGGGGCTTCACGCTGGTGGAGCTGCTCATCGTGGTGGCCATCATTGGCGTGTTGGCGGCGATTGCGGTGCCGAACTTCATGCAGGCTTCCGTGCGCAGCCGCTATGCGCGCACCCTCAACGAGATGCGGACCATCCACACGGGGCTGGACGCCTATGTGGTGGACAATAACCGCTACCCGCCGACGCGGGGGACCTTTGCCCCGTCGTACATCGAGCGCCTGAAGGGCCTGACGACACCGATCGCCTACCTTTCCTCGATCCCGCGCGATCCGTTTCCGCGGACGGTGCTGACTCAGTGGAACGGCCAGATCAACCTGGCGGATCCCGACGACATCTTTGGCTACAACACGGGCGCGGCGAACTATGCCTTGGGGATCAATGATCCGTCGTCGCTGATCAACATGCGGTGGTCGCTGACCAGCGGCGGTCCGGACGGCGGCATTCATTGGCCCTACTACGCGTTTGATGCGCGGTTCGTGGAGGACGGTTCGTACATCAACTGGAGCTACGATCCGACGAACGGGACGGTGAGCGCGGGGGATATCTTCCGGCGCGGTGGGGAAAGAGCGGGGGAGTGAGGGGGGAGTATGAAGGATGAAGGATGAAG
>CAZVAQ010000292.1:0-2299 GCA_964625145.1 uncultured Candidatus Sumerlaeota bacterium
GGAAGGAGCAGACCGCGGCCCTCGGCAAGAAGGTGCAGCTGGTGGGCGACGACCTCTTCGTCACCAATCCCTCCATCCTCAAGCGCGGCCTCCAGGAGAAGACCGGCAACGCCATCCTCATCAAGGTGAACCAGATCGGCACCGTCACCGAGACGCTCGAGGCCATCGCGATGGCGAAGAAGGCGAAGTTCGGCGTGATCTCCTCGCACCGCTCGGGCGAGACCGAGGACACCTTCATCTCCGACCTCGCCGTGGGCACGGCCGCCGGCCAGATCAAGACGGGTTCGCTCTCGCGTACCGACCGCGTGGCGAAGTACAACCAGCTCATCCGCATCGAGGAGGAGCTGGGCTCCAAGGCGAAGTGGAAAAAGGGGGCGTTCTAGGCGCTCCCCTCGGCTCCGCCCGGGGAGAACCTTCCATGATGCGCAACTTGTTCCGATACTCCGGCTGGCTCGAGGGCGGTTCCTACCTGCTGCTGCTCCTCGTGGCCATGCCGCTCAAGTACGTCTGGGGCGATCCGCGCATGGTGAGCGTGGTGGGCATGGCCCACGGACTTTTGTTCGTGCTCTATGTCGGCCTCGCCTTCGCGATGTACGATCGCGAGGACTGGAGCCTCAGGACGCTGGCGGGGGCGCTGGTCGCCTCGGTGCTGCCCTTCGGGCCCTTCGTGTTCGACCGGCGGGTTCTGCGCTAGCGTTTCGCGAAGCGATTCATCAAGTGGAAATCCAGGCGGGGCCTCCTCTCGGGGGCCTCGTTCTTTTTGCGGCTGTCGCGGGCTTCGGGGCTGGGGGTTTCTTCGAAGTCGTTGCTTCGTCGGGGCCGGCGCGCCGAACGCCGGAGACCCGGCGACCGTTCCCGCGCGTCTGGAATCGGAACTTTGACAAGCCGCCGTGACGGTCGTCACGGGTTCCGGTAGTCCGTTTCCCACGCGCATTTCTCGTTTCTCCGTCTTGCGGTCACGGTTACCTATTACCAAGGATAATTGGTAGAATGCGGGGGGCGGGATGCCGTTAAGCGGCAGGGAGATGCTGAGGTTGTACGAGCGGGAAGGGTGGAGGGTGGCTTGGCAGACGGGAGGCACGTGAGGGTCAAGAAAGGCCCTCGCTCGGAAACCATCCCGATGCACAAGGAGTTGAAGAAGGGGACGGAGCATGAACTGCTCAAAGTCTTGAAGGAGACCCGTTGATGCAATATCACTTCAAGGTCCGGCCTGATGAAAGAGGCGGATATTGGGCCGAATGCATTGAGTTGAAGGAGCATGGTTGCCGTACGGAAGGCGATACCCTGGAGGAATTGCGCCGCAACATGACGGAGGTTCTGGATTGCGTGCTGGATGAGCCTGCAGATTCCGATGTGTTGTTTCCCGATCCCGATCCCACGATCAAGGTGGGGAAGTGGGTCATGGCCGCTCCGGTGAGCTCGAAGATAGCCTTGGCCTCGATGGTTCGGCAGGCCCGCGTGCGCCGGAAGTTGACGCAGAAGCAGGCGGCGGAGAAGCTGGGGATGAAGAATGTGTATAGCTACCAGCGTCTGGAGTCGTCGAAGACGGCGAATCCCGAGTTCACGACGCTGTTGCGCCTGAAGGCGGCGTTCCCCGAGTTCTCGGTGGATGCGGCGATGGGGTAGGGAAGGCTTCTTCGAAGTCCTTGCTTCGTTGGTTCGGGATTCTTCGGAATCGTTCTTTGGAGGGTTTGGGTTCGGGAAAACAGGACTGGGGGCTCACGCCTTGTCATTCCCGCGTAGGCGGGAATCCAGTCAGCGGAGCTTCGTACGCGCAGGATTCGTTGTTGGCTATCCGCTGCTGGATGGGCTCCCGCCTGCGAGTGACATATAGTCCTGTGCGCCGATCAGTTTCTCAGTAACTGGAATACCAGAAGCAGCACATTCAAAAATCCAACAATGACAAGGAAGAAGGTCAGCCGATTTAGGCGGGCACCAATCTTTTGCTGTTCCTGCGCGAGAAGTACTTGGAGCTTGCGATCATCGTTCAATCGGGCATCAGGATCGCCATATCCATTTCCCTCGGCAACCCGCTCGAGTAGCTCCTGAAGTTCTTTCTGAGACATATGTGCTCCTGGAACCATTCTCGCTGCGGTTGGCTGGTTCTATCCTATACGCATTTTGGAAGACGAGCATTGACCGCCGGCTGAGCGCCGCGCTACACCAGGTTACGGCGGGGTCGAAGCCGGCGTTCACCCCTCCCGATACACCTCCGCGCCCTGCTCCACGAACTCCTTGCTCTTCTCCGCCATCCCGGCCTCCAAGGCGGCCTTCTCGTCGAGCCCCTGCTTCTCCGCGT
>CAZVAQ010000293.1:0-2286 GCA_964625145.1 uncultured Candidatus Sumerlaeota bacterium
GCAGCTCGCCATCGACGCCGGTGGGATTGGTCAGCAGGCCAACGCGCTTGCCCTTGAGGACCTCGACGAGTTCGGCGAACTGTTGCTCCGTGCGGTCGATCCCGATCGCGGCGGCGCGCGACGGCACCACCATCATCCCCACCACGAAACAAGCGGCCAACAGCCCCGTGCACAACGTATGCAGCACCATGGAGGTACTCCTGGGTAAAGTGTCTACTGGTCAGGAATCAGCGACGGAGCGGCGGCAGGGTCAACGGAATGCTGGGAAGAGGTGGGGATGAAGACAGAAGGAAGAAGGATGGATTGAGGGGACGGTCCTGCGAGGGAAAAGCGTGTTGGCGCGTATCCTACTGTGGATCCCGCTCGCGCGCCGCCTCGATGTCTGCCCACAGGTCGTCGAGATTCTTGTACTTGTCCAGCCATTGATGCCGGTCGCGCGTATAATCGCCGCTGCCCATGGAAGTGTCCTGAAGATAGCGGATGAGCCCGACAACACCCAACTCGCGCACAATGGCGTCGTGGGCCGCTTCGCGGATCTCAGCCGGGGTCATTTCCATCGCGGTTTTCATCGGGATTCTCCTTCCGATTGCTCGAGGAGCCATGTGAGTGGGGACTCGACTCGAACGCCCAACTCTTTCTCCAAAGTCCGTGCCTTTCGCAAGAGCTTATCGTCGACGGTAAGGAAGACTTCGGCGCCTCCCCGGCGGGCGCTTGCCAGATGGGCGGCATCGAGGGCATCGAATCCCATGTCCTCGAGTTCATCGGCAGCAGACCTTGTCACGGAATCGGCGGGGACATAGCCTGAGGAATCCCTCATCAACGCCAGACATGATTCCCGACGCTCGGCGCCCGGCATGCGACCGAGCTCAAATTCCAAAACTTCGCCCGTGATTAGTTGCCACAAACCCGCCTGAATCCTGCCGAGAATTGCCGTGACCGCATCGGCTTCGATACGAACCCGCTCCTGGCGCAAGTCGTCGAAGGGCCTGTTGAAACAGCAGCTGTCGAGATAGAGCCGCATGCTTTTGCTTCCTGCCATGCGCCCCTGCAGCCGGGCGGCATGCTTCATTCATTCTCCTTCACACTCCCCAAGAACCGCACCACCGACCGCACGTCCGTCGCGTCCACACCGGGGATGGCGCCGAGTTCGTCCACGGAGGGAATGTTCCACGCTCGCTTGCCGAGGCCGAGGTACGCGCGCTCCGCATCCCAGATGGTCCAGTCGGTAGAGCCGCGGACACGCAGGAGGCGATGCAGGTCGCGGGCGCGCAGGAGGGTCCAACCCTTCCAGATTGTGAAGAAAACCACTTGGAGCATAACTACAGACCAGATACCGGACGCGATAGAGAATACGAACGACAGCCCCGGTGAGTACCTAAAGCGACCCATACCCGGAGAGGTTAGCGTCATGGTTGCATTCTTACCCGGTGACACTTCGAGATGGATTTCACGCTCCCGGTATCTCGCCAATTCATCATGAAAAACTTCCCGAAAGGTCAGGCCACCAATATCCTTGGGAAAGGTCGTTGGTGCCTTTACCCGCTCCCAATTGTAGTACGTGGCCTGCACAACGGATGCGATGAATCTGTCCATTTGATCCTGGTCTTCAAGAACTGTTGGCGGGATGATCATGTCCCGTACATCTTCAAGCTCCCTATTCTCTGGAGGGATACCTGGAAGCTCGGGGAGCTGGATCGCGACTTGCAGCAGCCGGGGTGCGACGACGAGCTCAATCTTCTCAATATCACGAATGTTCGCTTGAATGGGGACCACATTGCCATCTGTCCATCGGGCCCGGGTGATGGAGCCATCTCGGATGCGTGCCCTGATGTCCTCCAAATCCGGCGGGAGCGAATCGAACACCAGCGTTGTGCCCGTACTCGACATCGTCGGGATGTCACTCGTGTCATCCCGATCCCCACTCACCAGGACTGGCATCCCATTGCCCCCTTCCTGGAAGTAAACGGCAATCAGCTCAAACGGCTTCCCTCGCCAGATGAATGATCGGGGGGCGATTGGCTCAAAGGCAAGATCATAGTGGTCTTTCGTTTCAAGAAGAACATGAAGTGCCATGGGATTGGGTCTGACACCCGACCACCCAAATGACTCCAATCTGAATTCGTCGTATGTGTGCCAGCCGGGGGAAATGTAGTGATTGATGCGGGATTCCCGTCCCCCCGTAATCTCATCCCGTAACTCAATTCCGGCGATCTTACTCTGTCTCGAGTCGATCTCGATCAGGAACTGCAACGTCCATGCATGCCCGGTGTTCACAGGATTCATGAA
>CAZVAQ010000294.1:0-2283 GCA_964625145.1 uncultured Candidatus Sumerlaeota bacterium
CAGGAACGAGAGCATGTAATCGCGGAAGTCGTCCGCGTTCATCGAGCCCCGGAGGGCGTCGGCGATGTTCCAGAGGGTTTTTCCGAGTTGCTTTTGGTCGAGTTCAGTCATCGTCGCGGGAGTCGAGCGTGGGTCAGCAATTGTCGGTTCTGGCCGAGTCTTCGGCCTTTGGCAGGTGTCCACGCTCGCGAAGCAATTCCAGGTAGCGCGGGTACGTCAACGGGCAATCGACCAGTTCGAGAAACTCCTTCTTGGCAAGCTTTGTTTGCTTCGCCATCTGGGCAAGCAAGCCGTCACTGATCTCCTTCTCACCGTGACTGATCTTTGTGCGGATCCCCGTGTTCTTCCCGTCGACGATCAGGCGGTAAAACTTATGGTCACCTTCAGCCGGCGTAAACCCCTTGCGTTGCAAGTTCGCGGCCACTTCTTTTGCGTCTCGCGGCATGTTCACTGGCCCCCATTGCTTTGCACGAGCCGTTGAAATTCCCGTCGCATATCGATTGCCTTGCCGATCAGCGTATCCTCAGCTGCCAGCCCGATATCGCGATAGGCGAAGTCAAATGCCTCGTGAAGCTCGCGCAGCGCGTCTTCCCGCCGCTCGGCGTAGCCTCGGATCCCCAGCGCCTCGTTGCTATAGGCCCACACGCCCTCTGAAAACTCGACGCTGACCGGAATCGCTTCACGCAGCTGGTAGCGACGTCCTCCGTGTTCAAAGGTGGATATGCGGATGGGTTCCATGCTGACCGCTTCGACCCCGGTTACCGAGTCGATCTGCTTAACGCGGCCTTCCATGTCCAAGGTGGCGATCCCAACGACTTCCACAATGCTTCCGGCGCACAGGTTCGACACCTGTTCGCGCAGAGAGTCGTCATAGAAGCAGTCCACCTCATTGCCCGGCCCGACGCGCACGGCGATCTTCTGCGGCCCCACGTCATAGTGGATCTTCGTTAGTGTTCCGACGATCGTCACTTCTCGCGCCGATTCAGCTAAATCGATCGCCTGTTGGAGCAGCAGCTCTCGCGCGCGCAGGCGGGTTGCTCCGGTCAAGATGACGTCGCGGTGCTGTGGAGATCCGTTGGCGAACGTGATCGTGTAGTTCTCAGCAGGGTCGGGCGCAATGTTCTCAATCGCCCGCAGCAACAGCGCGCGTTCCTGGCGGTCCGGTACAAGTTTCTCCAACGCCGCCGGGTTCGACTGATCGAGATGAGCCGTGAAGTCGTATGCGAGATCGAGGGCCTGCCGTCCCAGGTCAAACGCGTCGCCGAATGTCGGCGTGGTCTCGGATGGCAATTCAGCCTCGATGACCAAGCTTCCGGTGCGGGCGTCGGCAAAACGGAGTTCGACGGCATCGCGGTAGCGATTAGCCCACTGCCCCCGCCGGGCCAGCTTGTCCCTACTGACGGTCGCCGCCGCGTGGAACAAGAGCGATTGCAATGCCTTGAGTTTTTCCGCCAGGAGCGTGATCGGCACCCGCCCGTCGGCGAACGAGCCACCGCCGAAGGTCAGTGTTACTCTTCGAGCAGAATCCGCCATTGCGCGCCACTCCCAGGGGAAACACCGATTGTACCACGACTTGCCACCATGCGACCACTGCCGTCGATCGGTCCGAGCGCTCGTTGCCGCCAGTAGCATCTGGGCTCAGGTTGCCGCTCACCCCTGTTCCGCCGCCGGGAACAACTGCTGCATCAGGCCCCGCTTGTGGAGCTTCAGGGCGTCGAGTTTTTGGGATTCGGCGGTGAGGCGGGCGTCGAGGGTGGAGAGGCAGTCGGCGATTCGCTGCTGCTCGGCAGGCGACGGGAAAAGTAGGTCAAGCGCCTTCAGGCGGTCTGTATTCAGTCGCCCCGTGCCGTGACCGGCGATGTCAACCATGCTTCGGATGCGTTCTTTGTTCCCCACCAGCATATAGGCGAGGAACAGGCCATCGAATCCATTGCTTGGTCGCAATGCGCGGACATCTTGATTGAGGGCCATCGGGAGAGAGAGGAGGCATATCGGAATGTCCTTCAACAAAGTCATTCCGCGCGTGAGGATCAGCACGGTGCCAGCCGGCACCACTTTCGCCCCGTCCTCAACAGCGGCATCGGTGATGTGGTCTTCGGTGTCGTCCAGCACCATCCGCTTCATGTCTTTCGCGGACACCCACGGGATGGAGCCGTTCCAGAATGCGGGGTTGCTCTTCGAGGGTGTTCCGCCGGATTGAAAGTCGGCGATCTCGTCGAGGCGCTTTTCTTCCCACACCCCCGCGTTGCGGAATTCGGGGAAGCGGAGGCGGGGGAGGGTTTC
>CAZVAQ010000295.1:0-2278 GCA_964625145.1 uncultured Candidatus Sumerlaeota bacterium
CCTCCCCCCGCTATTAGAAAGCCGGTTGCAAAACCCACCGGCCCCACGGTTCACGGCAAACGCCGTCGAGATACCTCGGCGGCGTTTTCGTTTGTTGGGCCAGTACCCGCAAGAATTTAGCGAGGGGGCCGCCGGGGCGAGGTCTCTCTGCCGTGGCCGGGGAGATAACCCGTGGTGCCGCCGGGGCCGCCCGCGCCGGCCAGTTTCGCCGGAAGTCTCTGATCACCCGAGAGAACCGTGGGCTCGGGTTATGAGGGGGTTGTGGCCGTTTGGTTGAGGACAGTAACGAACGTCGTGGCCGCGCCATATGACCCGGACGACCGCTTGCCACGACTCAGGTGCCGCCGTTCAGCGAGCGGCTCATAGCGGCCCAGTCGGCGCTGACCCGGTCCACGCCGCCACGATTCCGGTTGGCCTGCCCCCTGCCGCCGGTGTGGGCTTGGCACCAGACGGTGGCGTACTCGAATGCGAACGGCTTCGAAATGGCCTCCGCAAGGTTGGCCGCCGCTCGATGACCGGTAGCCCGCTGCATGGCACGGAACGTTTGCAGGCCCAGGCACACCACGAGGCGGGGCTGGACGATCGCGATCTGTGGGAGCGCAAATTCCCGGGCGGCTCTGGTCAGGTCGCGCAGCGGAATCGAGGCGCTCATGTCGCCGGGCTTGATGAAGGGGAAGAGGTTGGTCGCGTAGGTGTCGGCGAGCGTCAGCCCGAAGAACCGATCCAGTAGATCAATGAGCTTGCGGTTTGTTGGCAGACTGGGGCTGTATCCGAGGCGGACCGACTCTTCGTCGAAAAAGCTCATCAATCCGTCCGCCGAAGCCCAATCCTGCAGGAGGATGAACACCTCGGCATCGCAGTTCCCGGCACTCTTCGTGTACGGCGAAACATGGTCACACTCGTACGCACCGTCATGGAAGTCTCCGAGTTGATGGTAGCCGGGCCGACGTGCTGACTTGCGCTTCAGCGCGAGCTGATGAAGTTGTTGCTGCCTATCCATCATGCCGGTTCCTGTATGTCTGCAGCCAAGCATATTTCTGGCGGCATCGCTCGTCTGTGACTGCAAGATTGTCTCTGATCACTGCATCAACAGAAGCGAGCAAGCGAGGGCGTGCACTTACTGCGTCAGTTGACCATCTGACGGTGAAGCCGTTCTTGCCGTATCTCTCCAGACGCTCACCCTCTGCACGTTGAATGTCACGATGCAGTAGATCAAGAAACCGCACCCCATCTGCATCTGTAGCGATATAGTGCGTCAACGACGTATCGCGGTCCTTTGCAAATGGGTTTGCAGGGGCTTCACTGTCCGCAATATATCGATATAGCGTGTCCGAGACGACAATGCGCGGGTAGATGGCGACGGTGCTCTCGATCCGATAGGCTTCGACGAGGCCTTGCCCCACAGTGATATTGTCATCATTAGCGGGCCAGTACATTTTGCCTTTGGCAATGGCTCCGCGCAAGCAGATGTGCCTCTGCCATAGTCGGTCCTGTAGATACCGCAACACAAAAAAGAGTTGGGCAATATGGCTCGGCTTGGGCTTGACAAAAAATACCAGCGAATCGGAGAAGAACCGGCTGTGGATCGGCATGTCGCGCCTTGCCCCGCCGACACCCTTCTTTCCACCTGAAGGGATGGCATTCACAATCTGCATGGATTCCAGGATTCGGCGAAATGCTTCCGCATCCTCTTCACTACGACGCACCATCTCCGCAAAACCGAGGATGTCCATATAGGCCACGACACACTCTTCGTACTGCCCATCAATGCGCGCCTTGGTGCTGTTGCGTGTCTTGGCCATATCAGATGTCCCTGGGATTAAAGCTGCGAGTTGTGCTCAGAAAAGGCTTGTTCCAGTTCCTAGGATGACCTTGGGGCAGAAGCTCCTGACCATTCCAAGCGTGTCGATTCGGCCGGCGGGCGTTAGACCGGTGGAGCGCCCGGACCTGTTGGGCCGGCTGCGAGGTGGCGCTCGATCAGCGACTGGAGTTCGTTCTCCAGCGTGACCGTTCGGTCGATCGGTTCTTCTGCTGTGCCGGTGCTCAGCATGAACAGCTTCACGTCGCCCGTGTCGAGCCCACTTTGGTGCGATGGCCAGCCTATCTGACTGCCATTTCAACCTGCTGTCAATCTCTGGCGATGCATCTGGCGGGCAGTTGCGCCGGCCATTTCTTCGTGATCCCGACCCACGGGTTATGAAACATGAGCGCGCGCTCCGGCCCACGGCATAGGTAACCAAGGGAGGTGGGCACGATGCCTCAGCCCGCCCCCGAGGAG
>CAZVAQ010000296.1:0-2264 GCA_964625145.1 uncultured Candidatus Sumerlaeota bacterium
TGCGAAGGAGTTCGAGGAGTCCGTCCTCGCCGATGTCGCGCAACAGGGTGCTCATGAGTGTTCCTCCAAAAGAGGCGCCGCGCCTTCCCGTTAGTGAGAAGGCGCGGCAGTCATGTCGTCAATCGGGGCTGTGCTTGGCTGCTTCCACCCCCGGGGCGGGACACCGGACCCTTGGCGCACCCGGACGGGAAAACTTATGGCTGCTCGGTTCCCCGCCTGACCAGGTTCGTTTCCGTCCGTCGCGCGGAGCCCGGCATCCCGCCTCGGGGGCGGGGCAGGCGGCGATTACTCGCCGGCTTCGGCCTCGGCCAGCTTGCGCATCACGCGGCGCGGGGCGGCCTTGGTCACCAGACCGCTCTTCAGGGCGCGGGTCGAAACCTGGGCGCGGCGCACCGTGCCGGTCTCGTCGACGATCTTGACCTTCTGAATGTTCGCGCCAAAGACGCGCTTGTTCTTGTTGTTGGCGTGGCTGACGGTGTTGCCGACCTGCCGGCGCTTGCCGGTGATTTCACACTTGGCCATGGTAAGTAATCTTTCCTGAGTGTTCTGTCCCGAGTGGTCACTCAATCGGGGGGAGAAGCCAATCCCTCCCCGTTTGGGGCCCAAGAGGAGGGCCGACACCGCCCGGCTCGGTCAATGGGAATCCGCGGGTTGAGGTCGGAGCCGGGCGGGGTTGAAGGGGGGATTCTGCCACGAGAAGGCGCAAAAGGCACAAAAGCCCCCTTGAAGTTGCCTCCCCCTCCAAACCGCCCCATGTCCTGACCGAACGCCGAACGTGCGATACTTCACTCTTCACCCTTCACTTTCCACATCGTGTTCGGCACGGGCGGCGCGGTGGTGGATTCCGATCAGGGTCAAGCCGGGGAACTGGGCACGGAGGGCGGCCTTCAGGTGCTCTTCGATTACCTCCACCTCTGCCGCGCGCAGGTGCCGGTCCACCGAGATTACCATGTCCAGATGGATGTCATTTCCCATGCCGTGGCTGCGGATGTTGGCAGTCTCGCGGACGCCCTCCACCCCAAGGGCCAGATCGCGAACGCGGATCGGGTCGAGGGCGGCTTCGTCCGTGAAGGCGGGAAGGTTCTGCGCCAGGATTCCCCATCCGGCCCGGGCGAGGAAAACGAACACGGCCAGCGCCAGCAGCGGATCCACCCACCAGGCCAGCGGTGCCAGCACCAGCGAGCACACGCTGAGCAGCGTGACCGCGATGTCAGAGCCCGTGTGCCGGGCGTCGGCTTGCAGCAGCGGGCTGTGGAGGGCCCTGCCGCGGGCATTTTGCCACAGCGCCACAAAGAGGTTCACGCCCACCGTGGCGATCAGCAGCGTCAGCGACGTGGCGTCCCATTCAGGCATCTCGGGCGTTTGCCAGCCGTTCGCCCATCGCCCCCAGATCGTCCGCGCGATGTTGTCCAGCACCTCCCACGCGATCAGGAAGATCATCCCGCCGATGGCGACGGCGGCGATGTTCTCGAACTTGCGATGGCCATAGGGGTGGTTTTCGTCCGGCGGCTGCGCGGCGAGAACGATGGCCGCCATGCCGAGCAGGTTGTTCGCCCCGTCCATCAGCGAATGCAGGCCGTCGGCGACGATGGTGATGCGACCGGTCAGGAGACCAATGGCCACCTTCGTGCCGGAGACCAGCAGATTGAGCACGAGCGTGATGCCAAAAACGCGCACGACCACCCGATCCCGGGAGGACAGCATGTTCATGGATGGCAACGCGGGGATGGGCGGCATGGGTTTCGAGCTGGCGGCGCTCGCAACGGTCAGGGTGCCACGAGCCGCCAGCGTGTCGAGTGCGTTCTTTTCGCCGCGAGCCGGTGCCTCAAAAAGCGACTGCCCGGGCGCGGGGCCCGGGCAGTCTGGATTGGTCGAGTGTTGGTGATGAACGCCGATTAGTTGACGATCTGGCCTGCCAGGGTCGTCACGTCGTCCATGTCAACATCCGTGTCGCCGTCAATGTCGCCGTTCACGCCCGGAGGCAGTGTCTCGAGGTTGTTGACGACATTGCCGAGGAACGTGACGTCCTGAACGTTCACGACGCCGTCGTTGTTGATGTCGCCGGGGATGAGGACGACTTCAGACGTCGAGACGGTCACGTAGAACACGTCGCGGTGCCCGTTCTCGTCGTCGTTAACGAGGTTGCTCGCCTGCAGGTCGAAGACAATGCCGACTTCGTCGGGGTTCTCGAGTCCTTCGGCGAACATCGGCGTGGAGAACTGCGGCGTGCCGGTGTCCTGGAAGGCGATCGCGTCGTTGTTGGC
>CAZVAQ010000297.1:0-2214 GCA_964625145.1 uncultured Candidatus Sumerlaeota bacterium
CGCGCAGCGACCGAGTCCCCAGCCCTCGGGCTCCACGTGTAGAACTCCAGCCCCCGGGCCGTCTTCGCGGCGGCGGCATTGGGCGCCGCGTTGTAATGGATCGAAATGAACAGGTGCCCGCCGAACTCCTCGGCCAGACGCGTGCGCTCGCGAAGTCCCACATAGACATCCGACCGGCGGGTCAGTCGCGGCGCGAACATCGGATCGGACTGCAGGTGGCGCTCCAGAAAAAGGCCAATGGGCATTGTCATGCTGGCCTCGTCGACCGAGCGGTTTCCCGCCCGCCCTTGGGCACCCCGATGATGCCCCCCATGCCCCGGATCCACGACGATGACGCGTGGGCGATAGGACGTATTGGTCGAGGGAACCGAATCCGCATCGCTCGACGGCCGCGCGGCGGCGATCTGGGGGGAACTCGCCACCGCAGGACGTCCCATCCCCGGCCGGGCGGCCGATTGCCCGTGCGCCAAGCCGATGAACCCCATGCCCGCCATGGATGCCATCGCCAGGAGGATCCGACGCCGGCTGTCGGAAAACTCTTTCCCCATGAGTTCGCGGCCTTGCTGGAAGATTCAAAAACCAGCGGCAGCGGGCAGGCTGCGACTTTACACCGTCAACTATGAACTGCCCGGGCGCGTGGCCCGGGCAGTTCGATTTTCCGACAGTGTTGACCAAGGGCGCTCAGGGGTTGGCGATCAAGTCCGCCAGCGCCTGCACGTCCGCCTCGTTGACGGTCTCGTCACCGTTCACATCGCCAACGGTGTTCTCCGGCGGCGTCCCGGCAGCCACCAGGTTGCCCAGTTCAGTCACGTCCGCCACGTTGATGACGCCGTCGTTGTTGACGTCGCCCAATTCACCCACGGGCGCCTCTGCCAACTGCGCGCCATCGATGCCGTAGATCTGGATCGCATTGCTGCTCGTGCCGGTATCCGCGCGTCCGAGCAACATGTACTGTCCATCATCGGTGGTGGCAAATCCAAGGGCCAACAACTGCCCGACACCCATCTCAATGTCGCTGAACTGGAGCACGGGCGTTGCCGGATAGTTGTCGATTTGAACGTTGGGATCGTAGAAATTGACACTCCGCGGCACCTCGGCGGTGCCGGAGAAATTTGCCACGATAAACGTGGCCGGGGTGGACCCTTGGTATTCGAACGTTTGAATGGCGGAGGAGGTATTGAATGTCTGTGGGCCAAGCTCCGTAAAGGTCAAGTTTTCCCACTGATAATCCGCCAACGAGCCAAGCGTGCCGCCCGTGATGCGTTGGATCTTGTCGTTACCATTCGAGGTCGTGCGGATGAAGATGTCATCGCCGACGTAGGTGATTCCGCGGGTGAAGTTGGGCCAGCCCAAAACCTCCGTGGACTCGGCCAGCGCATCGAGCGTGGAGTTCAAATGGAACAGCCCGTTTGTCCCGAAGATGCTGCCGACCAGGACTCCATCTCCAAAGTACCGGGCCACATTGAATCGATTGAAGGACGACGGGGGTGAATCCACTTCCATGACCTTGATCAGGTTGCCTGCGCTGTCATACTCGACCACCGCGTGAGGCCCTGACCCCGGGTCGCCGGCGACCAGCACATTGCCGTTGTCGGGATTCACCGTAAGCGACGTGAGTCCGCGTCCGCTGGCCCAGATAATAGGGCCATCGGGCGTCGTGCCCGCGGGGTGATCACCATCCGCGCTGGCGGTCACCGCGAACGTGCTCACCTGCGGATTGGTCGTCAGTGCGTTGGCAATGCGCACGATCTGCCGGTTGGAGGCGAAGCACGAGACGAACAGGTCGCCCTCGTGGAAGGCGATGTCCGTCGGGGTGATGCCGTTGCCGGCGATGTTGATTTCTGCCAGGAACTGAAACGTCGGCAACTCATCCTGCGCTCCGCAAATCAGCGGGCTGGCCAACAGTAGCGATCCGGCAATGGCAGTCCTGAAGATTTTCCTCATGGCGTCAACCTTTCCAAAGGGGGAGATGAGGATCCGGCGCAAAGTCCGACAATCGGCCACGCCTCCGGCAATGGCCGGAAAAACGTGGAAACGACCTGCCCAACCCTTGCGCCCGAAGGATCCGAAAGGCCTGAAACTGCCCTAACAATCAAATCGTAGTATAGAGACAGCCATTGGCAGCCGCAACGCCAAATAGCCGGAACCGGGCGTGAGCCCCAGGACATTTCCGTAAATAGTTCTTTCCATTGTTGCTCCTGCCCATTGTGACTG
>CAZVAQ010000298.1:0-2161 GCA_964625145.1 uncultured Candidatus Sumerlaeota bacterium
GTTGTGGGGATAGGAGTATTCCGCGCGTCCGTCATCGCAACCTCTCGTCCGGCTCACCTCCGCTCGGCAGGAACCGCAAGTAGCCCTGTTGCCATGCCCATGTCTGAGATCGCGCAATCGCCAGTTCCCAGAAGTCCGAATCCTTGCGCCCCTCAGCACTATCGCCGTAGGCATGGCAGGAAAAGCACAGGAAGGCACCAAACAGCGATAGACCCTTCGATCCTCTCCCGAACAGCAACCCCCATGCGTTCCTGTTGCGGTGAGCAAGCACGATCGTGCCATCCGCCGGATCTCCGCAGCCAAAACAGCGAGGCGCTTGCTTGGCGATGTCGGTGTAGTTCACGACCTTTCCGGTTTCTCCTACAGCCATTGCTCTTTCGCATCTTGCAGCCGAAAGCAGATCAGCGCCTCACCCGTCTTCTGCCCCCGCTCCACCAGGATCACGCACGGCATCTGCCTCGGCATCGCCGAAGCCTCAGCCTGCCGCATCGCGTCCTTGATCCACTCGGGGATGGACTTGCGGTATTTCACTTCCGGGCAGAGCCAGTTGTGCTTTATGTCCGGCGCAGAACCTCGAGCGCGGCCAGTCACGGGGACTCGTTCGCCGCCGATGTACTTGGCGATGCGACGCTCTGCCGACTTCCATGCCTTATCGGTCACGCCTTCTCCCGTACCTTAATCCGCCACCCGCGTCTCTCCAGCTCGAACAGGCATTTCCCGAGGTGCGCGTATTCGTCGTAGCAGACGAATTTCCGGCCATCAGGCGCTATCCATTCGTTCAGGCATACCCGGTACTCAGTCCCGGGTTTCGGCCCCCTCCACACTCCGTCCGCCGGCCACCCGCTCTCGTCTCGTTTCGCCGACTGCATCCCTCGCCCCTCCGCATCGGCTAGAAGGGCACGTTGTCGTTGAACGGCTCGCCTTCCTCAGCAGGCGCAGAACCACGCCCGCCCTTCCCGCCCAGCATCTGCATCTCGTGTGCCCGGATCTCCGTCGTCCACCTATCGTTCCCGTCCTTGTCCTGCCACTTCCGCGTCTGCAGCTTGCCCTCGATGTACACCTGCGAGCCCTTGTGCAAGTAGTCGGCGGCGATCTCGGCCAAGCGGTCGAACATCACCACCCTGTGCCACTCCGTCCGCTCCTTCTGCTCGCCCGTCTGCTTGTCCTTCCACGACTCGTTGGTCGCGATGCTCAAGTTCGTCACGGCCGTGCCGTTCTGCAGGAACTTCTTGTCCGGGTCCTGACCCAAGTTACCCACCAGAATTACCTTGTTCACTCCGCGCATTGACTTCTCCCAGACACCCTGTAAACCCCACCCAGGGCCGCCACTACACGGCCTCCCTCTCTCGCAAATGAGCGGACAGGTACTCCCGTATCCGAATCACCGCCCGCTCATACGCTACGTCCGCGCGCAGCACCTCCCGGCGCGCCGTCCATTTCGCGTCCTCGCTCAGCAGAAAGTTCGCGCCGTCCTCGTAGATGTCGGCCAAGGCTTCATACGAGTCGGCATCACACTGCATCTGCGCCCTGATGTTCGTCCCCACCGCTATCGCCAAGCGGTCCAGGAGCCACTTGCAAGAGGCCTCCAGCCTTTCCTCCCGGCTCATGGGCGAGCTCTCGGGTACGGCAGCCGCCATCATGGGTTCCTCGCGTGGTTCATCTTCGCCTCGAAAATCTCAACGGCATTGTGGAACCCGGCGTCAACGTCACGCCCCAACCCTCGCGGGCCAATCTTCTCCACCAGCCCCTCCGGGTCCTTCACGCTGGCCAAGCTCCTGAATGACCTGCGCACCTTACCCGCCTCGACAACGTGTTCCGGAGGACGCTTTCGCGCGTACAGGCCGAAGTGCTGCAACGTCGATTCGCAGTGCGCGGCGTTGATGGGGCCGACCCCCGCGTAGTTCACTACCAGTCTCCAGCCATCGAGCCATCGGGCTTTCTGTAGCCGGAGCACCGGTGCCACGTTCTCCGGGGATGTCGGCAGGGGTAACGCCGCGTCACGGCACATCTGGCAGAAGGCCGCGAACGCCAACAACAGCTTCGTCCGCGTCGGCGACAAGGACCAATGGCGCTTGGCGTAGTCCTCGAACCTGGAGAACTCCTGTTGCCAGTCGCCGGACTTGCGGATGGCGAGGAGTTGCGTGCAGTAGTCGCGGATGGC
>CAZVAQ010000299.1:0-2121 GCA_964625145.1 uncultured Candidatus Sumerlaeota bacterium
CTGACCCCGAGCCTGGTGACGGCGGGAGCAGCAGAAGAAGGATGAAGGATGAAGGATGAAGGATGAATAGTGTCAGGGCGTGGACTCCTGACTCCTGATCCCTGTCTCCCTCAATACTGCCAAAACACATCGTCCATCCGGGGGGACGTCAGGCGCAGTTCGACGCCTTCGGCGTTGCCTCGGATGATGACCCTGCCGGAACGCCAGTCGGCGAAGCTCACGCGCCCGTCCATCGAGACGGGCGCTTGTTCTTGGTGGGTACGGGGAAGGATGTGACCATCGACCGCAATGCGCCCGGCCAGAAGGCGCAGGCCTCCGGGGAGCAGATAGCCAGAGCCCCCGGCCGGTTCGAGTTCCTCGCCGGTGAAGCCGGTGCGTGCTTCTCCATGGGTGCGGCGCCAGACTTCGGCATTGGCGTTGGTCCACAGTTCGCGCGTGAACTCGCCATTCGGTGGCGCGTAGCCCAATCCCACGGACATTATCACCGTGTCGGCCAACGACCATGCTTCCTCGCGAAGCGCGTCGCCATGGTTGGCGGGTGCGAGCACAATGGCGCCTTCGGTCAATTCCGCCAGACGGATGATACCCCACGCGCGGTGGAAGAAGATCTGATCGCCTGCGACCAGGATCTGGTGCGGTTGGTCGCGGCGGTGCAGTTCGTCCTTAACGGCCGAGTAGAGCGCGTCGCGGGGGGGATAGACTCCGGCGCGCGAGACGGAGTCGAGGAGCCCGGCCTCCCGGGCCAGCGCGAGGGTAAAACCAGCTCCGGCGCTCGCCGACAGCAAACCAAGCATGGCCAATCGCGGCTGCAGCCCAACCATGAGGGACGCCAACAGCAGCAGCACAAAGTACAAAGGCGCAAAGCCATGCGGACCACTGAGCGGCGGCATGTGCAGCAGCACAAGCGGCGAGAGGCACAGCAGCGTTGCGCCAAGAAGGGCGGGGAACAGCGCGCGCTGCTCGCGCCAAGCCAGTACGGCCGCCAGCAGGCACAGCGCAACCGAGCCGGGCAGATCGAGCAGCAGGATGTTCAGCAACACATCCGCATCGCCGACGAGGAGGTGCTCCGCATGCACGAGGCTGATCGCGCCATCATAGCGCGGGTCGGCGGGATACTGGATCGCGCGGATATAGGCCAGTGGATCGCAGAAGGCCACGAACAAGGCCACCGCCACACTGGTCGCGATGGCCAATCGCACGCCGCGCTCGCGCCAGGAGAGACCCTCCGCGCCCATCAATCCCAAGACCACAAAGGCGGGGAGCAGCATCGGCGCGGAGACCTTTGTGGCCAGCGCCAAGCCCATTCCCGCACCGGTCAGGACCGCCGCCCATCGCGTGGACGAACGCATCCCCCACGCCCCGCCCAGCAACATCATTCCCACCCAGACGGTGAAGGCGGCGTCTTGATAGAGCGTGCGCGAGATCCAGATCAGACCCGGACAGAACGCCACCAGGATCGCCGCGGCGATGCCGTGGCGCCGGTCCACCCCCACCCGCATGATCGCCCACGCCACAGGAATCAGCAGGGTTCCCATCAGCACATTGGGCATGCGCAGAAAACCCGGCGACCACTCCACGGCCCAGCCAAGCGGCAGGAACCACAACCAGCGGGTGATGACGGACCAGGCGAGGGGATGGGCGCTGCGGCGTTCCACCAGGAAGCGCGTCTCCATGTCCCGGATGGCGGCAAGTGACGCGGTCTCCTCCGCAGCCATCATGTTGTAGGCGTAATGGTATTCATCCGGATGAAGCGGTGCGGAGTTCACCCACCACGCACGGAGCAGGAAGCCGATCCCCACGATGATGCCCAGCATCACCATGTCACGACGCAGGACCTTGCGGTTGTGGCTGTCCGGCATCCGCAACCCTCCGGTAACGTCCGTTCTTGTCGCCATACCGGTCCCTGCGTGCCGCAGCGACACGCAGAGCCGCAATCAGAAGACCGGCCCCGCACTCGCGCGCGGGGCCGGTTCATTCCCTCCACATTACGAGGAGTGAGGAACTAGGAGCGGCTGACGACCTTGGGTGCGGCGTCGAGCACTTCCTGGCTGGCCTTGTCGGCGTATTTCTCGAAGTTCTTGACGAACATGGCCGCCAGCTTCTCCGCAGTGCGGTCGTAGG
>CAZVAQ010000300.1:0-2118 GCA_964625145.1 uncultured Candidatus Sumerlaeota bacterium
CGCGCTTGGCCAGGTAGTCGTTCACCGTCACCAGGTGCGCGCCACGGCAAGTCAGCGAGTTCAGGTACAACGGGAAGATCGCCACCAGTGTCTTCCCCTCGCCGGTTCCCATCTCCGCGATGTTCCCCTGGTGCAGCGCGATGCCGCCGATCAACTGCACATCGAACGGCACCATGTTCCATTCGATCTCCGCCCCCGCCGCCATCCACTTCTTCCCCACATGCCGGCGGCACGCTTCCTTCATCGCGCCAAACGCCTCCGGCAACACATCGTCCAGCGTGATCGGCTCGGAGCTTTCCTCCTTCAATTTCCCGGCAATGTCGTCCCAGATGAACGACTCCCAGGCGCCCAGCTCCAGCTCCTCCACAACCTTCATGAGCAGATGCCGGTCCGGCACCGTGCGCTCGATGCTGGTCCCCTCCGTCTTCTGCGTGGTGCGCGGGAAATCGTCCAGGATGACAATGTGCTTGGGCACGGCCGCGGGGCTGACACGCGTCATCCCGCCGCGAAACTGCTCGGCCAGATCATCGGACGGCGCCTTCCCCTCCTTCAGCCGCACAAAGGCCACCAAATCCGCGGGCCGGAAATCGCGCCGCGTCCCCACGAACACCACCTCCGCCACATCCGGATGCTGCGCCAATCGCAGCCCCGCAATCTCGTGCACGATCGGCGTGTCGCCCACGCGCGTCATGTGCGGCACGACCTTCAGCAGACGCCGAAACTCCTGCGTCTTGTTCTGCAACTCCTCGTCACTGATGGACTCGAATTCCTTGGCCGCCTCCAGCGCCGCCTCCAACAACGGCCGCAGGCGCTTCATGTCGCGCGCCTGCTTGTCGCCAAACAACTTCTTCACGATGCTCTTGAACATGGAAAAAAGGCTCTTTTCGGAAAAGGATAAAGGATGAAGATGAAGAATAAAGGCTAAAGGATAAAGGCTAAAGGCGAAGGCTGGTGTGAGGAATCGGGAGTCGGGAATCAGGGGCAGGAGTCAGGTGTCAGGAATCGGGTGTCAGGAATCGGGAGTTTGTCAAGAACCCGGGAAACGCCCCATCCCCACCAACCAACCCCAAGCCCGGAACCCTTTATCCTTTAGCCTTCATCCTTTATCCTTCCGCCTATCCTTCCCTCTTCAACAGTTCCCTTTTCATCTCAACTCCGCCGCCGTAGTTGCCCAGTCGTCCGTCGCTCAGGACCACGCGGTGGCAGGGGATCAACAGCGGCACCTCATTGCCCGCCATCGCATTGCCCACTGCCCGCGTCGCCTTGGGGTTGCCCGCCTCCGTGGCCAGATCTGCGTAGCTGCAAACCTCGCCGCGAGGTATCCGGGCGCAGGCCTGGAGAACGCGCAGGGTGAAGGGGCCGACCTTGGGGTACTGGAACTGAAGCTGGCCAGTGTAAACGTCATCGCCAAAGAAGCAACGCGACAACACCTCGGCGGCCTCGCTCGCCGCGCCGGCGCCGCGTTCCTCCTGCCCTGCGGACAGGCCTGCCGCGCGCACCCGGCGCCACAGCGAATCCCAATCCCCCGGCAGGAAGACCTTCAGCACCACGCGCCCCCCGCAGACGACCACTCCATCGCCGAACCCGCCGGCTTCGAAGCGGCTCCACGCGAGCGTCATGTCACCGCACCGGGAGGTCCGCGGCGCGGATGCGCGCCAGAGCGCGGGGCATTGAGCAATGTCTCGGAAGTTTGTGCCAGAAACCGCGGCGTCCCGGCCTGCAGCGGCAACACGCCATCGGCGGGCGCGGCCAGGCAATCCGACGCATCGCCCCCATCCCCCAGCCAACGGCTGGAACGGGCGGGAGGATCATGAGGCTTGGCCTCCTCGGCCATCGCCTCGAACACCTCCCGAATGCGGTCGGGCAGCAGCGATACCTCCGCCGAACGCACCATCGCTTCGCGGGCGCTCAACACCGGGCCATGCGAACCCGCCGCCAACAGGCATGACGCCGCCAGCGGCACCATGAACACGATCACCAGCGGTCGTGCGCTCGGATGCAGTCGTCGGGTCAGCCGTCCAAGTTCGGAAGCAATCATGGGCCCACAAGAGGCCCCGCCGCCGGGAACTGTCACGCCCGGAGCCCCCCTCCCCCCACCCCCCCAGGCCGAGTGCCCCC
>CAZVAQ010000301.1:0-2088 GCA_964625145.1 uncultured Candidatus Sumerlaeota bacterium
CGAATCCAACATTCAATCATCCCTTCAGTTTTCTGCTCAATACCCCGCCCCCTGTTCCATTCGCACCATTCGCGCCATATCCGCCTCTTTCGTCCTCCTGTCCCCCCCAGTGGGCAACGCTTGATGCAAACCGGCCTCTGCGCGCCCATCGGGCGCCACCACCACTTCGCGCGAGGCCCACTCCCCCTGTCATGCCAGAATCCCCAGCCCAGGCGCGGCGAGAGCGCATCGCCCGCGCCGAAGCCCTCCTCGACCAGTGGCTCGACCTCTTCGAGATCAACCTCCGCCGAGCCCGGGAGGCCTTCGAGCAATCCGACGGACCCGTCAAGCTCCCCGACGTCGCCAAGCTCACCGACCTCGCCAACGTCTTCACCATCACCCGAAGAGCCTACGAGGTCGAGCTCCTCGCCCAGCGAGTTGCCGAGTCAACTCACGACCGCGAATCTCATGAGATGGATCTCCAACTGCTCCTGGATGCAATTAGAGAGGATTCTGAAGGACGATAGTCTGGCCAAACGGTATGTCCGGCTGCGCGGCACCGTCGACATCGCCTGTTTCATCAAGTTCGTCCTGTCGAATCACATCCGCCTTCCCTTCGCCGACTTTCACCACGACCTGTTTCGCTGGCACC
Organism: uncultured Candidatus Sumerlaeota bacterium; assembly: GCA_964625145.1. Taxonomy (GTDB): domain Bacteria; phylum Sumerlaeota; class Sumerlaeia; order SLMS01; family JAHLLQ01; genus CAYTRP01. The sequence continues at coordinate 632 of CAZVAQ010000301.1, forward strand.
TGCAATTGGGCGATCAACCGCTCCCTGACCGGCGCGGGCGGCGTCTGGCCTTGGCGGCGCCGCGTGGCGCGGCAAAGACCACCATCCTCACGCTCGGCCTTGTCCTGCACGACATTGTCTACCGGCGCGAACCTTACATCCTCATCATCTCCGCCACGCAGCGCCAGGCCCAACGCCGCCTCAGTGCCTTGCGGGCGGAGCTGCTCGGAGGCAGTGGCATCAGACACTTTGCTTCCCGCATCAACGTCGGCGTTTCCGCCAACACGCTCCTGACGCCGCACACACGCATCGATGCCCATGGCGCCAACTCCGAGCTTCGCGGTCTCTCGCACGATTCATGGCGCCCCACAAAGATCATCCTCGACGACGCCGAATCCAGCGCCGTCGTCACATCGCCCAAGCGCCTGCAACGCATCATCGATTGGTTCGGAGAAGTCATCGAGCACCTCGGCGATTCGTACACCCACATCATCGTCATCGGCACGGTCCTTCATCCGGACAGCCTGCTCGCGACGTTGATGCGACGCGTGGACTTCGAGGGGCGCCTCTATCGATCCATCGAGCAATTCGCCCCGCCTTCCCCGCATTGGGACACATGGCGCAGCCTGCTCACCGACGCGCTCGATCCGGACCGTCGCGCGACGGCGCGCAATTACTTCCTGCAGCATCGCGAAGCCATGACCTCGGGCTCCCGCGTCCTTTGGCCCAACCACGAGGACTACGAGGAACTCCAGGCACAACTCCTCTCCCAAGGCCGTCGCGTCTTCTACCAGGAGAAGCAAAACGAACCCCTCAGCGCCAGCGACGCGCTCTTCCGCACCGACGCTGCATGGACCGCCCGCATCGATGGCGATACCATTGCCCTGTTCCCTCCCGGAAACCACACGCGCACGGCCCGCACGCTGCCGCTGAATCAAGCGCGGCGGTTCGGTTTCCTTGACGCGGCCCTCGGCAAGTCCGCCCGCAGCCAGCAAGGCGACTTCGCAGCGCTCGCCACCGTGCTCCTGCTACCCGGCCCGCTGCTCGTCCTGAGTCACCTGTGGATCGAGCGCGCCACGCCATCCGCGCAGATCGAGATGATTTTGCTTCGCCACGCCACTGATCCGTTCGAACGGATCGGCATCGAAGGGACAGGTTTCCAGGAAATGATCGCCACCCACCTGGGGGAACAATCCCACGCGCGCCTCACGCCGCTCCCCATCGAGGTCGTCCGCCCGACTCATCCCAAGCAAACGCGCATTGCCGCGTTGGAGCCGCTGCTCGTCTCCGGCCGCTTGGTGTTGGCCGAGAATCTGCCCGAGGAATTCTGTCGCGAGCTGGCCGACTATCCCGCCACCGCCCACGACGACGCGTTGGACGCCGCCGCCAGCGCCACGGCCCTCGCGCTGACAGCAGCGCGGCAAGCGAACCAAACCATTGTTCAACTTCCGCGGCACAGGAAGGGTTCTGCATTCTAG
>CAZVAQ010000302.1:0-2077 GCA_964625145.1 uncultured Candidatus Sumerlaeota bacterium
GTCTCGCGCGAGATGCCCATGTACGTCCTCCCGTACATCGACTTCTCGACCCACACGCCGTACTTCTCGGCGACAGCGTTATCCTCGTCGGCAAGGATGGGGTAGTTCAGCGAGAACTTGTCGGCGAACTTCCGCTTCGACTTCACGTCGAGAATCGAAGCGCCCAAAACCACCGCACCGACGCTGGCGAATTCCTTCGCCAAATCGCGAAAGCCACAGGATTCCTTCGTGCAGCCGGGCGTGTCGTCCTTTGGGTACCAGAACAGGACGACCCACTTGCCCTTGTAGTCGGCGAGCTTGTGCGTCTTGCCGTCCTGGTCGGGCAGGGCGAAGTCGGGGGCTTGCTTGCCGATCATGTCGCTGGGGGTTGTCATTGGGAGTCGTTTCCTTGTTCGGCCGGACGGCGGGATTCTTCGGCGAAGTACGGACGCGCGGCGGCAGCCCAGCGGTCGTAGGCTTCGCGCTTCAGATGAAGGCCGTCGCCGGTGACTTCCGGGGGAAGGATTCCGTCGGCGTTGGCGTAGAGCGCCCACAGGTCGATGATGGGGAGGTTGCGGCGGGAGGCGAGCGCCTTGAGACGTTCGTTGTATTGGCTGGCGCGGGCGTTGAGTGACTCGACGCGGGCGTAGGGCGGGCCCGTGGGCGGGAGGGTGTGCAGGACGATCTGGCAGTCGGGGATGTCGCGCTGCACGCGGTCGATCAGCGCTTCCAGATGTTGCTCCCAATAGCCCAGGTCGATGTTTGTCCGGCCGACGTCGTTGGTGCCCATCAGGATGAAGAGCACGCCCGGACGGGCGTTGAGGATGGAGTCCTCGTAGCGGTTCACAAGGCCACGATAATGCGGCGGCTGGGCTCCGGGAACGTGCACCAGACCGTCGGAGCCGATTCCGCGGTTCAGGACCAGGTAATCGGGATAGAGGGTCTTGACCGGCATGGCCTGGGTAATCGAATCGCCGGCGAAGACGATGGGGCGATCGGTCGGCTGGAGCGCTTCGTTCTCGGCGCGGAAAAGTGCGACGCGATCGACGAAGAGCTGCTGCCATTTGTCGAGTGTTGGGGCCGCCGGAGCTTCCGTCGTGGCCGCCGCGGTGGGCGTCGCGGTGGCTGTGGCTTCAGCCGTGGCCGTCGCGGCAGCGTCCGCAGCAGCAGCGCATGGCATTGCGATGCCGAGGGCGAGGGCGAGGATGAGGCGGGCAAGGCTCTTCATGGAGGGATGGCTCCTTCGGTCTGGTTGGCGCTGGTGGTGCGCCCCTTTGCATGTACGGCGTTCAGCGCGGATCTCTTGGCGACAGGCTGCCCCTTCTGCTCTCCGGTGACGCCGGTCCTCGTGGTCTGGAGGTTGAGACAGGGCAAGGCAGGTCGTCACTTCCTGTCCAAGCACGGGAATTTCATGGCATGGCCGCCGGGTACGACGGAAGAGAAAAAGCACAAAAATGCAGGCAATCGACAGAGGTTCACGCTGTCCTGAACCGACGGGGCGGGGTGATTGTTTTTTTCCCCCGCGCCGACAAAGCGCCCTCACTCCGGGCTGGTTTGTACGAAATTCAGGTTTGCAACCACCGGAAGATGGTCGCTGAACTCCGACCTTATCACTCGGGCCATCTCTGGTTTGAAGTTGCGGACGTAGATGTGGTCGATCCTCGCCACGGGAAAGCCGTTGATGGCCGTCCCACCCCACCCGGACCCGCGCTCCTTCCAGGCGTCCGTGAACTCTCTTCTGATAACATCGAGCGATCTTGCGGAAGCATCCGTGTTAAAATCGCCCGCGAGGATGACGTGGTCGATCTGGTGCTGTGTTCGGGTCTGCTCGATCAGTTCCACCAGCAATGGGTATTGCTCCCGACGGGTTTGATTGTCGTCCCAGAGCTTCACGCGCGACCGGGCATTCCACGGATCGAGAATGAGTGAAGGAAGCATGAGCCTGACATTTGCGAGCAGCACGCGCCGCCCATCGATCTCGGCCAACAACAACTGAGGCTTGGACCATGGGCCCACACTTCTTGACTCAAGTACTTCACAGGGCCAACGAATGAGCGTGGCGCAATCGCCGCTGTCGTAATAGCGATAACCTTCAAAA
>CAZVAQ010000303.1:0-2067 GCA_964625145.1 uncultured Candidatus Sumerlaeota bacterium
TGTGCAGGCAGAACAAATCCACCCACACCCCGACGACGGGCATGTCATAGACGGCGGCATAGAGCCGGCGCCGCGGATCGACGAGGCCGGCCAGGGCCATGCCGGGCATTTCGCGAATGGTCCACGAACCGGCAGGCTGAAAGCCTGCCTCCTGCAACTTGCGGCAACTCGCCTTCACCTGCGAGCGATGCCGCCATGCCTTGTCGGTCGCCGGCTCCAGGTTGATGCGCGAGGGCATCTTGCCGCCCAGTCCCGAAGACAGAAGCCGCAGCGTTTGCCACAGGCCGGCCAGTTGCCGCGGGCCAAAGTAAAGCACCAACGCAACCAACACGAGCGTTGGCACCCCCAGGCAACCGAGCAAGATCATCGTGGCCCAACTCAAGGCGACACCATCTTGGAAGTCAGAATCTGGGGAACGGTCGCGTGCGTGACCGATTGCAACGCGAACTGCCGCCCGTCATTGACACTCCACATCAACAGGACGCGTGGCGATTGCTCCGCGACGATAAGTTCATGGGACCGGCCGTCGGCGGCCTCGATGGTCACGCGCCACACTTCCTCCCGCGGCCACGATCCCGCGGCCACTCGCACCTCGCCATCGGGCCGTTGCACACGCATTCGCGCCGGTGATGGTTCGGGTTGTGTTGCACGACTTGTCATCTGGCCCGGGGCCAATGCCATGCCCACCTGCAATCCTTCACGCAGGTCCAGCGCGCGGATGATCATGGGAAGCTGTTCCTCAAAGACCCCTTCACGCGGCCAACCGCGCAGGGATTCGCTCCCCGATCCCTCGCCGTCCCAGGGCGATGACCAATTCCACTGCGGCACGCGCGCGGAGAAGTCGAACTCCTTCGTCGTGATGCCGGACCATTCAAAGTTGGCGACGGTCATCTTCACCAGTCTCGCGGGATCCTCACGCTCCACAAAGACGCCGACGCTTGAGTTGTAGGCGATGTCGCCGCCACCAACCATCAGCATCTGTTTCATCACGGGTTGGATGGGCTTCTCGCCATAAGGCCAATCGGCCTTCACATTATGCTCGCGGTTGAAGTCCTCCGCGACGGTCAGGACCTGCAGCGTCTGCGCGGCCGGTGCGACGCCGACGATTCCCTGACCCTGATACACCGCCAGCTCTGCACCGCCATCGGCCCACGTCGGGTGCTGCGCCCAATCGATGCGCGGCGCTTCCGACAAGGGAATGGGAGCCGCCTCCTGCGCGGGCAGCAGCGGCGTCATCAACAACAGCAGGGCTGCCTGAATGAGTTGCCGACTTGATTGTGCAATTGAAAACATCACGGCAGGCGTACCTCGCGTGCGGAGGTGATGGACAACTTGTCGCCCAGCGGCATGATGATGAAAGCCTGTCCATCGCTGGTGGGCGCGACTATCATGTCGTGTTGTTTCAGGGCATGCGCCAGGAATGCTTCCGACTCCATGTGCGGCAGGATCAGGATCGTGCCGCCGCCAGTGTGCGCATAGATCTGCGCATCAGGCCCAAGGCCGAGTGGCTGGACACCCTTGTAGGCGCCCAAAACCCCCATGGCGCGCAGCCGCTGGGTCAGGGAGGAGATGGCCCCTTCGCCCACGGGAGCGGATGGCGAAACATCAGGCGGCGCAACGACCGGAGTGGAAGTCGCCGCGATGGCGACAGCCTCCGCCGTCTTGCCGGCAGTAAGCTCCGACAGGACATTGCGTTCAAAGTCTTCAGCCACACTGCCGAAATCGCCGTGAGTCTTGCGCGAGAGATACATGACGAGAATCGCCAACGCAGCCAGTACAATGAGGCCACACCCGCCAACGGTCAGGAGTTCCGGCAGGGTGAAGTAAACCCCCCGGAAAGAGAAGACGGCATCCTCGGGGATGGGCGGTGAAGTCTTGGCGAACATGGGCTAGGCCTTGGCGGGACGCCGAATATCGGTCTGGGAAACTGGCCCATTCAGGACCAGACGGGCAAGCACGTCCTTGGCAGGGGGGGCAAGACCCCCCGGGGCGGCGCGCGACCACTTGTCGCAGGGGGGCTGCTTCTGGCGCACCATCCGGCGCTCCAAGATGCCCCCGCCGCACTAG
>CAZVAQ010000304.1:0-2061 GCA_964625145.1 uncultured Candidatus Sumerlaeota bacterium
CCCGGTCAAGGAGATTACCTCGGTCACCCCGACCCACAACCCCCTCTCCAGCCCCGCGTTGTCGATCGACAGGCTGTCGATCAACTACGGCAAGAGGCGGTGGATCATGATCTCCCCGGTCGACAAGGATGACTTCATAACCGCCCTGCGCAAGGCAGGGGCGAAGGTCTGACCCGGCGGCTGCCCGCGGCTGAGGCTCCTCAGTCGCGGGCAGCCACCACGTTTTCGTCAGTTTCAACAGCCGGGGCCGAATCCAACCCCTTCTGCGCCGCGATGAGGTCGCGCACCAAGGGGGCCGCGATGGTGCCGCCGCTGTCGTCCGCGCCTTCCAAATGCGCCACCACCACGAAACGCGGTGCATGACGCGGGTAGAACGACACGAACCACGCGTCCAGTCCGCCTTGGCCGTTCTCCGCCGTGCCGGACTTGCCGCAGGCATCCCACTCGCGCGGAAAGCGGGCAGACCAACCGCTGCCGCCCTGCACGTTTACCACGCGCCACAGCCCTTCCATGATAGTCGCGCGCGAGGCGGCATCCATCGTCACGCGGCCGCGAACTTCCCGCTGTGTTGGAATCGCCGGGCGGCCGTCACCGGGCTGGATCGCCGACACCACGCGTGGCACGACGATGTCGCCGCCGTTGGCAAAGGCTGCGAACGACACGGCCACCTGCAGTGGCGTCGTCACCAGCGCGCCTTGGCCGATGGACAGGTTTAGTACCTCGCCCGGCGAACTTGCCGACACGCCAGGCGGCACGTTCCCGGCGCGTTCACCCGGCAGGTCGATCCCCGTCGCCTCGCCGAAACCCCAACGCCGGGTCTCCGCCATGAGCGCATCGGCGCCATAGCGATGGCCAATCTCGAAGAAGGTGACATTGCAGGAGCGCTGGATCGATCCGATCAGGTCCAGCGACCCATGCCCCGTGCGCACATTGCAGTGAAACGGACGCGACCAACCCGGCCAGTTGTAATGCCCCCGGCAAGTCACCATGTCGTGCGAATCCCAACCCGCGCGCAATGCCGCGGAAGCGCTGACCAACTTGAACGTCGAACCCGGCGGATACCCGCCTTGGTAGGCGCGGTGAATCCACGACACGGCTTCGCCGTCGATTTCCGTGCGGCCCGGATTCACGGGGTCGAAGGAGGGACGCGACACGAGCGCGTGCACCTCGCCCGTGTTCACATCCATCAGTAGCATCGATCCCTTGTACCCCGCCAGCAAATCCCATGCGACGCGCTGCAAGCGTGCGTCGATGGAGAGGAGCAGATCATCCCCCGCGCGGGCCGGTTGCTCCACGTCGGGCTCTTCCAGCTCATGGCCGCGCGCGTCGCGCGTCAGGCGTTGGCGCCCCGGCTTGCCGACCAGATGGTCCTCATACTGGATTTCCAGCCCCGACCGGCCCACGAACGCATCGGGTAGATAGAGCGGCCGCGTGTAGCGAACGACTTCCCCCGGCGGGATCTTGCCAAGGAAACCCACGACTCCCGCCGTGAGGGGCCCCATCGGATACTCCCGCCGATAGTCCGCCTGCACGCGCAGGCCGGGAAAGCTGTCGGGGCGTTCGAGGAAGGCGATGACCTGCTCCTGCGTCAGCCGTCGCGCCAGCGTGTGCCGAGTCCACGACGGCCGCGTCTCCAGGATCTCCGCTGCCTTGGCGTCGAAGTCCTCGCCGATCAGCGCGCCGACCTCATCCAGCGTCGAAAAGATCTCTTCCCGCGTGCGGCCATAGCGCGAATAGGTGATGGAGTAAGCGCGGCGATTGAAGGCCAACGGCTCGCCATAGCGGTCGAGGATGTTGCCGCGGGGCGCTTCCAGACGCAGGACGCTCTCCAGATTGTTCACCGCCTGCGCCCGATAATCCTCCCCGCGCACCAACGCCAAGTACCCCACCCGCCCCCCGAACAACAACAACACCGCGAGCACCAGCACCAAACTGGCAACATAGCGCGACCCAAAGGCGGCGGATTGGCTGAGGGGCTGGGAACGATACTCCAAGCGGGCGGCCTTCCAACGGGAGAGGAGCAGCCGAAAGTCGATGGGGGTGGGAGGGTGAACGGCAAGG
>CAZVAQ010000305.1:0-2037 GCA_964625145.1 uncultured Candidatus Sumerlaeota bacterium
CCAGATGCGGGTGGGGGTGGGCATGGGGGCCGTCCTGGGGTGGGGTGGACGGATTTTGCACCATTTCGGTGCAAGGCGAGGCTGATCCAAGTGTCAGCGGAGCACCCGCATTATGGCCTGGTGGACTATAAGCAGCACGAAGGCCACCGTTCCCATCACCTCGGCGACGATGTCGATACTTGCCACTACGCGATATGCCGGAGGGGCTCTGGACGAGTCCGGGTTCCAATGCTTGAACAGGGGCATATCGCACTGCCTAGGAATGGTGTCCGCCGGACCCAGTTCCGGCGGACACCATTGCCTGTCTGGCGCAGCGCGTGGCGGCGCTTTCGATTACGGTCTCAGGCCTGTTCTGGATCGCCGACCTCGACGCGACCGCAGTCGCCGAAGCAGTCGCCGGGATTGTACGGGAAGGTGGGGTAGTAAACACCGCCGCCTCCGGAGCCGCCGCCTCCGCCACTGGAGGCATCCCCATAGGCGGACATGATCGATTCCTCCAGAGTCTCGCCGCAGCGCTTGATCACGGGCTGGCTCAAGAGCGGCGACCGGTAGATGCCGATACGGACGTGGTAGTAGACGACTGTATCGAACTGCGTGTCCTCGCCGTACAAGTCCCCGTACCGCTCCTGCACTTCCTCGGCGAGATGTTGCGGATCGTCCACGTCACCGACGAAGAACGGGTCGACGGCATTGTACATCTTGCAGGCGAACGCGATGCCCGTCGTCAGCAGGGCCATCAGCACAAGATACTTCCATTTTCCCGATAGATTAGGTCACTGTTGTCCCGGCCCTTCGGCCGGCTTTGGCAAAGCCGATTGCTGCAACCCCGCCAAGTACTGGGCGAAACCGGGTCGCATGTCGGCTTCGGCAAACTGGGGCAGTCCACGCTGCCTGCGCAGGGCCTGGAGATCCATCCAAAGCGCCTCCGCGTAGAGATCGGCTAGCAGGCGCAACTGCCCGCTCATCTTCTCGGTCGCCATGAGCTTCTTGCTCGCGACCGCAAAATCTCCGCGGCGGATGGCGAGCTGGTAGTACGCGATCCCCAGGGATGGGTTCCGGTATGGCAGAACCGACATATGGACGTCGCCGAGGGTCTCGAGTGCGAAGATCGATCCTCTCGCAGCAGCGTCCTTGAGCATCACAATCGGTTGTTCGCCGTACACACCCGCCAGGGCCATCCGGTAGGCGAGCATCACCTGCACGCGAAGGTCCTGCTCGGCCGCGGGCTTCAGCTCGTCCAGGCTCGCCCGCCGCAGGTAGTTGTTGGCGAACGGCGGCAGGTAGCCGTTGCGGTGCAGCCAGGCGGCATCCTCTTCGCTTTGCGCCGGATTCAGCGGATCGGTCGGGTCGTAGGGGAAGCTGCTGCCGACCACATCCAGCACGCTTGCGGGCCGACTGCTGGCATCCTCTGCGGCAAGCGCTTGGTCGCCAGCCGGTACTTCCGCTTCGACATTGCCGGCCTGCGTCGCTCCCGGTCGCTGACCCGCGGTGTCGGCGTAAGATGCATCCGGCTGGGCGCCGTTCGGGTTTTCCGTTCCGGGCGACAACAATGCGATTGCGAGGACGCCGGCGCTGAGAACGGTTGCGCCTGCAGCAAAAATCAGTTTCTTCTTCAAGACGGTATTCCTTCCATCGAACACGGCGATGCCGCGGTAGGCCTAGCGTCGTCATCGACGCTTGCCGTTGAGCGCACGCGTGATTCGGAAACATTGCATCTTGCGGCTGCGATCAATGTCAACGCAATGAGCGATTCTGACGACGGCCTAGTTCGATTCGTTTGCGCATCGCTGCCATGCAGCAACATCCCATCACGCCTTTGAAGAGTTCGATTCGCCGCGCGCATCGTCACCGGATCCGCATCGCGCGCTCGCACCGCAGCACTTCCGCCAGCGACACTCCCGCCAACAGTGCGGCACGCAACTGCGCGCCTTCCTCACCTGACGGCGAACCCGGACCGTCCCTGAAGGCCTTGCCTTGAAAGTGTTGCTGCTGAAATTCCATACGGGTAGTCTTTCCATAAGAAAGGAGCCCCCATGC
>CAZVAQ010000306.1:0-2026 GCA_964625145.1 uncultured Candidatus Sumerlaeota bacterium
CTGCTACGTGACTCGGAAGGAGATGACGAACACGAGCTTGCGGGCACGCTTCGGGGTGAAGGAACACAACCGCTCGGCCATCTCCCGGCTGCTTCGCGAGGCAGTCGAGGCCGGGGCCATCGTTCCGGCAGACCCTACCGCCGCCCCCAAGTTCATGAGGTATCTGCCTTTCTGGGCGGCCTTCAGGGAGGGGCGAAAATGAACCGCGTACTTGACGGGCACTTGATCGGAAGGGTGCTTGGGCGGGGAGGCGACGGGCCTAAGTCCTGTCACATCAGACACCTAGAGTCCGGCGCGTTACTTGATGGGCACTTGATGACGATGGGCTCGGGAGATCCAACTGGACTTGGATGGGCTCGACAAGTCGTTGAATATCAGGCTTTTGGCTCCCTTAGGATTGCTTGCTGGTTGATTGACGGAAGGATGACATTCGGCGGCCGAGGAAAACGACCATGACCACCGACACCAGCGAACGCGGCATGGAGACACTGATCTGCCGGGCAATGACGGGCCACGATTGCATGCCCTCTGGAATGGCGAGCGCCCCCGATCTGGACGGCGCGGGTACCGTCGATGAGCGCCCTGCCGCGTATGGTGCCGGATGGACCGGCGGCGAGCCGGGGGACTATGACCGCGAGTACTGCGTGGACCTTGTCCAGCTCGCAGCCTTCCTTGACGCGACGCAGCCCGAGGTGGGCGCGGCCCTCGACCTGGGAGTGGACGGCCCCACGCGGCGCAAGTTCCTGGCGCGCCTCCAGGGAGAGATCACCAAGCGCGGCACCATCGACGTGCTGCGCCATGGGATCAAGCACGAGGCCCATTCCCTCGACATGTTCTACGGCACCCCCTCACCGGGAAACGCCAAGGCGGCCGAGCGCAACGCCGCCAACCGCTTCAGCGTCACGCGCCAACTGCGCTACAGCCGCGACGAGACGCAACGTGCGCTGGACTTGGGCCTTTTCATCAATGGACTGCCCGTGGCCACCTTCGAACTGAAGAACAGCCTGACCAAGCAGACGGTCGAGGACGCCGTGCAGCAATATCAGCGCGACCGAGACCCGCGCGAGAAGCTCTTCGAGTTCGGGCGTTGCGTCGTGCACTTCGCCGTGGACGACCACGAGGTGCGCTTCTGCACGCACCTCCGGGGCAAGGGCTCGTGGTTCCTGCCATTCAATCTGGGTTGGAACGATGGCGGCGGGAATCCACCCAATCCCAACGGGTTGAAGACCGACTACCTCTGGCGCCGCCTCCTGTCGCGCGACAGCCTGACCGACATTCTTGAAAACTATGCCCAAGTAGTAGAAACCAAGGACGACAGGACCGGCCGCAAGAAGGCGGTCCAGATTTGGCCGCGATATCACCAGCTCGATGTGGTGCGCCGTCTCCTAGCTGACGCGCAATCCCATGGCTCGGGAAAGCGATACCTGATCCAGCACTCGGCTGGAAGCGGCAAATCAAACTCCATCGCCTGGCTTGCCCACCAACTCATCGGCCTGGAAAGGGAACAGGAACGGGTTTTCGACTCCATCATCGTCGTCACCGATCGGCGGATCCTGGACCAGCAGATTCGCGACACAATCAGGCAATTCGCACAGGTCGGCGCAACGGTGGGGCACGCCGAAAGGTCTGGTGACCTGAGGCGATTCCTCGCCGAGGGGAAGAAGATCATCATTTCCACGGTGCAGAAATTCCCATTCATCATCGACGAGATAGGAAGCGAGCACCGCGGCCGACGGTTTGCGATCATCATCGACGAAGCGCATTCCAGCCAAGGTGGCCGTACGTCGGCGGCCCTGTCGATTGCGCTGTCGACCGCGGGAGCGGAGGACGATGACGAGACCATCGAAGATCAGATCAACAGGGTGATGGAGGCAAAGAAGCTGCTCTCCAATGCAAGTTACTACGCCTTCACCGCAACACCGAAGAACAAGACACTGGAGATCTTTGGAGAATCTGATCCGCAGCTCGACGGCACGGTGAAGCACCGCCCTTTTCACAGCTACACGATGAAGCAAGCCATTCAGGA
>CAZVAQ010000307.1:0-1996 GCA_964625145.1 uncultured Candidatus Sumerlaeota bacterium
CCGCCGCCCCCCCCGCCCCCCCGCCCCCCCGCGCCCCCCCGGGCCCGGGCGGGGTGTGGCTTGACGGGGCCCGATCGGGCTGATAGGTTTCCGGCAATTCGTGAGGACGAAGATGAAGACCCTGCCCATTGCCATCGACAACAGCTTGCTGGCCGATTTTTGCCGTCGGCATGGCATCCGCCGGCTGTCCTTGTTTGGGTCCGTTCTGCGCGAGGATTTTGGCCCCGACAGCGATGTCGATGTGCTGGTGGATTTTGATCCGGACGCGAAGGTGGGTTTGCTGGATCTGGCGGGGATGGAGATCGAGCTGTCCGAAATTCTCGGTCGCCGCGTGGACCTGAACACAGCGGGGTGCCTGAGCCGATACTTCGTGGACGAGGTGATGCGGGAGGCGGTGGAACTCCATGTCGCGTCATGATGATTTGGTGCGCCTGCGGCACATGCGCGACCATGCGCGCGAAGCGCTGGAAATGAGCCGTGGACGCGTGCAGGAAGATGTTGTCAGCGACAGGATGCTGCAACTGGCCCTGACGCGACTGCTGGAGATCGTGGGTGAAGCGGCTGCCCGGGTGTCCGATACTTGTCGCCAGGAGGCGCCCGAGGTCCCGTGGGCCAAGATTACGGGTATGCGTAACCGATTGATCCATGGATATGATAATGTGGATCTGAAGGTACTTTGGGATACGGTGACGGAGAATCTTGGGCCGCTGCTGGTGTCGCTGGATGAGGCGATTGCAAGGATGGAGGCCGACTAGCAGCGACCTGATTTCCTCTCATGCTTAGGCCGACAAGGAAAAAATGGCCATGAAGCCAATCTACCTGTGGACGATCGCAATCGCCGCAGCCATTGTCGCCGGCCTCCTGTCGGTCGCGGCGTATGCGTCCATCCATGGTGGATTGGAACTTGTTGCCATGACCTACGGCGCGATGGCCCTGCTGGTCGTCACAATCCTGATCGTCCAATCTTTCATCGTCCCGCGCGAGAAGGCTTTCACGCAGCCATGGCTCGTGACCTATCTCATCTCCACTCCCATTGCACTCGTCTTTATGTTCACGGTCGTCCAACGTGCGCTCAGCTGCATCTGGTACGACCCTGCCTATCTCTTCTCCACGGTGCTGGCATTTTGCATCTTTACTCTGCTGAGTCCGCTGTTCATTTTCCCGGCCCCGCTGAAGCTGCGCCTGCCCGCCGCGGTGATCGCGATCGTTGTGCTGTTGGTTCCGGGGTTTCGCCTCTCCGATCCGTTCGGGCCCCGGCACGAAGTGTTACGTCCGAGCAATTTTATGGGTTATTTCCTGGCAGGCCCCAAGAGCGATGCACGAGTTATCGTGCGGACGATGAGGGAAAGCGGGGCCACGCCGGGACGGTATGATCATGTCTGGTATAGTCACGGGGATGACGGCGTGCTCTCGCGCAATTTCGGGCCCACGGACTACGACCCAGTTGTGGAACTAGTCGACGAGGACGAGTTGCTCGGGCAATTTGTTCTCGAGGAGAATGGGGCACGGTTTATCCGCTTCAACTCCCGGCTGGAGGAGATTGATCCTGTGCCTACGGAGGTCTCCGGCGAAGGGTTTGTGAAGTCGTGGCAGTTGACGAATGTGCAGCGGGACTATCAAGCCGATATCAAGGACGGCGGCAGTTTTGTTGGCTTCGTGGATCTCGTTGCGCGCAACATTCAGGATGACAAAGTGGTTGTCTTCGAGGGCTTTGAATACAGGCAGATCGCAATGTGGCGCGACGAGAGTACCGTTCTTGCAGTCCGGCGGTTCATCACCGAAGATTCGAAGCTTGTAAACGTTCCAAGCGAGAACCCCGATGAGTTCGGCGAATGGATTAGCACCCCTGGCAAGTCCATAATTCAACTCGTCGAGCTGAATCTGATCGATGCTGAAATTACCCTGGTTCGCAGCGTGGAACTGGATGACATCCCGTCGATTGTCGCGCCACTTGACGACGTCGGCCTGATGATGACCGGCTCAAACCACGATGACA
>CAZVAQ010000308.1:0-1958 GCA_964625145.1 uncultured Candidatus Sumerlaeota bacterium
GTCGGCGGGAGTCGACGTTGTCGATCTGCGCTATGCACAGACGCATCCGGAATCCGGCGACTATCCCGATGTGGCGGTCAATCTGGCGACGCAGATTCGCGACAAGAAGTTCGACCGTGGGATTCTCATCTGTGGCACGGGCCTGGGAATGGCCATGTGCGCGTGCAAAGTGCCCGGCGTCTATGCGGGGACCTGCCATGATGTTTACTCGGCGGAGCGGCTGCGCAAGAGCAACAATGCCCAGATCATCACCTTGGGGGAACGGGTCGTGGGGCCGGAACTGGCCAAGACGATCATTCGTGCCTGGCTGGAATCGGAGTTCGCCGGCGGCGGTTCGACTCCAAAGGTAAGCAGAATGCATGAGCTGGAAGCGGGCTTGCTGAGGACTTCAGGCAAACATGGCCAAGGAGAAGGCAATGCAACGGATTGTCAATGATCCCGATCGTGTCGTGGAGGACATGCTGCGCGGATTCGTGCTTGCTCATCCGCAGCGGGTCGCGACGACCAATCATCCGCGCGTGTTGCGGCACGTGGATTCTCCCCAAAGGGGAAAGGTTGGCGTCGTGACCGGAGGTGGCTCGGGACACAAGCCGGCGTTCATCGGCTATATTGGCAGCGGGTTGTGCGACGCCGTTGCCGTGGGCGAAGTGTTCAGTTCGCCTCCTGCGACGGCCTTTCGTGCTGCCTTCAAGGCAGCGGATGGTGGCGCAGGGGTTGCCTGCCTGTATGGAAACTACGCGGGTGACAACATGAACGTGCGCATTGCTATTGAGATGGCGGAGGAGGACGGCATCGACGTTCGCACAGTTGTCGCCAATGACGACGTTGCTTCGGCGCCACCGGCCGAATGTGAACGCAGGCGCGGTGTGGCGGGCGAGGTGCTGATGTGGAAGGTTGGTGGTGCAAAGGCTGCGATGGGCGGTACATTGGAGGAGGTGATCGCGGCGGCAAGGAAGGCCATCGACAACACGCGAAGCATCGGGGTTGGCATTTCACCATGCACCATTCCCGCGGTCGGGCATCCGAATTTCGAGATTGCCGGGGGGACGATGGAGGTCGGCATCGGACACCACGGTGAGCCCGGAATAGAAGTGACATCGCTGCGGAGCGCGGACGAGATCGCAGGCATCATGGTGGCGCGTATCCTGGCGGACATGCCACATCGCGCGGGCGATGAGAGCGTGGTGCTGGTGTCGGGACTTGGAGCGACGCCCGTCATGGAGCTCTACATCGTCCATGCCCGTGTCCATGAGTTACTGACCAAGGCGGGCGTACGCGTGCATGCATCGTATGTTGGCAATTACTTCACCTCGCTGGACATGTCGGGCGTGACCGCGACCATCATGAAGCTGGACGATGAGCTGCGCGAATGCATCGACTATCCGTGCGATTCCGCCGGGTTGAGCCAACCGCACCGCGGCGGGAGGGGATAGGCATGGAGACATTCCCGGACAAGTCAGGCATCGCCGTGACGCTGGCCATGGTTGAAACGATCAGCAGCAACCGCCAGCACCTGAGCGACATTGATGGGCTGATTGGCGATGGCGACCATGGGATCAACATGGACAAGGGGTTCCGTTTGTGCGCCGACGCGCTCGATGCCGCGGCGATGGGATTTGCGCAATCGCTGCGGATCCTCGGCGACACATTGATGGAGCAGATAGGTGGATCGATGGGGCCGCTTTACGGGATGATGTTTCGCGCGATGGCGCGGGAGGCGCGCGAGTGCGATCAGATCGATGCGGTGCTGTTTGGAAGAATGCTCGCATCGGCGGAATCAAGGATCCGCAGCATCGGCCAATGCGAGGAGGGGGAGAAGACGCTGCTGGATGTGCTCGCACCGGCAAGAAGTGCCTACGACGCATCGCTCCGGGATGGTAATTCGTTTGCCGATGCGTTGCGCGCGATGGAGGTTGCCGCGGCATCGGGTTGCGAGGCGACGGTTGCGATGGTTGCCC
>CAZVAQ010000309.1:0-1938 GCA_964625145.1 uncultured Candidatus Sumerlaeota bacterium
AGCGAACCAAACCATTGTTCAACTTCCGCGGCACAGGAAGGGTTCTGCATTCTAGCCACCAACCAGCATCGCCGGCACCGTCTCAGAAGTCGTCGCGAATGGTGAACAGTTCATAGGGAACACCGTACTTCGGCGTGCCGTCGCGAGGGTCGATGATGCCGTGGCGGACGAGTTCGGTGTCGCGTTGCTCCATCTCCTCGGGGCGCAGGAAGTACTCCTTGTTGTCGCCGGTGATGCCGTTCTTGCGGTCGCGGACGTAGTGATAGCCCAGCGTCTCGGGCTCGGCGGTCTGGTCGTCGGCCAGGCGGACGAACTGATCCAGCGCGCGGCCATAGAGCGGCTCGCTGGAGGTTGCGACGATGCCGCTGGGAGGTACCTCCACGATGCGAAAGCCCTCTTGTTCAGGCAGCGGCTCGCGGCCTTCGACGCCGTAGTAGACCTTCACGGAACCGGAGAATCCGGCGGGCAGGATGAAGCGTGTGGCGGTTCGTTCCGGGGCCTCCACGGTGCCGGCCTGCATGAGCAGATACAAGATCCACACGATGATGGCGACGACCAGGGTGACGGCCAGTGGAAGCCAGGAAGCCTTGCGCGGCGCATCGGTGGCGGTGGCTTGGGATTGTGTGGCGGCGGTCATGTTCATCTCCGGTTGCGAAGGGCGATGTCGATCTCGTCGAGAAGGACTTCGGCGCGTTCGCGGATGTCGGGGTTCTCGTCGCGGCGTGCGATGGAGCGAATGGTCGAGCGTGCTTCCTTCGGGTTGGCGGCGGCGAGCCAATCCATGGCAGCGCGGCGGATGTCGATGTCTTCCATGGGATCGGTGGCGATCTGTTCCAGCTCCGGCCGGGCGCCCTGGGCGATCATCTGGAGCCGCTGGCGGGCGGCATAGCGCGTGTCGTAGCTGTCCTTCGTGCGCGAGCCCTTCAGCAGGCCGCGCAGGGAATCCATCGGCGGAGGCGGAATGATGTAGCCAATGGAACGGCGGCGCAGGACATCGGCCCGCGAGGGCTTGAAGCTTGCACCCTCGGTTGCGAGCCACTGTTCAAACTGCTTCTCGATGTCCTTGCGTCGTGCGATGGATGTTTCCTCGGTGACGCCATAGTTGCGGCCCGTGATGTAGAAGACGGTGGCATAGGTGGCGCGCAGGCTTTGCTGGGAGACGCGCTTGGCCAGACCCAACAGCGGCTGCAGTCCGCGCGGATCCTCCAGCAGCGCCAGGGCAATGGCGCCTTCGGACACGAAGTCTCCGCCCACTTCGCGATCCATGCACGCGCGGATGGCGTCGGCGGCGCTCTTGTCGCCGATGAGACCGAGGGCGACGATGGCGTTCAGGCGCAGGATCTTGGCGGTGAGCTCGCGGCGTTCCTGGGCCTGCTCAAGCGGGAGGATTTCCACGTCGCGCATGATGATGCGATCGGCACCGGGAGGCGTTTGCCCCTCGAGCATCTTCACCAGGACCGGTACCGCGCTTCGCGATTGCAGGTAGCCGAGTTCCTGCAGGGCGGTGTTGACGACCTCGCTCTTGACTGTTGGCCGCGAGGGCAATCCACGCGCCATTGCGGATTCCGGAAAGCCGCTCTCGAGAAACCGCTGCAGCGATTCCGCGTCGGTGTTGATGCCGTGACTCAGGAGCATCTGGTGGCGCTCGTGCTGATTGCGGCGGGAAAGCTCGAGTAGGGCGTAATCCTGCGCGGAGGAGAAGGAGGGGAAGAGGGAGAGGGGGAGGAGAAGGAGAAAGACAGAAGGATGAATGGATTTTACCACGGAGACACGGAGGGCACGGAGGAGAGAAAGAAGGAGGGAGGAGTGGTCGCAGCGTGGGGGAATGGGCGAGGCAGGGTTGTGTTGGTTGATGATGGTTGCGGCCATTTTGTGGGACCCTTGCAGTAGTGTAAAGAGTCTTCTGTAAATTCCTCGGGCTTGTCCACAGTGGTCAGG
>CAZVAQ010000310.1:0-1923 GCA_964625145.1 uncultured Candidatus Sumerlaeota bacterium
ACCTGCCCGCCTTCGTTGTGCTCGTCACGCCGGGCAAGATCGATCAGCCGCTCTACGCGCGACTTTGGGGCAGTGGGTTCCTTCCCTCCCGTCATCAGGGCGTGCAGTTTCGCAGCGGCAAGGATGCGGTTCTTTATCTGAACAACCCCGATGGTGTTTCGCCTCAGACGAGGCGGCGTATGCTCGACAAGCTGGCGGTCCTCAACGAAAGCCAGTACGAACAGGAACTCGACCCCGAGATCCAGTCGCGCATGGCGCAGTACGAGATGGCGTATCGGATGCAGACCTCCGTCCCGGAAGTCACTGATCTGTCGGATGAGCCGGACGAGGTGTTCGAGTTGTACGGCCCCGATGCACGCCGGCCGGGCACCTTCGCCGCCAACTGCCTCCTGGCGCGGCGTCTGGCGGAACGCGGCGTACGCTTCATCCAGCTGTACCATCAGGGCTGGGACCATCACGGTGGTTTGCCCGGCGGGATTCGCGTTCAGTGCCGTGAGACCGATCAGCCCTCCGCTGCACTGGTCACCGATCTCAAGCGACGTGGCATGCTCGATGACACGCTGGTCATCTGGGGTGGTGAGTTCGGCCGAACCAACTATTCCCAGGGCAAGCTCACCGCGAACGACTACGGTCGCGATCACCATCCCCGCTGTTTCAGCCTCTGGATGGCCGGTGGGGGAGTGAAGGGCGGCATCGTATACGGCAAGACGGATGAATTCGGTTACAACATCGTGGAGAACGGTGTGCATGTTCACGACTTCCAGGCGACCGTGATGCACCTGCTGGGCATCGATCACGAGTTGTTGACCTTCAAATATCAGGGCCGGCGCTTCCGTTTGACGGACGTTCACGGCCAAGTGGTGCACGATATTCTCGCCTGAATTGTGGATTTCGCGGGGATAACCTGTCGGCTTCGCGATCCGCCGGTCTGCGCGGCGGAAAAACGAGCTGGCGGAGACGTGAAAAATTTTGAAGTGATGGGGGTGACTGGCGGCGGATGCGCGGCCGATTGTGGAAAAAATTCCACAGATTATTCAGAAGAAGGATTGACATTTGTGCCGCTATAGCCTTAAATTACGCGTCTTCCAAGGCTGAGTCGGGTGTCACCCGGTGGGGGGCCGGCAAATTTTCCTGCCGACGTACCCCCGGCCTTGACAAGCGAATTTGAGGCACTAGGATGGTTGGTCTGTCGGGAACACCACCCGCCAGCGGCCGCGACGCGAACCGCCTCCCTCGGGAGCGGCAAGCAGTGTGCCGACAAGATCTTTGACAAGTGAACAGTTGGGAAACGCCGCGAGGATGTGACCTCGGCAGGTTGGTTGTCACAGACCGCCTGTTCGAGGTGGAACCCCCGGACCAAGTGTCCGGAAGGGCTCAACATCCTTGTGATGCCTTGATCATTGATCGGTTTACCGATTGATGGTTAAGTCGATGATTGAGCCTTGCTCGCAGGTTATTTGAGGCCTGCGGGCCGGACTGTCGAAGCAATTCGGCAGGACGCGACCAGACTCTGGTCTGCGAAAGCGGATCAGATCTAAAGTCTGGATCGATTCTTCTTTGAAGACGAACCCCGGTTCGCCGGGGGTCAATGAATTTCAATTGAAGAGTTTGATCCTGGCTCAGCGCGAACGCTGGCGGCATGGCTAAAACATGCAAGTCGAACGCGAAAGGGGCTTCGGCCCCGAGTAGAGTGGCGAAAGGGCGAGTAATGCGTTTCTAACGTGCCCCAAGGTCAGGGATAGCCCGGGGAAACCCGGATTAATACCTGATGTTCCTGCAGAGCCGTATGGTTTTGCAGGCAAAGGCTTGCTGCCTTGGGATCGGGAAACGTCCTATCAGCTTGTTGGTGAGGTAACGGCTCACCAAGGCGAAGACGGGTAGCGGGTGTGAGAGCACGACCCGCCGCATCGGGACTGAGACACT
>CAZVAQ010000311.1:0-1915 GCA_964625145.1 uncultured Candidatus Sumerlaeota bacterium
GACTTGCCGATCCAGTTGCGCTGCATGATCTTGATCGACTCGGGCCAGTCGAGCGGGTCGAGCAGCGGCAGCAGCCGGTCGGCGTAGGCGGTGATGCGCAGCATCCACTGGCGCATCGGGCGCTTCACGCAAGGATATCCCCCGCGCTCGGACTTGCCGTCGATGACCTCTTCGTTGGCGAGCACGGTGCCCAGCTCCTCGCACCACCACACGGGCGCGTCGGAGAGGTAGGCCAGGCGGAAGCCGTCCTTGTACCGCGCCACGGCGGCGGGCCCTTCGGCCTTCACGTCATCGGGGATCGGCAGCTGGGAGATGGGGCGCGCCTTGTTCGCGGCGGGGTCGTACCAGTGCTCGAAGAGCTGGCGGAAGATCCACTGGGTCCACTTGACGTAGTCCTCGTCGGTGGTGCTGACCTCGCGATCCCAGTCGTAGCTGAAGCCGAGCGCGCGGATCTGGCGGCGGAAGTTGTCGATGTTCTTGCGCGTGGTCTCGGCGGGGTGCGTGCCGGTCTTGATGGCGTGCTGCTCGGCGGGCAGGCCGAAGGCGTCCCAGCCCATGGGGTGCAAGACGTTGACGCCCTTCATGCGCTTGTAGCGGCAGAGGATGTCGGTGGCGGTGTAGCCCTCGGGGTGGCCGACGTGGAGGCCGTTGGCGGAGGGGTACGGGAACATGTCGAGGCAGTAGAACTTTTCCTTGCCCGGGACGATGTCGGCCTTGAAGGTCTTGTTTTCGAGCCAGTATTGCTGCCACTTGGGCTCGATGGTCTTGGGATTATAGCGGGGCATGGGATTCCTTGGATTCCGCGAAAATTCGGCGATTCAGGCGCGGAAAAGTAGGAAACCGGGGGGCCCCTGGCGCCCGCCCCGATGCCCGCGGACCCCGGGCAGGCCCGCCTCGTGCAGGCCGCGCCGAAGGGCGCGGACGTCAGCCGCCCAGCAGGGCGGGATTGGCGCGCCAGACGGACCACGTCAGCGCGGTGGCGTAGGTGACCCAGGCGAGGTACGGGAGGAGGAGACCGGCGGTCCAGGGGCGGATGCGGCGGAAGGCGAGAATGGTGGCGAGAAGGAGGAGCCAGAGGACGACGACACCCACGAAGGCGTCGGCGCCGGTGTGCCACTGGAAGAAGAGCCAGCTCCAGAGGGCGTTGACGGCGAGCTGGAGGCCGTAGAGCGCGAGGGCCCCGCCGACGGGGCGACCGTCGCTGCGGCCACCCTGCCAGGCGCCCCAGGCGGAGATGGCCATGAGGGCGTAGAGGATGCTCCAGACGGGGCCGAACAGCCACGCGGGCGGGGCCCAGGCGGGACGGACGAGCGCGGCGTAGAAGGCGCCGGCTTCGATGGAGGCGCGGCCCCCGATCGCGGCGGCGAGGGTGGCGAGGGCGAAGGAGACGAGGAGGGCGAGGATCTGGCGGGAGGTGCTCATGAGGGGAATGTATGTCCGGACATGGGAGGCGTGGGGTGGAGTTTGGGAGCAGTCTAATAGCACAACAAGCAGCAATACAGTATCCGGACACTTTAAGTGCGATCGTACATGCAT
The DNA here is from genome assembly GCA_964625145.1 of uncultured Candidatus Sumerlaeota bacterium. Taxonomy (GTDB): domain Bacteria; phylum Sumerlaeota; class Sumerlaeia; order SLMS01; family JAHLLQ01; genus CAYTRP01. The sequence goes on from CAZVAQ010000311.1 coordinate 1,537, forward strand.
TGATGATTTGAGTGCAAGGGGCCTTTAATCAACCCGACGCCAAGGCAACGTCCCTTCAAGAAAACCTTCAACCCTTTCGTTCCTGTTCGACTTCGGGAATGACAAGGCAATACCCACCAAGTCTCTTGCGCTGGGGGCATCAGGATTCTCATAAATTGGCCGGCGCCCACCTGATAATGGAGAGTCAACCCCCGAATTCCGGCTGATCGGGTAAATCAGAAGTACACCATTGGAAGATGGCCTCACTTCTCGAGCAGCACGCCCCAAAGAAATCGCCTCGTTCTTAAGCGCTGCCTGGGCGACCATTTCTTTGGCTGCATCCACCAGCACCTCGGGCAACCCGACCACTTCATCTTCTGGACTGGTAATAACACCTAGT
>CAZVAQ010000312.1:0-1868 GCA_964625145.1 uncultured Candidatus Sumerlaeota bacterium
CGGACCGTCGGGGCATTGCCAGGTGACCAGTGAGTTATTCGGGGATATTCGGTGGATGAAGAGGTCTCTTCGAGAACCACTCCTGTGAACGCCTTCACCATCTCGCCCCGCATTGCCGGCGGCAGGGTGGCCGACAACAGAACAACCGTGCAGTCGAGACGCGAAAGATACTCCAGAAGTCGGCAAAGGAGGCTACTCGTATAGGCGTCATAGGCGTGGATTTCATCAAAGACGACCGTCTTGCCCGCCAAGCCGGCGAGGCGGATGAAGAAGTGTTTTGCCAGAAGGCAGCCGAGGAGTGCCTGGTCGATGGTGCCCGTCCCAAATGGCGCCAGCAGCGCGCGTTTGGAGGGGACGAACCAACTGTGAACCGTGGTCGTCAGATCGTGATTATCCTCCTTGCCGTGACTCTCCATCCCCCGTTCGCTGCTGGATTCCATGAACACCTTCGTTTGTTTTTGAAAGTAATGCGTGAGGCGCTTCTTCGAGTTGTAATACTCTGGGTGAAGAAGGCCGCCATGAACCAACAATGATTCGACGGTAGTTTTGGCATAGACTCTTCCAAGCCATTCGTCCACACGGCGGTACATGGCATTGCTCGTGGCTTGAGTCGGAAGGCCCAAGTAGATGCCCGGCTGGTTGAAGTGCTCAATCCAGTGCCGGGCCGCGTAAAGTGCCGCCTCGGTCTTGCCCTCCCCCATGGGAGCCTCGATGAGGAGAAGCCGCGTGTCGGGATGAGCTGCGAGGATGTTGCAAGTGGCTTCCTGCAAAGAGTTTGGGGAGTATCCGGGAAAGATGCACTTCCATTGCGGGCCGCAGCTGGGCATTGGCAGGGGGCGCCATCCCATTTCCTCCAACGCGCGTCGGGCATTCTTGCGCGCCTCCTGGGCATATTCTTTCACCGAAAGCTGACCTTTGAACAAGGGCGCTGAATCAGTTGACGAGAAAAACTCTGACGCGGATCCGATCCAATCGGAGCAGGAAACCAGACCCGCCAATTCCGCGAGCCCGGTGGGGTCAATATTGGGTGACTCGCCATCCTCCAACTTCAAAGCGTGCAGGGAAAATGCTTCCTCGACGATCTGGCGTAGTTGCTGATGCGCCTGCTTCCATTGCGGCTTGAAGGATGGCAGTTCATCGGTCTTTAGGACAAAGCCATGATGAGCACCAATGGCGTCGGCAAGCCATCGGCGCTGCACTGATTTGAGCCACCGTTGTTCCCCGAGAAAGTCGAAGATGATCCTTGAACTGAATGCGCCGTGCGCTTGCCGGTGCGCATTGGCACGGAGGGGGAAACCCGCCGCCATGACCAGGCCCTTCAAACCCTCATGCTGTTGCTGGAACTCGGGCGTGGCCTTTCCGATGTCATGCAACGCCGCCAACCAGATAATTATGTGCCGTGCTTGGTATTGCGGCAAACCGAGAAAGCGTGAGAGTCGCAACTTGGTCCTTTCCGTGAGGACCGTATCCCAAAGTGCCTCCACCACGGCGCCCACATCGATCAGATGACACCATAGGGGATGAGGCGGCGTTGACTTCGCCCACAAGCTCCAAACTGCTGGTCCGTTGACATCAACTCGCGGGCTCATGTGACGAACCCCACGGCTGGATGACTCGAGAATCCGGCACTCCGAAACTGATGCGTTTGTGCGGGTAGTGAGATTGCTGGAAACTTTTGGGTAGCGGGATAGGAAGAAACCCTGGAAGTTCCAATTCCTTCACTGCCCAAAAGATCAGAGAGTCGCTGCAGATGGTCCTGCAGTCGTTCCCAGGTTATTACATCAGCAGAATCGCTCGTGTGCGCATAAGAGGACAATGTTCCCTTCCCGGCCTTGAACCAGCGCCTTGTATTCCGGATGGTTACATTA
>CAZVAQ010000313.1:0-1792 GCA_964625145.1 uncultured Candidatus Sumerlaeota bacterium
AGGCGCGCCGCCTGCTGTGGCCCATCAAACAGAAGTACGGCCGCAAGATTTCATGGGCCGACCTGATGGTGCTGGCGGGCAATTGCGCGCTGGAATCGATGGGGCTGAAGACGTTTGGCTTTGCCGGCGGCCGCGAGGACGTGTGGGAACCGGAAGTGGACATCGACTGGGGCCCGGAGGCGGAATGGCTCGGTGACAAGCGCTACAGCGGCGACCGCGAACTGGCGGATCCGCTGGCGGCCGTGCAGATGGGCCTCATCTATGTGAATCCCGAAGGCCCCAACGGAAACCCCGACCCGATCGGTTCGGGCCGCGACATTCGCGAGACGTTTGCGCGCATGGCCATGAACGACGAGGAGACGGTGGCGCTGACGGCGGGAGGACACACATTCGGCAAGTGCCACGGCGCGGCCAGCGCATCACATGTCGGCCCAGAGCCGGAAGCCGCGCCGCTGGAAGAGCAGGGCCTCGGCTGGAAGAACAGCTATGGCACGGGCGTGGGCGGCGATGCGATCACCAGCGGCATTGAGGGTGCCTGGACACCGACGCCGACGAAGTGGGACAACAGCTACTTCGACGTGCTCTTTGGATACGAGTGGGAGCTGACAAAGAGCCCGGCGGGCGCCTACCAATGGACCCCAAAGGACGGCGCGGGAGCTGGCACGGTGCCCGATGCCCACGATCCCAACAAGCGCCACGCTCCGATGATGACCACGGCGGACATGGCGATGCGCATGGATCCCATCTATGCGAAGATTTCCAAGCGCTATCACGAGAACCCCGACGAGTTTGCTGATGCATTCGCGCGCGCGTGGTTCAAGTTGACCCATCGTGACATGGGGCCGAAGTCCCGCTACCTTGGGCCACTGGCGCCAAAGGAGGATCTGATTTGGCAGGATCCGATCCCGGCAGTGGATCACAAGTTGATCGACGACAACGACATCGCGGCGCTGAAGGACAGGCTGCTGAACTCGGGGCTTTCGATCAGCCGGCTGGTATCGACAGCGTGGGCTTCGGCAGCCACGTACCGCGACAGCGACAAGCGCGGCGGCGCGAACGGCGCGCGTCTTCGCCTGGCACCGCAGAAGTTCTGGCAGGCGAATGATCCTGCAGACCTGGACAAGGCGCTGGGCGTGCTGGAGAAGGTGCAGAAGGACTTCAACGCGTCGCTCAGCGGCGGCAAGAAAGTGTCGCTGGCGGACGTGATTGTCCTCGGCGGATGTGCGGCCGTTGAAGCCGCGGCGAAGAAGGCCGGCGTGGACGTGAAGGTTCCCTTCCGCCCGGGCCGGATGGATGCGTCGCAGGAGCAGACGGATGTGGAGTCGTTTGCCGTGCTGGAGCCGAAGGCCGACGGATTCCGCAACTATTACGGCAAGGGGCAGCGTCGCCGGCCGGAAGAGCTGCTCGTGGACAAGGCGAGCCTGATGTCGTTGACCGCCCCTGAGATGACGGTGCTGGTCGGTGGTCTGCGCGTGCTCGGCGCCAACTCCGGCGGCAGCAAGCATGGCGTCTTCACCGATCGCGTGGAGACGTTGACGAATGACTTCTTCACCAACCTGCTGACGATGCAGACGGTGTGGAAGGTGTCATCCACCAACCCACATGTCTACGAAGGCCGCGACCGCAAGACCGGCGAGTTGAAGTGGACCGCGACGGGCGTGGACCTGATCTTCGGCTCGCATTCGCAACTCCGCGCGCAGGCGGAAGTTTACGCGTGCAGCGACTCGAAGGAAAAGTTCGTGCGCGACTTTGTCGACGCGTGGACAAAGGTGATGGAGCTGGATCGGTTTGA
>CAZVAQ010000314.1:0-1782 GCA_964625145.1 uncultured Candidatus Sumerlaeota bacterium
GGCGAGGGTTTCGGTGTCGAGGTCGTTGGTCGGCTCGTCGAGCAGCAGGACGTTCGCGCCCGACTTCAGCATCTTGGCGAGATGCACGCGGTTGCGCTGACCTCCCGAAAGCGTGCCGACGGGCTGTTGCTGGTCGCCGCCCTTGAAGTTGAAGGACGACACGTAGGCGCGTGAGTTCACCTCGCGCTTGCCGAGCTTGATGATGTCATTGCCGCCCGAGATTTCTTCCCAGACGGATTTCTTGGGGTCGAGCGTGTCCCGGCTCTGGTCAACATAGCCCAGATGCACGGTTTCGCCGATGGTGATGTTGCCGCTGTCGGGCTGCTCCTGGCCGGTGAGCATCTTGAAGAGCGTGGATTTGCCCGCGCCGTTGGGGCCGATGACACCGACAATGCCGCCGGGCGGCAGCTTGAAGGACAGGTCGTCGATCAGCAGGCGGTTGCCGAAGCCCTTGCGGACGTTTTCGACATCGATGACGTTCTGGCCCAGCCGCTCGCCGGGCGGGATGATGATCTGGGCGGTGTTGGACTGGGTGCGCGCCTCGTTGATCTTGACCAGCTCGTCATAGGCGCGGATACGCGCCTTGGACTTGGTCTGGCGGGCCTGGGGCGACTGGCCGAGCCATTCCTTTTCGCGCTCGAGCACCTTGGCGCGGGCCGCATCCTCACGCTGTTCCTGGGAGAGGCGCTTGGCCTTGGCGGTCAGATAGGCGGTGTAATTGCCCTCATAGGGGATGCCGCGCCCGCGGTCGAGCTCGAGAATCCAGCCCGTCACATTGTCGAGGAAGTAGCGGTCGTGGGTGATGATGAGCACCGCGCCGGGATATTCGCGCAGGTGCTTTTCGAGCCAGGCGGTGGTTTCGGCGTCGAGATGGTTGGTCGGCTCGTCGAGCAGAAGCAGATCGGGCTGGCTCAGGAGAAGCTGGCACAGCGCCACGCGGCGCTTCTCGCCGCCAGAGAGGTTGGCGACGCCTTCCCCGCCCGGCGGGCAGCGCAGGGCGTCCATCGCCATCTCGACCTTGGAATCGAGGTCCCAGAGGTTTTCGGCATCGATCTGGTCCTGAAGCTTTGAGGCTTCATCGGCCGTCTCGTCCGAATAGTTCATCATGAGCTCGTTGTAGCGGTCGAGGATGGCCTGCTTTTCCTTGACGCCGATCATCACATTGCCCTTGACGTCAAGCTGCTCGTCGAGCTGTGGCTCCTGGGGCAGATAGCCCACGGTCGCGCCCTCGGCCACCCAGGCTTCACCGGTGAACTCGGTATCGATGCCGGCCATGATCTTGAGGAGCGTCGACTTGCCCGCGCCATTGGGGCCGAGCACGCCGATCTTGGCGTCGGGGTAGAAGGAGAGGTTGATGTTATCGAGCACCTTCTTGCCCCCGGCATAGGCCTTGGACATTCCGTGCATGTGATAGATGAACTGACGGGCCATGGAGCGTGGAGCCTTTGTATTATTTTGCCGCGTGGGTATGTGGGGCGGTATTTAGGGCATGGGGCGGATTGGGGCAAATGGTGATTTTGTTCTGTCTCACGGCGCGCACCGCTCCGGGCATGACGGCCCCAAAGCCGGGCCTATGCCCTACGCTGCGCCTCCGACGGGGCGGCGATAACCCTCGGGTCAAGCCCGAGGGCAGGCTCTGCGCGGGGTCATCACTGCGTTCGTCCTTCCCGTACCGTGGCATCGCTCCCCTCACCCCAACCCTCTCCCCGGAGGGGCGAGGGGGTCGACCGTGGGTTTCGTTGGCCGAGGGCGTGCGACTGGCACCGGAATACCTCGCCCCAC
>CAZVAQ010000315.1:0-1779 GCA_964625145.1 uncultured Candidatus Sumerlaeota bacterium
TCCATTCGCTGAAGTTCCGGCGCTTCGGCGATCTTGACGATGCTGATGACATCGCTGCCGGGCAGCTGCACGCTTGTGAATCCCCGCGACGCCAGCAACCGATTTGCGAGCTGACACAGTTCTTGTTCCGAAAACCATTATCTCTCGCTTCCAAATCGCAAGTGGACTGTCATCCCCTTCAGCGTCTTCTCGTCATATTCGACTTTCAACCCAAGCCGCTGCGCCGCTACATCCACGAGGCGCGCCAGATCGGTTCGTTCAGCGAAGGCAACCTGCGCCTGATCCTGCGCATGCGTCAACGATGAGAGCATCGCGCAGGCAGTCATCCAGACCACCACTGCGCTCAGCGAAATCGTTTGATGGCGTAATGAGGAGCTCATCATTGTTCGTTTGCACGGGCGGGGTGTGGGAGGGTGCGTGGGGGCTGGCATTACTGGCCTTGGAACGCTGCTTCCATCGCGGTCATTCCGATCGTGAGAGCGTTCTCCGCTGCGATGACGGCTTGCTCGCTTCGGACATCCGCAAGGAGCTGCGCTGGCGGCTGCGGGACCGACATGCCAAGACGCAAGGCCCTGGCTTCAGCGCGAAGTGATTCCGCGATCGCGCGCCACTGCTCGTCAGTCCGCAGCGCAGCGCGGAATTCCGGAGGCGTCCGACGCTCGCCGTTGGTTCGCCAGACCTGAAGCGCGTCGAGTTGCGGCTGCGAAAGGTTTTCCGTAATCGCCGCGAACAGATCGTTGCGCAGCTGCGCGATGTCCTCTTGAATGGATTGCAAGGTCGCGATCGCGATCTGGTACTGTTCCTCCAGTCCAGGCTCGGGGGCGAGCGTCAAGCTCTCCGCAAGGGATGTAGCCGACTGGGTCGCCGTGTTTGCGGCAGTCTTGAGCTGCGCGATCTGCGCAGTCAATTCGGTCTCGGCCTCGATGTTCGCCAGAACCGTTCCGGCTGCCGCCGGCGTCACCCCGGCCACCACCATCGATGTCGGCGTGATGCCGAGTTCCGCTGCGATGGTGAGGTGGTCATTGGCAAGAGCCGGGGAGCAGAGGATGCTCAGGCACGCCAGCGCCGCACAAAATCCGGTACCGCGACGATTGATTGTGAACGTCATGTTGTGCTCTCCTTAGGGGCTGACTGGGGCGGCGGGCCGACGCGTCTTGTTATCCGCTTCGCACAGCGAGCGCCGGACTTCCAAAGTTGAGCACATGTCCGAAGGCAGTTCCAACGTATCACGTATTCGGAATGTGGAATACGTTGGACTTGGGGTCGCTCGGAGGGCAGGCTCTTCAGCGTGTGATGTTCGCATCACTTCGCAAGGAGAGCCACGATGTCCCAGCAGCACAATCGGTTCGATGAGCAGCGGCATTCAATGCGGCTTGGCCGAGGAGTTCTGACAGGCGCACTCGGGATCGTCGTGATGATCGCCGCATCGTTGGCTTACCGAGGCTCCGGCTCGCCGACAATGGCGGCGCAAGTCGCGGCCCCTCAAATGATCGCCGCGGCCGCGTTGGGGATGATGAGCGACGGTGATTGGATCGACCTAGGGAGTGGCAACTGGGTCTGGCGACCTAACGACATCTGCAGCCATCCGTGGGACATCGTGTTCGCCGAGTCCGAACAGACCTACAAGACCGACGGCCAGAAGAATCCCACGAGCCGCGGTTACAACCCGACCGAGCAGGCGGCACTGTTCACGCACTGGGAAAACTGCGGCAACGGCACATGGGACCCTCCCACGCTGCCGCCAATTCTGCCGCCGGGCGACAATCCACTGCCCCCGCC
>CAZVAQ010000316.1:0-1737 GCA_964625145.1 uncultured Candidatus Sumerlaeota bacterium
GTCGCACCAGGGCGAGAACCGTGTCAAGTTATGACGGGATGGTCAGTAAAGTCTGAATGGCTTGATTCTTCTTGTTGTACAATAGGTGATTTCTCTGCCAAGTATCGTAGTTATCAAGAGTAGATTTTGGGGCCGGACAAGAGGACCCAAACCGACTGTCTTTTCGGCTGGTGAGTCAATATCACCCTCTATCGAGTCAACCCACTTCCCCCGCCGCTCCTTCATCCAAAAACCACGTCACATCGTCATTCGAATGTGCAGCAATCGCGGCTGGGTAGGGGGGGTCTTGGGGGCGGGGGAGGAGGATGTCGGCGATGACGGAGGCTTTGCCTTCGCCGGTGACAATGAAGGCCAGCGCGCGCGCGGCGGCGAGGGTGGGGAAGGTCAGTGTGATGCGCCATGTCTTGAGCTGCGGGACTTCGTTGGCCATGCAGATGCGTTGCTTTTCGGCGAGGGCCTTGGTGCCGGGAAAGAGGGACGCGGTGTGGCCGTCGCCGCCCATGCCGAGGGTGATGAGGTCGAAGACGGGCACGTCGCCATCCGAGCGCGGCAGGCGCTTGTAGAGGATCTCCTCATAGCGCGTTGCTTCGGCGACCAGATCCGCGGCGTCGCTGATGGGGGGATGGACATTCTCGCGGGAGAATCGCGCGGGTTCGATCAATGTCTCCGTGACCAGGCGCACATTGGAGTCCACATGCGTCGGCGGCACGGTGCGGTCGTCCACCCAATACAGGTGAATGGCGGGCACCAGTCCGCGAAAGCCTTGGTTGGCGGCCAGCGAGCGATAGATCGCGCCGGGTGTGGATCCGCCGGACAATGCCCAATGAAAACTGCCGCGTTCCTCGATGGCCGCTTCCGCGCGCCGCATGATCTCGTCGGCCGCGATGGCCGCCACGTCGTCGGCCGTCGGCCGCACCACTTTCTTCATGGATTGTTTCTCTTGAGGGGGAGTTGCCGCAGCAGCGGCCATGCGCACGCGGCGGCGCGCCGGAAGAACTGGCGGTCCGAGCGCGAGTTGAGGGCCTGGCCCAGGGCTTCGGCCTCGTCGGGAAGCGACGCCAGCAGCGTGCGTTCCGGCACGGGGCGTTGAAAGGATGGCCCCGTCACTTGCTTGACGAAGTGTCCTGCCTGGTCCTCGCCGGACAGGCTGATCACGTCGCCGGTCGTGAACTTCATTTCCAAGCCGACCAATCGCTTGGGGCCGGGGCCTTCGATCACATTCACTTCGACGCGCCGTTGCCGGCCGCCGGATTGAAAGACACTGCCATCCTTGTGCTCCATCTTCAGGCTCGCGGCAATCCACCCGGCCATCAAACTCGCGTGCAGGGTGCACGCAGGTCCGCCCGGTTGCCCGCGCCAGCATACCCTGATCGATTCCAGGTCATCGAGCAATCGCCCCAGCGATTCGTCGTCGAAGATCGATGCCACCAATTCGCGATAGGGCGCCAACCGATGCCAGGACAAATCCACCGCGACGGAATCGGGCGACGTCATGGCCTTCAGGCCCTCGTACGGCACTTCCAGCCACGACACATCAGTGACAACGCGATCGGCCAGCTCCTGCAAAGATGGCAGCGTGTTGACATACTGCCCAGGTTCGCGGGAGTAATACCACAGCGTCGTCGGCACATCGGGAATCAACAACGGCAAGACCGCACCGCTGAGAAGGCGCAGGCCTTCGTTGCCAAAGCGCAGATGAATCTCCTCGCAGCACACCTCGCGGCGCACACCCTTGGC
>CAZVAQ010000317.1:0-1730 GCA_964625145.1 uncultured Candidatus Sumerlaeota bacterium
CCACCCCGAAGCCAGCCCCGGCCCCCACGACGCCCACTACCTCTTCACGCGGTTTCTGAACCACGTGCGCGAGCAGAAGGGCATGCCGGCACTGGCGGAATAGGCCCTCCTGCAAGGGTTCAAGCCAAAAGGCAGGCTCCGCGCCTGCCTTTTTTGTTGCACGCACGAGCGCACCTATCCGCCCCACTGTCATAAATTGACCAAACGATAAAAAAACGCGATCCTGATCACGTGCGCGTCATCGGGCCGTCAGAAAACTGCGGCATTGGGGGAGCGATCGCGCTGCTGCGTCACGCGGCATTCAACCCCAGTCCTTGGAGGGACATCATGCACCAGTCATTGACCATTTCCCGCCGCGCCTTCCTCGCCGGCACGGCCTCGGTGGGTGCGGCCACCGTCGTCATGCACCCCTTTGCGGTGATGGCGCAGGCCAACCAGGCGCATCTGCGTATCCTCGAGACCACCGACATCCACGTCAACATCGTCCCCTACGACTATTACGCGGACCGCGAGGATAACACGCTCGGTCTCGCCCGCACCGCCTCGATCATTGAGGACATCCGCGCCGAAGCGGGCAACGCCATACTGCTCGACAATGGCGACTCAATTCAGGGCAGCCCGATGGGGGATTATGTGGCCTATGAGCGCGGCGTCGATGATGCGGAAGCCCATCCCACCATCGCTGCCATGAACACGCTCGGCTATGACGGCGGGACCATCGGCAATCACGAATTCAACTACGGCCTCGAATTTCTCGAAGCGGCCATGGCGGGCGCTCAGTTCCCCGTCGTCCTCGCCAATGTGGTGCGCGGTGCCGAACTTCCCGCCACGCCCGCCGAAGACGAGACGCTCTTTGAGCCCTTTACGATCATCGAGAAGGAGTTGACCGACGGCGCCGGTGAGGCCCACACCATCCGCATCGGCCTGATCGGCTTCACCCCGCCCCAGATCATGACCTGGGACTCCGCCCATCTCACCGGCAAGGTCGCCGTCCGCGACATCGTTGAGACGGCTCGCCATTATGTGCCGATCATGCGCGAGCAAGGCGCCGACATCATTGTCGCCCTCTCTCACTCGGGCATCGAGCCCGGCGACGCACCGATGATGGAAAACGCCTCGCTCCAGCTCGCGGCCGTCGACGGCATCGACGTCGTTCTCACCGGCCATCAGCACCTCGTTTTCCCCGGCGCCGATTTCGAGGGCATTGACGGTGTGGATGCTCAAGCGGGCACGCTCCACGGCAAGCCGGCGGTGATGGCCGGCTTCTGGGGCAGCCATATGGGTCTCGTCGACCTGCTGCTCGAAACCGATGGCGAGGGCAATTGGTCGATCCTCTCCCACACGGTGGAGGCCCGCCCCATCTATGAGCGCGTTGACGGCGTGGTGACGCCCACGGTCGACTCGGACGAGGCTGTGCTGGCTGCCGTCGAGGAGCCGCACGAGGAGACACTCGATTATGTGCGCCGCCCCGTTGGCGAAACGGCCGCCCCGCTCCACTCCTATTTCGCGCTGGTCGCCGACGACCCGTCCGTCCAGATCGTCAACATCGCCCAGAAGGCCTATGTCGAGCAGATGATGGCCGGCACCGAATGGGAAGGTCTGCCGGTCATTTCCGCGGCAGCCCCCTTCAAGGCCGGCGGACGTGGCGGACCCGACTATTACACCGACGTCCCCGTCGGCCCGGTCGCCATCCGCAAGCTCTTCGTCAAGATGCGCTTCGACGATTTCCG
>CAZVAQ010000318.1:0-1701 GCA_964625145.1 uncultured Candidatus Sumerlaeota bacterium
GGCCTCCTTCCAGGAGACCACGCGCGTGCTGACCGACGCCGCCATCCGGGGGCGCCGCGACTACCTGCGCGGCCTCAAGGAGAACGTCATCATGGGCCTTCTCATCCCCGCCGGCACGGGCCTGCCGCGTTATCGCAACGTGGAGGTCATGCCCGTGGGCCAGGAAGCGGCCAACCCCCCTGCGGCGGAAGAAGCAACCGTCTGACGCAGCGGGCGTTGCACGGCATCAACCATCGACAAAATGCCCGCCCGGGGATTGCATCCTCGGGCGGGTTTGTTCATTGATCACCGGCAAGAGAGGGCACCGTGCACATCCTGTTGCTTGAACTCGCCATCCACATACCGGCAGCACAGTCGCTGAAGGACAAGCGCTCCGTCCTGAAGAGCCTCGTGCACAAGCTGCGCACGAACTTCAACGTGTCCGTCTCGGAAGTCGGCGACCAGGACCTGTGGCAATCCACCCAACTGGCCATCGTGATGGTCGGCACATCGATGGAGATCCTTGACGGCATGGAGCGGCGAATCCTCGACGCTGTCGAGGATGGGTTTGATGTCGTGCTGTCAGGAATCGGGAGGCAGTGGCTTTGATCGAAGGCTAAAGGATAAAGGATGAAGGATGAATCCAATCACGGTTTATCTTCCAGATAACTGCTCATTGCTGCTCTCCCTGCTGTCCCTTCTGTCCCTGACTTCCTCCAAGAAGGAACAACCATGTCCCTGAAAATCGAAACAATCCCCGTCGGTCCATTGCAGGCCAATTGCCACCTGATCATGAACCAGAAGACTGGCGAGACCATCATCGTCGATCCCGGTGATGAGGCTGCGCGCATCCTCGATACCGTGAAGCGCCGCAACGGCCGCATCGTCGCCATTTGGCTGACGCACGCGCACATCGACCACATCGGCGGTGCCGCGGCGGTGCACATGGCCACGGACGCTCCGGTCACGATTCATCCGGCGGAGAAGGAATGGCTCGGCGATGCCATGCTGTGCGGCGCCACATGGATCGGTCTGCCCTTCGAACCCGTCCCTCATCATGCCTTGTGGAAGGACAACCAGCAATTCTCCGCCCTTGGTGCGCATTGGCGCGTCCTGCACACACCCGGCCATTCGCCCGGCTGCGTGTGTCTCATCTGCGAGCAGGAGGAACTGGCGATCGTCGGCGACCTGGTCTTCCGCGGCTCCATCGGCCGCATGGATTTACCGGGCGGGGATGAGGTGCAGATGCGGAGCAGTCTTCAACGCTTCTTCGCGCTGGAGAAGGATCTGCGCATCTACTGCGGCCACGGACCATCCACAACAATGGGTGTCGAGAAGAGGTCGAATGAGTTTGTCAGAATGTATCTGGGATCGCAGCCGGGGATGGCGTGAGATCGCATTCGTGATGTGTCTTTACCACGGAGACACGGAGGGCACGGAGAAAAAGATTACAGAAAGAACTCTAGAAAAATTTAATAATTGAGTGGAAGTCAAAAAAAGTAGCAGGGGCATCCTGCTTGTCCGCCGAAGCGGGTTCATCGCGAAGGTGGGCCCCAGACCCGCCACCCTCAAGCTCTACTTTGGAGTCCAATTCCTTTGGAAAAGCGTCATGGGCAGGATGCCCATGCTACTTTGAAGGGGTGATTTCCTGCCATTATGCAATCAGCTCGATTACTGACATTCACCCCGTCAGTTGACACTGCTGAAAGAGACCTCCCAATG
>CAZVAQ010000319.1:0-1686 GCA_964625145.1 uncultured Candidatus Sumerlaeota bacterium
CGCGATGGGTGGCGCCGATCTTGTCGATGTCCCCGGGGCGCAGGCGGTTCTGGTTCTTGCCGTCCTCGAACTCGCGGCTCGCATCGATGAACAACACATCGGTCGTCGTCTTCCCCTTGTTGAACACCAGGATGGCCGCGGGAATTCCCGTGCCGAAGAACAGGTTCGCGGGCAGGCCGATGACGGCCTCCAGCAGATTCTCCTCGATGAGTCGACGACGGATTTTCCCCTCCGCCCCGCCGCGAAACAGCACCCCATGGGGCACAATGACGCCGACGCGCCCCTCGCCCTCCAGCGCCGTGTCGATCATGTGCAGGATAAAGGCATAGTCCGCCTTGCTCTTGGGAGGAATGCCCCGCAGGTGCCGCTTGTACAGGTCGCCGGTGGCCTTGGACCATTCGTCGTGTCCCCACTTGTCCAGCGAGAACGGCGGATTGGCCACCACGATGTGGAACTTCATCAGCGTGTCATGCTCGATCAGCTTCGGCGAATTGAGCGTGTCGCACCATTCGATGCGGGCGCTGTCCATGCCGTGCAGGAACATGTTCATGCGGCACAGCGCCCAGGTGGAGCCGTTGGACTCCTGGCCAAAGAGCGAGAAATCATGCGGCCGGTCGGGATGCGTGCGGCCGATTTCCGCGGCCACGCGGATCAGCAACGAACCCGACCCGCACGCCGGATCGCAGATGAGCATGCCGGGCTGCGGATCCAGCAGGCGCGCGAGCAGGCTCGAGACCTCCGGCGGGGTGTAGAACTCGCCGCCCTTCTTCCCCGCATTGGCCGCGAACTGCCCGATCAGGTACTCGTACACATCGCCGATGATATCCCGCCGGTCATCGCCCAACACCGACGGACGCAGGTCGAGCTTGGGGTTCGCAAAGTCCTCCAGGAGATTCTTCAACCGGCGGTTGCGCTCGCGTGTCTCGCCCAGATTCGCTTCGCTGTTGAAGTCGATCATGCGAAAGACCTTGTCCAGCTTCCCCTTGTTCTCGTCCTCGAGCTTCTCCAGCGCGATGTTCATCAGCTCGCCAATGTTCGGATCGCTGCGCCGCTCATAAAGATGCTCGAACCGGCACTCGTCCGGCAGGACAAAGCGCTCGCGGCTCATGGCGCGGTCGACCCGGGCAGCGTCACCCTTGTACTTCGCCATGTATTCCTCGCGACGGTCGCTGGCCAGGTCGGAGAGGTACTTGATGAACAGTGTCACCAAAATGTAATTCTTGTACTCACTCGGGTCCACCGCGCCGCGGAATGTGTCGCACGCACGCCAGACGATGCCAAAGATCTCCTCCTTGGTGGGCGGAGCGCCGTTCGTCGCGGGCTTGCCGTTGGTGGGGGGCGTTGTCTTGGGTGCCATGCGTAGCGGTGTCCTCAGGATGGGTCAGATTGATGAGTCGATTTCAGGAGTGACAGGGAAAAGTGTTCAAGCTGCATCGCCCGCAGCCCCCTCAGGCGGCGTGTCAGACGGTTTTCCTCCTGGCGCAGGCGGTCCAGTTCCACGATGCGGCGCTGGGCCGAGAGCGGTGCCATCTCATGATCCTGCCGATGACGGTCATCGCGAGCCAGGAGGCGATCCGGCAGGTGCCGGCGAGCATCCGCCAGGGCTCGTTGGCCCTCGGCGCGACGCACTGGCAGACGGTGTGGAACCCCGTCCTGCCGGGGGCGATGCCGGGCATGATCCCGGGC
>CAZVAQ010000320.1:0-1662 GCA_964625145.1 uncultured Candidatus Sumerlaeota bacterium
GTGAGAGTGCGCCAGGGAGAGGCGGCAGAAGTGCCGGGGTTGGAATCATCGCCGTCCGGACTGACAAAGAAGACGTCGTTGGCGTAGGGGAACGGGCCGCGGTCGCTGCCGTCGGGGGCGCTGTTGCGGAAGCGGGACGTTGCCTGGAGGCGGAAGTCGAAGTTGACCGGGTCAGCGAATTCGTCAGACTGAACCAAATTTTCTTCAAAGAGAAAGCGAATCGACTCCGGTGAACTGTTGGGGTCGCGGTTGTAGGAACTATCGCTGCCGAGAATGGAATTCTCAAAAGTGCGGACGTGGAAGCGGCCGAGGGCAATGGCGCGGCGGGCGAGGCCACCGCCGGGAGGTTCATTGCCGGAGATGCCCTTGATCCAAAAGTCGCCGCTGACGTTGCCCCAGGAGAGGACGTCCTCGAAAAGGACATTACCAATGCCACCCCTGCCGTAAAAACGCATGCCGTGGGCCCGACTGCGGTAGGACACCGAGTTGCGGATAACGTCGCGATTGCCTTGGTAGCAGAGGATATTGCCGCCCTCGACGTTGAACTTGGAGTTGTTGCCGTAAGCTGTGCATCCTTCGATGACGTTGTCACCGCCAGTTTCGCCGCTGCTCACGCCGATGCCGCCGCCGTTGAGGAAGGCTGTGCAGTTGCGGACGATGCAGTGGCTGGCATTGCGGAGGAAGATGCCCCAATGATTGCCGAAGGATTCCTTCCAGCTCAACAGGGTATTGTTGCTGAAGCCGGTGGCGGCAATGCCGTCGACGATCACCCGGCGGGGCTGGTAGAGGTAAAGGCCGGAAGCGTTGATGACGGCCACCGAGTAGTGATGCTGGTCAGGGGGCTGTAGGTCAGAGGTGGACAGAGAAAGGATTTGCCGTTCCGCGTCATAGTGGAATGCTCCGGGGCGAAACTCCAGTTCGGCGAGGCTTTCAACGGCGTCGAACAGGCGAAGGGTGTCGCGCTCGATGACAGCCATGGGCTCCCGTTCAAAGGGAACTTGCCAGACGAAGCGGAAGCCGTCGACTTTTTGCAGCCCGGTGAGAGGGACATCGCCTTTCAACAGGACAGTTCCCGGGATGGCGGCCCGGATTACAGTGTCGACATCCGCGCTTCCGAGATCCTGGCGCGAGACCGATTCGGGATACTGCCCTGGAGCTATTGTCAGGGTGTCCCCTGGATTCAGGGCGTCGACGCCGCGCTGGATGGTGCGGAAAGCGGTCGCCGGAGAGCGGCCGTCGGCACTGTCGTTGCCCTCAAGGCTGACGAAATACTGGGCCGCAGCGGCAGAGGTTGCAGCAACGATGCACGGCAGGCACAACCCGAGCGTGCACCGGAAGAAGCGGATGAATGGATGTGTCATGATGTTGGTCAGTAATGGGTTATGTATTCAGGTCAGGAGGCGACGACTTTGCCGGAAGCAGTGATGGAGCAAATAACCGGACTCAGGTTGTCGCCGGTTTTATTGGTAACTCGAATGGGAAAGGATACGGAACGGGCACCGCGGGTAGCGGCGGACCAGTCCGAGGCCGGCTGCAGTGATTGGGGAGGACAGGGAGGATGTTCGTCCACCGCGACAGCGATATCGGCGGGACCGACCTGCGCGCAGTCTACCTCGAGGGCCAGTTCGGCCAGGCGTTCCGCGACTACGCCGCCGCCGTGCC
>CAZVAQ010000321.1:0-1616 GCA_964625145.1 uncultured Candidatus Sumerlaeota bacterium
GTGGACGCGGATTCCGCATTTCCCATGTCTTTCTCATCCTGATGCTTATGGGCGCGATGGCGGCTTCGTTGGCAGTTGCCGTGAATCTGTTTCGGGAGGGCGAGCGGGCGATCGTCGGCCTTGCCGGCTTGGCGGTTTATTCCCTCTTCGTGCCATTCCTCCTCGCGTTGGCGATTCCCCTGTCCTGCCGGCGAGTGACGCGGCAGCAGAAGGAGGAGATCTGGACGACGCCGCTGCAGGCGCGCGAGATCGCCTTCGGTGTGCTGTATCCTCCATTGCGGTCGGCGCTTGTTGTCATCGCGCTTTACCCAGTCGCGTTTGGCTTGTTCCTGGTGGTGTCGTTCTGGACATCGACCACCAGCAGCGAAGAGGAGATATCCAAGACTGTCACCGCGGTTACCTCGGCGATCCTGCCAGTTCTCCTGTTTTCCATGTTCTATCTCTACTTCACGGTTGCCGCGGCGCATGTGCCCCTGATGTCGCGTTTGCGCACGTTTCCGATCGCCTGGAGTCCCGTGCTCATTGCGCCGATCTGGGCATTCGGGCATATCATGGGCATGACTGGCATGCTTGTCGTCGGGACATTTGGTTACGAGGAGATGCTCAAGCACATCATGGGCCCGGGCCAGGAGCGGCATGATGTTGGCACCGTGATCTCGCTGTGCTTGCTGGTTGTGGTGGTGATCGTGTCGGTCATCGTCATGGGCAGGGCGTTGATTGCGCGGGCGGGAATCAAGTGGCTGGCGGAGGCCGTTCCGCACGTCGGTGCGCAGGTCGATTGGTTTTCCGCGGACTGCACTTATGGCGAATGGTCCGCGTCGGAGAAGCGGCAGGCCTGGAGTGATTTCCTGAAGGGTGCAAGGAGCTGGTGGCTCTGGCGCCTGAAGTGGGCCACCGTGGGTTGGGCGATGTCCGTGGCGCCTCTGACGCTTGGCGTCCTTCTCGTTCCATGGGGGGAGGAGTTCCGGTCCCTGGAGTGGACCGGATTGATGGCGACGCCATTGATCGTGCCGACGATGATCTTCCTGCCGTCCATAATCTGGCCGGACCATGCGCCGGTTCCGTTCATGCCCCGGCGCCTGCTGGTTTCATCGCTGATCCTCTTCGCGCCGTGCGCTTTTTTCTGCGTCGCGAGCGTCGTGCTGGGGTTGATGCTGGAGGATGGGTTCACCCTGTTTGATTGGGCGATGATTCCTTATGTTGTCTTCATGATGCTGCTCATGACGTCGTGGCTCGTTCTGCCGTGCTATGTTGCCTGGCTTTGTTTGGCTTGTGGCCGGGGGCGGAAAGTGTTGGCGGCGATCTTCGGCGGCATCTATCTGGCGTTTGCGCCCGCGGCGGCGGGCATTTGGACCTGGGAGACATTGCCCGGCATTGTGCTCCTGGGTTTGGTGGTGGCCCTCATGGCTTCCACCGCGCTGCTTGGCGGTGTCTCGTTGCTGTTGCAGGGTTGCTTTGTGGACCAGGCCAAAAGCCAAGAGAATAAAGGGATCGCGCCCGCCTCCCTATCGCTGTCCCCAACCCGGGCCTGATCTCTTGTGGCAGGCATGGCGGCGACCTTGGGGGGCACGCGCTTGTGGGCGCGAGCAATGCCGATGTGGATTGCGCAGCCATTT
>CAZVAQ010000322.1:0-1600 GCA_964625145.1 uncultured Candidatus Sumerlaeota bacterium
CCAACCGTAGAACGAATCATGATGGCCGTAAAGCTCGTGCAGCTCCTCGCCGACACGGCGCGCAAGATCGGTGAACTCCACCAACTTGACCGGGTCGACCTGCGGGTAGAAATCAAGGTACTCTGGCCCGCGGCCGATGCCAACAAAGACGTGCATGCCGCGCAGATTCGCCTGATCCAGGATCGTCCCCACTGCATCAAACGAGATGAGCGGTGTCCCCAGTTCCTCGATCTCGCTGGGGTAAAACGGCCCCCAGCCGAGAATCTCGTACTCGGCATATGTGATAATCAGTGTGTTGACGCCAAGGGCATGGGCGGCATCGACTTGGTCGCGGACATCGGCGGCGGTTGGCGCGCGAATCACCGGATAGACACCGAGCAGCAGCGCGCCGGGGTCCATCCACACTCCATCGAACATTGGCCGTGCCGGCGTGGAGGTGCTGACAATGCGCAAGGGCCACTGCTCCTCGGCGATCACTTCCTCCCCGGCCGTCACGCGCGCCAGAAGCGTTCGCTGCCCGGGGAAGAAGACCGGATCCCACCATACAGAGGCCAGACCCCAACCGCCCGGTTGCACCTGTAGGTCTTGCGATCCGATAAAAAGCAGCGGATTGAAGTCGTCGACATAGAACCGCACCGTGTAGTCCCGTGATTGGGCGCCATCGTTGTGGATTGCCAATCTCAACTCGACGAGAGAATTGTCGGTGGACACGGCGGGGGGGACCGACAGGAAGGAGACCCGCTGGGCGGCCGATGCCAAGGGGGCGACGAGGACCAGCAGTATCAAAAAGAGCCAGTTCCGGGATGCCATGGCCGTTGTCCGGGACTTGAGGGAATTAGGCTTGCGCGTGGGCCGACGAGACATCATGTCATCATACCTCTTTACGGACAGGCAACCCTTTTCAGCACACCATCAACCTGTGCCACGACTCGACTGCTGCCCATGCATCTGGTTCATCCCTTTCTGATTTTAGTGACCCTTTGCCTGGCGTGGGCCGTCGTACCGCCAACGCTCTTCTGGGCTTTGGCCCGCCTGCGCCGCCAAGTGCCACCCGCCGAAACGCGCCATTGGTTCGCCGCCTATGGCTTCCTGGCGACAGCCCTCGGCTGGAGCACCTTGTTTCTCTTTTACCCCCTTGTCACCGCTTTTGTCTATGCCTTCACGGACAAGAGCCTGTCCATCGGCTCGGAACTGCGCTGGGTGGGTCTCCGCAATTTCGAGACGATCCTCTTCGACCCATTCTGGTGGCGCAGCTTGTGGGTGACGGTTCTCTTCATTGTCGGAACCCTCCCCTATAGCATATTTGTGAGCCTGTTTCTGGCGAGCCTCATCATCGGGTTGCCACCGCGCTGGCAGACCTTCTTCAAGGCCGCGCTCTACGTACCCGGCGTGACCGGCCTCGTCGTGCAAGCCGCCATCATGCGCTGGGTATTCCACCCCGGTGACGGATTTGCCAATATGGTGCTTCGCAGTCTGGGCATTGTTGGTGGAAACGTGAATTGGTTTGGCGAGCCTACTCTTGCCCTACCGACAATCATCGTCATGTCGTGGCTGACGGTAAACGGCCTTTCAGTGATCATCTATTGCGCCGCACTTGGTG
>CAZVAQ010000323.1:0-1585 GCA_964625145.1 uncultured Candidatus Sumerlaeota bacterium
GCTCCCAGCCCACAACAACGAGGTACGAGGAACCAGGAACCAGGAACCAGGAACTAACAACTCCATCGCTTCTTCAGATGCGCCTTCATCCACAGGCACACCTCCCATAGATCCGCGACGGGTTGGCCGGTGAAGGGCAATTGCGGCAGATAGGGCGGCGGGCCGAACTCGGCGGTGACGGTGAGCCGCTTCGCCCCTTCCTTCTGGCGGCGGGCGCGGATCTCGTCCCACCACTTCTCGTGGGCAGTCAGGCATTCGGCATATTCCGGCGCGGCGGGGTGCGGGACTTGGGGGCCTTCGATGTGCCCGACGCGGGAATGGATGTGAATGGCGCGGTCCATGGCGATGTCGAGAAAATCACCCATGTCCCCCAGCAGCGATTCGCACACGCAGACCCAATGGCTAAAGTCTGCCGTGATGCGCAGGTCATCGAAGGCCCGCAGATACCTTGCCGTGTCCCACGGAGAGTAGAACAGCCGGTGGCGGTGCGTTTCGTGGCCGATGGAAATGCCGAATTGCTTCTCCAGCTTGAGGGCTTCCTCGAAGTAGGCACACCCTTCGTCAAATGTCATGCGGTCGCGGCCGCTGTGGCTGACGAGGAGGATCGGCTCAAAGGGGGCCGCCTTTTCCAGATAGGGGCGGATCTCCTCGCGGCTGGCCGGGTAGACTTGAATGATGGTCGACAGGCCATGGTCGCGCATCATGGCGTTCCACTCCGCCGGGTGGCATTCGGGCGCCCACGTCTCAATGGCGTCATAGCCGGCCTCCGCCACAAGGCGCACCTTGTCCTCCAGCGTCGTCCCTTCCGTCAGCCCCCACATCGCCCGCGCGATTTGAATCTTCATGATACGTGCTCCCACTTATTGAAGTCATTGTTGTCATCATCCCAGCATCGCGATCACCCGGACCGCAAGCCTGCTACTCCTTGGGTGGGCAAGATTCGTGGAGGGACAACAGGGACGTCATGGCCAGGATGGCCATGCCAATGTTGAGAGAAATTCCCGGGTCCCACCTTTTCCAACGCTTCCCCCGCGCTCCTTGCTTGCCCGGCCCGGGGGGGAGAGGGTGCACTTCACTTGTTTCGGCGGATTTCCGCACCAATGTCTGCACGGGACTTGTCATGACTGATTCCAGCCATCCCAACCACCAAGCCGGCCGCATCGATGCGCGCAACGTCGAATTCTTCTATGGTTCCAAGCAGGCCCTGTACTCCATCAGCATGGAGATCCCGGCCGGCGAAGTGACCGCGCTGATCGGTCCGTCGGGCTGTGGCAAGTCCACGTTCCTGCGCCTGATCAACCGCATGAATGATCTGATCGAGCACACGCGCATGACCGGTGAACTGCTGCTGGACGGCCAGAGCATCTACGCGCCGGAGACGGACGTGGTGGACCTGCGCCGGCGGGTGGGAATGGTCTTCCAGAAGTCCAATCCTTTCCCCAAGTCGATCTTCGACAATGTGGCCTATGGCCCGCGGGTCCACGGTGTGCGGCGCCGCAGCGACCTGGCGGAAATCGTCGAGCGCAGTATACAGCGTGCCGCCTTGTGGAACGAGGTGAAGGATCGCATGCGCGACAACGCGCTG
>CAZVAQ010000324.1:0-1583 GCA_964625145.1 uncultured Candidatus Sumerlaeota bacterium
CAGCAAAGGGCCCCCAAGGTTGGTCCCAAACCCCAACCCGCACAACGCGAATTTGGGGTGGGTTCAAGAATCCGACGCCTCGGTCCCCCACCCCACCCCTCTTAATGATGATGATGGTGGTCACAGTGTTCGTCGCACACATGCTCCTCCCACTCCGGGAGGGGATCCTCGAACGCGGCCCAACCATTCGGCCCCAGCTTCATCTCCGCGTCCGTCAGCAGCACCGCATCCAACCCCGCGCGGAGGGCCGGTACGTTCATGTCCCGGCCGATGAAGACCAACTCCTGGCGCCGGTCACCCCATGGCTCGGCCCACACTGCCTTGATCTCCGCATGCAACTCCGGGTCCGAGGGCCATTCGCTCCGGGGGATCGAGGCCATCCACTCCCCCGCCGGGTCCAGGTAGAACGACCGCCCTGCGATCTGCCAGTTCCCCGCCGTGTCGTGCCGCGTCGCGAGCCACACGAATCCCTTCGAACGCAGCACGTTCTGAAATTCGGGATTCTCGCCGACCAGATCCAACAGCCGCGCCGGGTGGAACGGACGCCGCGCGAGATAGACTAGACTCCCGACGCCACACTCCTCGGCATCCGAACGCGAAGAGTCGCCATGCACACCGCGATTCAGTTCCTGCAGCCAACCCGCGCCTTCCATCGTCTGGTCAAAGTCAAACAACTGCGTGTCAAAGATGGCGTCCATGGGAACCTGACCACGAATGCAGCGAACAATCCGCGCCGCCGGATTCAATCGATGCAACAACGCCTGCAGCCGCGCGGCCTGCGCGTCGGAAACCAAGTCGCACTTGTTGATGACGATCACGTTGGCAAATTCCACCTGCTCCATCAACACATCGCCCACCGTGCGGTCATCATCCTCCGCCGCCGCCAGCCCGCGCTCCGCCAGCTCATCATCAGACAACAAGTCCTGCAGAAACGCCGACGCATCCACCACCGTCACCATCGTATCCAGCCGCGCAACCTGTCCCACCGAATAGCCTTCATCATCCTCGGAAGTGAAAACAGCCGCGATCGGCATCGGCTCCGCGACGCCTGTCGCCTCGATCAGCAAGTAATCAATGCGCCCTTCGCCGGCCAGCTTTTCCACCTCGCGCATCAGGTCCTCGTGCGCCGTGCAGCAAATGCACCCGTCGTTCATCTCAACCAACGCATCGCCCGCCCGCGACAACGCCGCAGCCTCCCCCCCCATGTCGTTGACGATCACGGCCACGCGGCGACCTGCTCGATTGGCCAAGACATGATTCAAGACCGCCGTCTTACCCGCCCCCTGAAATCCCGACAGGACAGTCACAGGCAGACGAGGTGTGGAAGAAGCCATGAGGGGGGGATCCTTGGGGGAAATGGGGCCGGAGGGATAATAACACGACGTATTACCACCGGCCGGCCAAGTGGCCCAAGTCCCCCCGGGAGCCGTCAACGCCAATCGCGCTGGGACCCCAGTTTCCTGCTTGACCAGCCCCGCCTTGCTGAAGACCCTTCGCGTCCCGTGTCGGGGTGTGGCGCAGTTGGCTAGCGCGTACGCTTCGGGAGCGTAAGGTCGCGAGTTCGAGTCTCGCCACCCCGACCA
>CAZVAQ010000325.1:0-1581 GCA_964625145.1 uncultured Candidatus Sumerlaeota bacterium
CGGTCGTGGATTGGAAGAGAGGTCTATCCTTCACAATATACTGCAAAATGCCATAAACCTCCCCGCCGCCGGGTCGTAGTAGCGGTTCTTGTAATACATCAGCCCCGACTCCGCGTCGAAGCGCTGGCCTGTGTAGCGGATGGCGTTGTTGATCGCGCCAGGGTGCAGTTCGTCGTAAGTGTCGTCACTCGTGAAGTACGTCGAGTCCGTCCCCGGATCGATCACCCGGTGCCGGCCGTAGGGGTCGTACGCATAGGCTTCGGCGATTGCCGTGGATCTGCCGTGGGTGTCGTGTGGGTTCGGGGCGATCATGGTTGGCAGAAAGGTACGAAATCCTCGCCCGCGTCGAGCCAAATGTCACTCTTGTGCCTCCTTCAGCGCCCTTTGAATGACCTCGTCGCTCGCATACAGGCCCACGGCGCACAGTGCCTCGATGGCCGGGCGCGCGCGCTCGATGGCGCCGATGCGTTTGGCTTCGATGATGAGACCGATGGTGCCGACGACAGGCAGGCCGAGGTTGCGTGCCACGCGGCGCCCTTTCTTGTCGTCGAGTATCACGGCGGCACCGGGCGTCTCACAGGCGAGCGTGATGGCTGCCGCTTCGCCGGGGTCAATCTCCAGGCACAGCGCCCGGAACAAGCGCCGATCCCGGATCGCGCGGACATCGGCGATCGCGGCGGGAAAGTCGCGGATTTCATTCGCGACCTCATCCGGAACGAGGACGGTTTGAAAGCAGGCGGGCAGGATATCCAGCAACCCCGCGGCCTTGAGGACGATTATCGGGGAGCTGTTGGAGACGCCATGGCCCGCCATGCGGCCAGCTCCTGGTCGAGGTCTGCCCCATCGATGTTCGTGAAGGGCTCACCGCGCTTGGCGAGCAGTTCGATGAACGTCGGCCGCGTGTACCCCGCCAACCGCGCCGCCTCGCCCTGGGTCACGCGCCCCGAGCGGTACAAGCCGATGGCCATCTCCAACCGCGCTTCATCGGCGGGGACGGATTCGGGCAGGTCGACGGTCAGTTGGGCCATGGCTGGTGCTCCAGCAGGAAACGCTGGCCACACCTTGGCATGAGGGGTTGTTGCTGGCAAGCGGGTTGTGGGGCCGCGAACGCCTGGCGCCCGGCCCACATCGCCTCACGATCACCGTTCATCCCAAGCCCTCCATCACAAAAATGGAAAGCGACTCTTCAACCCGAGCCAGACCTCAGTGCAACATGGGGGAGGCGGGACGGGTACCGTTGAGAAGCTGGCGCTTCCATTGGCTGACCTGCGTGGGATGCACCTCAAACTGCGCGGCGATCTCGTTGTCCGTCCGCACGCCCCGGGCTGCGGCAAGGGCCACGCGAGCCTTTGTTTCGGGGGGGATGCGTCGTCTCTTGGCCATGATCCGGCTCCACTTTCTGGCGGGAAGGGTGGCCGGAAAACCTTACTTGTTCAAGTGTCCAGTTTTTGGGGAGTAGCTCTGGACGGGTAATGCACCGATACATCGTCCCGATCGATTTCGACTGTTCTGCAACAGAAATCTGAATTACTGACCCTCACGTCATAACTTGACACGGTTCTCGCCCTGGTGCGACTCGCT
>CAZVAQ010000326.1:0-1553 GCA_964625145.1 uncultured Candidatus Sumerlaeota bacterium
GAGCGTCCACCCCTGGAGAACTGGTGAAGGCGATCCAGAGCGTGATCCCCGACTTCGACGGGAGCTTCTTGAAGGAAGGCCGGAGCCCCGGCAACCCCGGGCCGACGTACTCCGACATCACGCGCATCAAGGCGGACACGGGCTACGAACCGCAGTACCCGGTGGAGAAGGCAATCCCGGACTACATCGAGTGGCTGCGCGCGGGTAACGCGGAATAAGCCACTGACCGACGCCCAACCTTACCGGTAGCACCACAAATCGCCCTCGGGAACGTTCACTCCCGAGGGCGATTTGGAATCCGGCCAGTGTCAAATCAAGGCGAGGCGACGTGAGACAAGCGGACGGGCAGTCGCCGCGGCTCGGGAAGAGTCGAGGCGTCGAATTTCGCCTGGCGGCACAGGTATGCGCTACTGGAAGGCGGGAATGACTTCCTTGCCCCAGAGTTCCAGCGCCTTGTCGTACTCGTCCTGCGGGAGGCGGCCGATGAAGCTGGTGCAGAAGAGGTCATAACCGATCTTCTTCTGGCCTTCCTGCAGCTTCTGGATCACCGTGTCCGGGCTGCCGACGATGGCGAGGCCATTCTCGATGTTGAACTCGTAGCTGGTCTGGGCCTGCTCCATGGTCTTGCCCCGCTTGAGGTCGTCCGGGCGGTCGGAGTCGCGGCCCATGCCACGCTCGTTCGAGCCCCAGCCGATGCGCGTTGCGGCGAGCGGACCACCACCGATGCGACGTTCCTTGGCGGCGCCGATGTACTTGCGCGCCGTCTCGTGCGCTTTCTCGTCGGTCTCTGCAATGTGGACGGTGCGCTGCAGGAAGACTCGCGGCATGGGGCCCTCGTGGCCACACTCCTTCCACGTCTCGCGGAAGAGGTCGAATTTGGCCGCTACGTCGTCGTCTGTATCGAGGTTCTGGGCGACGTGGTAGTTGTTGCGAGCGGCCCAACGCATGGACTCATCGGAATGGACGGCGGCCCAGATGGGCGGATGCGGCTTCTGGTAGGGGTGCGGGTTGGGAAGCGCTTCGTCGAAGTGGAAGTACTTGCCGTCGTACGTGACCTCCGGCTGGGTCCACGCGCGCTTGATGATTTCGATGGCCTCTTCGCTGATGGCGGCGCGCTGGTAATAGTCCACACCCCACCGGATGAACTCGTGCTCGTGCACACCGATGCCGCTTCCGAACTCGACGCGCCCCCTTGAGAGGTGGTCGAGCATGGCGACTTCCTGCGCGAGGCGCAAGGGGTGATGGAAGGGCAACTGCCACATCATCGTCCCGATGCGAATGCGCTCGGTAGCACAGGCGACGGCCGTGAGGTAGACGGACGGCGACGTGATGTTGGCGCCGGGCCGGTTCTGGTGCTCGATGGTGAAGTAGGAGTGCCAACCCAGGTTCTCCAGCTTCTGCGCCAGCCGGATGTGCATGTCATAGACTTCCCAGGGCTGGTACTCCGGCGGTCCTTCGGGTACCGCGTCCCAGAATGCAAAATCCAGCTTGCTCATCGTGCCCCTCCCCGGTTTGTGCTGTTAGGCCAGACTTGGTTACGCCTCTGCCCGATT
>CAZVAQ010000327.1:0-1527 GCA_964625145.1 uncultured Candidatus Sumerlaeota bacterium
ACCCGCTACCGCAACACGCTCGCCGCAGAAGTCCGCCGGCAGTTCAACACCTGATCCCCATTCAACACCACAAATACCCGATCCTCACATCGTTTCTATGATTCATAATTCATAATTCATAATTTCCATGCTCCTCTCCGTCTTCCCTGAACTCGAAAAGCCCGGCGGCATCCAGCGTCTTGGCGGCCATGTGGCCCTGGCGCAGCTTCGCGCCGCGCGGGAGCGGGGGATGGAGCTGCGCGTGCTGTCGCTGAACGACCCGCCGGGCGCGCGCGTGTTGAACGTCGCGGCGGAGGAGGTTCCCTTCACCAGCTTCGGACGCAATCACGCGCGGTTTATCCTCGCGACGCTAAGTAACGCGCGGCACGCGCGCATCCTGCACGTCGATCACGTCTTCCTCGCGCCGCCGCTGCTGGTTGCAAAGGCGATCAACCCGCGCCTTGTCACGCATGTCCACCTGCACGGCATCGAAATCTGGAGCCGGCGCAGTGCGCTGCAACGGTTGGCCCTGCGCCGCAGCGATTGGATCGTCTCCGTCAGCAACTACTCCCTGCAGCGCATGCGCGAAGTGCAATCCGTCGAGCCGCGCCAAGCGTGCGTGATGCACGCGCCGCTTGATCCGTCCTTCCTCTCTGCACCGGCAGGGCTCGAACCAGCCCTCTCCCACCTGCGCGGCAAACGCTTCCTCCTCACCATCGCCCGCCTGGCGACCACCGAGAAGTTCAAGGGCGTGCGCACGGCCATCAACGCCTTTGCCCGCATCGCCCCCGCGCATCCCGACGTGCACTATGTCATCGGCGGCGGCGGCAACGATGTCGACAACCTGCGCGCGGAAGTCGCCGCTCTCGGCCTCGCCGATCGCATTCATCTACCCGGCCGCCTGACCGACGAATCACTCCGCTGGCTCTATGCAAACTGCGAGGCGTTCGTCCTGCCCAGCGCCAAGGAAGGCTTTGGCATCGTCTTCCTGGAGGCCATGGCCTTCGCCAAACCCTGCATCGGCGGCAACACCGGCGGCACACCGGAGATCATCGTCGAAGGCGAAACCGGCTATCTGACCGCGTGGGATGATACCCACACCATCGCCGAAGCGATGAACCGCCTGCTCTCCGACCCCGACCTCCGCACCCAACTCGGCGCCGCCGCCAAGAAGCGCCTTGATCAGAGCTTCACCTTCAGTATCTTCGCACAGCGCATGGCTGAACTGATTGACGAATCGTTGGGAGAGAACAAGTGATTGGCGCGCGAGCATCAACACCCTAGGGAGCGCCACCCTATGGAGCGCCACCCGATGGAGCGCCACCCTATGGAGCGCCAGGCTCCTGCCTGGCAAGTCCCCCAGTGGGCATTGGCCTTCGCACCCACGCGCTTCTTGCCAATGCGAACCGTTACTTCCCCAACAGCCGGGCAGGAGCCCGGCGCTCCATAGTGTGAACACGGAACTCGGAACCATGCAAGTATTGCATATTTTGTCCGGTCTTGATCCCCGCGCAGGCGGACCCGCCAACGCCCTCGTCGGCCTTGCCA
>CAZVAQ010000328.1:0-1515 GCA_964625145.1 uncultured Candidatus Sumerlaeota bacterium
CTCAAATCGCCGTCACAAAATCTGATAGCCCACACCTTGGGATGGTGGGGCGGTTTCTTGGGTTTCATGCTGCCTCCTCGCTAATCATCACTTCCACGCCCTCCCAGTGGGCCGAATAGACCTTTTCCACGCTTTGCCGCACGACCTGGGAATCGTCGGCCCACACCACGCCCTTTAGCGCGTCCTCGACACATCGCACCAGCTTGGTCAGGTCGGGCTTTTTGGTGTGATGGTCCGGGGCTGAATCCTTCACGCGCTCCGCCTGCTTGCCGCTGCCGTAATGGCTCTTGGGCCGCAGGAAGTGAAAACGCATCGACAGGTAGACCGGCCCGCGAATCACCCCTTGCTCGCCCATCGCGTCCATCGCCGCGCCATGCACCAGGGCCATCCACGCCTTGGACCGCTTGTTGTCCGGGGCCATCGCCACGCCCAGGGAGCCGTCCTTGCGCTTGATCGGATAGCCGCGCTTGCTGCCTGCTGTGGCCGGTTTGCCGGAAACACGACACTTGATCGTCATGCCACTGCCTCCGGGAACTCTTGGACGCGCAAATCCTCTGGCCACTCGGTGGGATCGCCGCCCTTGGGGTGGCGCAAATCAAGCCATGTATTTCCGCCCTTTACGACGTAGCCACACGGCCAATCGAACCGCTCGCCGCCGCTGCCGGGCATGAACGGCTTACTCCCCAGTTGCTTCACAAAGCACGGCACGCCGGCCGTCTTACACTGGCGGATGATGCTGCGAATCCAGTCGATGTTGCAGGGACGGGCGCGTGGCCCCGATTCGCCGCCAACTATTACGTGGTCAAGGTGGCCTTTATACTGCCAGCAGTTCCCGTTGTTGTCCCGCCTTTCATATAGGGCGTCGCCAATATCCAAATCCACCGGCCCCACCAGCGGCTCCAGGCTCAGCCCCAGCACTGGCACGAGGGGGCGGCAGGCAAGTAGGTGGTCGATGCCGGCATCCAGACTCGGCTGATCGCTGGCACTGTAGAGCAGGTGGACGTTGCGGCGGTACGCCGTTATGGTTACCCCGTCGCCGCCCATGTCGGTGTCATGGCACACGCCAGGCCACATGCCCCGCACGTTCTCCGGCCGCTTGGTGAGCAGCAGAAAATCCAAGTTCGGCGTGGCGTCAATCGTTTCAAACAGCTTTCGCCGCAAGTCGGCAATCGTTAGCGGTCGGCAATCTGGATATTCCGCTTCAGTGAACCATTCGTTGCCATTGATCGTGAACAACCGACGATGTTGGCTATCAATGACCGGTCCTTGCCAGTCCTCGAAAACATCTGCCAGCGATGCGCAAAACACTCGCGGTCGATTAGCCGCTCCAAGTCGGTTCCACTTCAAAGGGTTCTGCCAGTAAGCCATCGTCGTAGCGCTGCGGGTGCCATGCAGCCCCCATTTCACACGGCCCCGACGCGTGTCCATGTCGGACTCCGCATAGCAGTTTTGGCACCCGGTATGACCCCTGGCGCATCCGATCCATGGCTTGAATGTCTGATCCGCCCACTCAAT
>CAZVAQ010000329.1:0-1501 GCA_964625145.1 uncultured Candidatus Sumerlaeota bacterium
CTCGCCGGCCAGGCCGGCCTTGTCGCCGATGTCGAGAAGGGCGTCTTTGCCGATGTGAAGATGCAGGAGATGCATGACCGGCTGCTGGCACAGGGGACAGCGTCCCTCGAAGGCGCCGTGAAGGCGGGGATTGAATTTGAGGAGTTCGACATAGACGACCTTCGCAAGCTGCAGAAGGAAACCACGGTTCCACAGCTCCGCCAAATGTATGCAATGCTCGAGCGCGGTTCACATCATCATCTGCAGGCGTTCCACCGCCAGGCCAAGATGCGCGGCATCAGCTACGAACCGAAGATCATGACAAAGGAGGAGTTTGCTGCAGCCTTGGCAGGGACGACTCCACCACAAGTGCCGGGCGCAGGAGCGGGCCCGGGGCCGGCCGCCGGTTGTTGCGGACGGTGCATGGTCGATCCTCCGCAAGCCTCCAAGCCCTCGACCACTGATGACAGCGAAGCCGCAGCCGCGACAGGTGTAGCGCCTCTTCGTCGCGGCCAGATGGCAGGCCAGCGCATGGGTGCCGGCATGGGCCGGCGCGCGGGCGCTCCCAACTCGACAGCGACCGCGAGCCGCCACGGGATTGTGCTCGATGGGATTGCCCCCCGCATGCCGGGGGGCAATCTCTTGCTGACCTTCGAGTGCCATCGGGGATCCCCCATGCAATCCTGCCGAAACTTTATTGCCAGCACCTTGATGCTGCTTGGAATCACCACCATGGCCACTGCAGAAATTCAGTTGGGTGCACCGACCGCGCACGAGCCCTTCGATCTCGAAAGGCAAGCCTTCCTCTCCCAGACCCACGCGAGCTTCGAAAAGCAACCCGACACATGGGCATGGATCTCCGACGTCGAGCACGTCGTCGAGAAGGAACACCGCGAGCTACTTTTCCTGGCCGATGGTGATCCAGCCTACACCATGGGGGCCGGCGTGATCCCCGCCGGGAAATACTTCGAACTATTCCCCTACCACTACTACGACGAATGGGAGGTCGAGCAGCTGGGCGGGAAGGCCAACTATCGTCTGGCAGCACAGAATCGTACTGAAGCGCCATTGACCATCACCATCGACGGGGCAGGCACGACTCGCAATTGGGACCACGGCGTCGCCTGGGAAGGAGCCCTTGCCGGCGCGGGCAAGCGCACCATCACGCTCGAACCGGGCGAAGTGGTGATGCTGTGGGAAGAGAAGCTACTCGAAGGGGGCCTCCCCTGGAGTGGAATCTTCCTTGGCCGGGCAACCGGTGACTTGTATGTCACGGATTATTGCTACCTGGGCGATGAGGACCCCGGCTTCGAGCAGGCCACGCCCATGCCCGACCTGAGTTGGCAGCCCTACGAGCTCGCCTCCTTCAGCCGCGGCCACATTGACTGGA
This sequence comes from uncultured Candidatus Sumerlaeota bacterium, assembly GCA_964625145.1. Classification (GTDB taxonomy): domain Bacteria; phylum Sumerlaeota; class Sumerlaeia; order SLMS01; family JAHLLQ01; genus CAYTRP01. The sequence goes on from CAZVAQ010000329.1 coordinate 1,370, forward strand.
ACGCGGCGGACATCGGACTGTTTCCCCAACATCGCGACAACGGGGGGCGTCTGCCCCTCAGCGCCATCCCCGATGGCATTCACTCCATCGCGTTTGGGTATTCGCCGGGTGGGCCACCGTCGAACCTGTGCT